>PUOJ01000078.1 GCA_003552075.1 Bacteroidales bacterium
GGACGCATAGAGGTTGCTTCTCTTTGTCGCCTCTCATGGCGATTCGGTCCTGTGTGCTTCCTGATCGGGGTTCCTTTCTTACCTGACTCCATGAATCTAACTTTCACAGGATCAGGTTCAACTTCCTTACCTGTGGCCTCTGTTGCCTTCTGGGCCTCTTTGATATTCGCCTCATACCTATACTTGATCATCGGGTGTTGAAACCTACCAACGCTTGCTGATCCTCTACCCTTCTTCATATTCTATTCCTCCATTGACAAGTATCTCGTCGACCATTTCACATATGAGATGAACTATCATCATGTGGTATTCTTGAATGATAGGTGTGTGGGTGAATCCATAACAAGGGATCACAACCATCTCCTTATATATCCCGCCTACCACACGCTGACGGATTCTGGTCTCAAACTTTACGTTCTTGTTATCTTTTTCCTCACCTATTAGAAGAATCACCTTCGCATTACGCTCAAGGGCCTCTGCTGCCGCTTGAAGTATGTTGAAAGATCCAGAGGTGGTGAGACCAACGAATACATCACCAGATCGAACCTTCGCTGTCACCTCTCTCATTAGAATATCATCAAAACTTCGATAATCATTACCTAATGCTGTAGTCAACGCTGCATCTGTCCCAAGAGTCGATGCTGGCACTGTGGTGTTTTCGTATTTGAATCTTCCTGAGAGTTCAGCAACAAGGTGAGAGGCTGTAGCCATTGCACCTCCATTTCCTGTAGCGTACAACATACCTTTGTTTTTATTCAGGTTGGCTATAAGCTTTGCTGCACGAGAGACAAGATCACTGAGATCGGACTGGTTGTCATATATCATACGTTGTAGAGCATCGATCTCATTCAACTTCTTTTCTATCATGTCACATGCGTCTAGACGCGTCGACACGTCTCGATGTAGATTCTCATTTTCTATCATAGCTTTTCCTCAATGGGTTTCCAAAGTTATTCAAAGTAAACTCGAGGGTTTCCCATACTCCTCGTCGGAGGGGTGTAAGAGAAAAATTATAGCCCATGTCAGTCTTCAGCGCATTAGTCTTCATCATATCAGCGCGAGTGAAATACTGATATGTATTCCAATTGATACTTGAGCCTTGTTTATCTAATAACGCTGGTATACGTCTCCCCTCTTTGTCATCGTGTTCATAGGTGACGTATTGCGTCATTAACCGCTCAAGTGCTTTTGTCATATTATGACCAATAGGTTGATATGCTCGCCGGCCAGAAAGGTATTCCTTTTTCTCTATGCTTATTCCTAGGGTGTTGGCGTATTGAATAATAGCATCTTGGATTCCTTCTCTAGTCCCCTCTGCCACATCTACCCAACTCATAGCTTTCCCTGACCCAACATTGTAAATTGTATGCTCGAGGGTGTCTTGAGTAAATGAAAGGGATGAAGATACTGTAGAGGCGAACATGGTAATGTACCCAACTACGTCATTAACATAAATCCAATCACGTGCCATTTCTTCAGGCGACCATATAGGGGAAGCTGTACAGATTCGAGGCAGAGCATCCATATATTCCGGATCCGGTGAATGTAAGGAAGTTAACTTTTTATAGAGAGGGGCGTAGGAAGGATGCAACGTATAGGGTTCACCGGAAGATACTTTCATAGCAGCTTCGAGCTTGGTAATGAATCTACCTACTGCGGAGCCGACGTAAGAGCTTCCTTTACCTTCGATGTATTTGTATAACTCACCTTGTCCATACACATTGAAAAGCCGGAGGTTGAATACCAAGGGAGAATTCTTATGTTCAACAGGAGTTTGCCCTCTCATCTTCAAGGTATCAAATAGGCCCTGCTCGACTCTTCTTTTGTAAAGGGCGTAAGTATTTAGAGGGTTAGGTCGATCTTCTTCAACGTTAATCATATGGTCTTCATTGAAATTGTTACCATAAATGGCAGCGCTGCTGGCATTGATGAAAACCGATCGTTGTCCTATATCTCGCCTTTCGTGTTTGAAAGCCCTAAACAGGTCAAGAGCGAATTTCTCGTTCTTACGATACTGAGCATCTCCATCCTCTGGTATCCCTGTTCGAGGATCGCTACCTAGATGAATAACTATATCGGGTTGAATATGATGTACGATTTTTCCTATGTGGTCGGGATCATCAAGTAGATTATCGTACTCATAATACTCTCTATAATTACACCCTAGTAAAGGGTACATATGTTTAGGTGATCGTCTTCCCCCGATTAAGAAGAGGCGGTATCTAGATCCTTCAGGCCCTAGGATCCTATTCAAGTACCTAACCAAGTTGGAGCCTATAAATCCGTTAGCCCCAGTGATCAGAATATGTTTATTTTCAAGTGTCAGTGTCGTTTGTTCTTTGTGTACCATAGAATAATAATCCCTTATATGTATAGCAGAGAGGACGCATACCCGTCTAAACGGGGAATAATTATCACTTCGCCCCCGTTTTCAGTGACGAAGTCCGCACCTCTGATTGTGTCGTAGGTATAGTCCCCACCTTTGAATAATTTATTGGGTTTGAGGTGTTTTATCCAAGGTAAAGGATCATCAAGA
>PUOJ01000164.1 GCA_003552075.1 Bacteroidales bacterium
AAAAAGAGACAATCATGGATTATAAAGCATTAGCAGAAAAACTGGTTAACAGGGGTTTGCGTCGTGGGGCAGATGAAGTGGAGGTGTACTTGCAGACCAGCCGCAACCTGTCAATCCGGGTTCGCCAGGAAGACCTGGAAACCATCCAGGAGTCTGACGCAGGAGGCGTGGGCTTTCGCGTCATCGTGGATGGCGGCATGGGATTCAGCCATAGCAACGATTTAAGCGAGCGTTCGCTGGACGATACCCTGGATCGGGCCATCGCATTTGCCAAACTGACCACGCCGGATGAATACAATGCCCTGCCTGGGGAGCAGGCCCACCAGGAGGTGGAAGGGCTCCATGACCCGGAGGTCGCAAAGGTGAGCATGGACAAGAAGATCGACATGGCCCTGCAACTCGAAGCGCTGGCCATGCAGGATGAACGCATAAAAAACAGCTCAGGTGCTTCTTTCGGGGAGCGGGAATCGCGGATGTTCATTGCCAACTCCCGGGGTTTATCCAAGAGCTATCAGGCCGGCTCCTGCTCCATCGGGGTAGGGGTGGTCGCAGAAAAAGGCGATCAGCGCCATACAGGAAGGGAGTTTTGCTCGCGCCGCTATTTCGCAGACCTGGAGTCGCTCGAAAGCATCGCAGCGGAAGCCGCAAAGAAGGCCTACGAGATGTTGGATCCACAGATGGTGCCTACACAGCGTGCGGCCGTAATTTTCGACCCCGCCGTGGCCCGGTCGATTATCGGTGGCATCATCACAGCCATCAACGGAAACAGGGTGCAGCAGGGCGCAAGCTTCCTGCAGGACGCCATGGATGAACAGTTTGCCTCAGAGCTGCTGACCCTCGTGGATGATGGCTTGCGGCCCAAGGGGCTTGGCAGCAAGCCTTTCGACGGCGAAGGGGTGCCTACTGCCACCCGTACACTGGTAGAGAAAGGCGTCCTTCGTGGATTTCTCTACAACACCTATGCGGCCAACCGGGCAGGTGTCGCAAGCACCGGAAATGCATCAAGAGGCGGATTTACCAGTCTGCCGGGCATCAGCACGCATAACCTTTATGTGGAAGCCGGCCCGCACAAGGCAGAAGACATCATCGCCAACACCAGCCGCGGCCTGCTGCTGAAAGGAGTTACCGGCTATGGCATTAACCCGGTGAACGGCAATTACAGTGGTGGCGCCAGTGGGTTCTGGGTGGAGAACGGACGCATCGTACATCCCGTGCAGGGACTTACCATCGCCGGCAGCGCAAACGACATCCTACACAACATCGATATGATGGCCGACGACATCGACATGAACAGGTCCTTTACAGCACCCACTTTCCGCATCCGTGAGATGCAGATCGGCGGGGCGTAAACAACCAGGAGCAGGACGATGTGTTGTGAAAGCTGTAACCCGCTATCTTTGGGGCGGCGGATTGCAGCTTTTTGTTTCTGTTGCCTGATCCGCTGAGCAAGTTAAAATTTGAGGCTGTGCCACAGCCCATCGCATTGATGGAGATGTGCGGGCGTGTTCCGGAAAATATAAAGCAAAACACGGTTTTTGATGTGCTATTCGATTGCTTTCATAGAAAAGAGAGCCAGCAAACTGGCTACGCGCTACCAGGGCATCCTGCCGCCTGGATGGAAAGCGCAGCTTGAAGCTGAGGATACGGGGGGTGATGCCTTACCCACCTACTACTTTGTGAGTGGCTTTGCTCATCCAGACCTGCCGGTTTTTTGTCACGATGGCATGATGCTGGCCAGCTGGGGACTGATACCCCACTGGGTCAAAGACCGTGAATTGGCGGATAAACTCCGCAACGGCACCCTGAATGCAGTCGGTGAGACAGTTTTCGAAAAGCCATCCTTCCGCAAAAGTATCCGCACCCAGCGTTGCCTGTTGCCTGTTGATGGGTTTTTTGAGTGGCGCGCACACGACGGCAAGAAGTATCCCTATTTTATCTATCCCGATGGCGATGATATGTTCAGCCTGGGCTGCCTGTATGACCTGTGGACAGACAAGGCCACCGGTGAGATGATCCAGACCTTCAGCATCATCACCACACCGGCAAACCCTTTGCTGGCCATCATCCACAACCAGAAGAAGCGAATGCCGCTGATCCTGCCCCGCGAGGCAGAAGCCGCCTGGGTGGACCCGGAAACTCCCCATAAGATGGTAAAAGAGATGATTCAGC
Source organism: Bacteroidales bacterium (assembly GCA_003552075.1). Classification (GTDB taxonomy): domain Bacteria; phylum Bacteroidota; class Bacteroidia; order Bacteroidales; family UBA7960; genus PUPG01. Next base: position 2,170 of record PUOJ01000164.1, read on the forward strand.
CTGCAGGTGAGGAGGGTATCCGCGCGCACCCGGTGTCTCGTAAACTCAACTATGCCCGCCAGGACAGGAATACACCTGAAGCGATTGAGCCGGTAAGCTATGATGAGCTTCCAGACTTATAGACACTCCCTCTCAATCTCAATCTTTACCTTAGCCTTAGCCTTAATCTTAGAAAAACCTCCAGTATACAAACACCAAACCAAAGCCTATCAGGAATAGGATACCTGTGACCGACAAAATCCGCTCCCAGGTTTTGGGTTGGTATTGCTCCGGTACGTGGGCGAGCAACATTACCCGGTAGTTGAGCAGGGCGAAGAGTGGTGCAGCCAGGAAGGAGAGGATCATGGCCAG
>PUOJ01000181.1 GCA_003552075.1 Bacteroidales bacterium
CGTTGCTTAAACTTGGGGTTCTTCTTGTTGATCACATATACCTTCCCCTTGCGACGCACTACCTTGCAATCGGAACTTCTCTTCTTGACCGACACTTGTACTTTCATTTGTCCGTGTTTTTTTGTGGTGTAAATTACTTATATCTGAAAGTGATGCGCCCCTTGGTCAAATCATAGGGCGACATTTCTACTTTTACTTTGTCTCCGGGCAGAATTTTGATGTAATGCATCCGCATCTTCCCGGAAATATGGGCGGTGATCACGTGGCCGTTTTCCAGCTCTACGCGAAACATGGCATTACCTAAGGATTCAATAACCGTGCCGTCTTGTTGTATAGAAGGTTGTTTGGCCATAATGTCTATCGTATGATGATGGTGTTGTTTGGGTTCATTTGCAAAGCTTCTTCGATAAACGCGAAAGATGACAGCGGTTCAGCCTTTCCCTGGATGACCGCGACAGTATGCTCATAATGCCCGGAGGGCTGCCTGTCAGCGGTACGGATGGTCCAACCATCCTTTTCCTGCACAACAAAACGCTTACCCATGTTGATCATTGGCTCAATGGCAACCACCAAACCTTCCTTTATCTTTTCCCCCCTGCCCTTCCTGCCATGGTTGGGCAGCTCCGGAGGCTCGTGAAGTCTTTTGCCCACACCGTGACCCACGAGTTCACGCACTACGGAGTATCCGGCATCCTCTGCAACTTTCTGGATAGACCAGGAGACATCTCCAAGCGTGTTTCCTGCCCGCATGGTCTCGATGCCGGTCATCAGGCAGCGATAGGTGGTCTCCAACAGATGTTTTTTCTCCTGGCTGATCTGCCCCACAGCATAAGTATAGGCAGAATCTCCGTAAAACCCGTTTTTAAGTACGCCACAATCAATGGACACAATGTCTCCCTCCTTCAGTATCTTTCCACCTGGAAAACCATGCACCACTACCTCATTGGGTGAAATACACAGGGTGTAAGGAAAACCATGATATCCTTTGAAAGCAGGTTCTGCAGCGTGATCCCTGATGAAGGTCTCCGCAATGTGATCCAGCTCGAGGGTGCTGATGCCTGGTCTTATATGCCTGGCAAGCTCTCCATGGGTTCTTGCAACAAGTAAAGAACTTTCGCGTATATGGTCAATCTCCTCTTTCGTCTTGTAATGAATCATCCACTCAATGCTTTATCCTGTCATGCCGATGGGTGATGAGCGGCCTTTGATTCGACCTGATTTGGTCAGGCCATCATAATGGCGCATCAGGAGGTGACTCTCTATCTGCTGCAGGGTATCAAGCACCACACCGACCATGATCAACAGGGATGTCCCTCCGAAAAACTGCGCAAACTGTGCTGTGACGCCCATGAGTGACACCAGTGCCGGCATGATGGCCACAAAGGCCAGGAACAATGACCCGGGCAAGGTGATCCTCGACATCACGTTATCGATAAACTCCGCGGTTCGCTTACCCGGTTTCACCCCGGGGATAAAGCCCCCGTTTTTCTTCATGTCTTCCGCCATCTGATTTGGGTTCACGGTGATGGCTGTATAGAAATAGGTAAACAGGATAATCAGCACAGCAAAGGTAAAGTTGTACCAGAAGCCGGTAAAGTCAGACATCGCAGCGGCAAAGCCTCCCAGGGCCTCAGAGAATCCTGCCAGCGTGATCGGGATGAACATGATGGCCTGGGCAAAGATGATAGGCATCACACCGGCAGCATTTACCTTAAGAGGTATATACTGCCTGACACCACCGTATTGCTTGTTTCCAACAACGCGCTTGGCAAACTGCACGGGTATTCGTCGCTGGCCCTGCACCAACAGGATCACCAGGACAACCACCGACATCAAAATGATCAGTTCGGCAAGGAATATCACCAAGCCTCCTCCTGCGGCTTCCATACGTGCTACAAATTCAAATCCAAGCGCATTGGGAAGCTGCGCGATGATTCCGATCATAATAATCAGCGAGATCCCGTTGCCGATACCTCTTTCGGTGATCCTTTCACCCAGCCACATCACAAACATCGTACCGGATATCAGGATGATCACCGAGGATATGTAGAAATAGAGTGTCGGCCCTTCAGGTGTAAACGGCGCCACGGCTGCAGGTCCCACTTGACTCACAAGGTTTGCAAGGTATGCAGGTGCCTGTGCGGCGGTGATGAATACCGTCAGGTACCGGGTGATCTGGTTGATCTTTTTCCTGCCACTCTCGCCTTCTTTCTGGAGGCGCTGGAAGTAGGGAACCGCGACACTAAGCAGCTGAATGACAATGGATGCACTGATATACGGCATAATCCCGAGGGCAAAGATGGAGGCATTGGCAAATGCTCCTCCCGAGAACATGTTCAGGAGGCCGAGCAGACCTTCCTGGGTCTGTTGCTGCAATTGCGTAAGCTGCGCCGGATCAATGCCAGGCAGCACCACATAAGAGCCCAGACGGTATATCAAGATGATACCCAATGTGTTTATAATCCGGATCCGAAGATCCTCGATATTATAAATGTTGATTAATGTCTGTATAAATC
>PUOJ01000036.1 GCA_003552075.1 Bacteroidales bacterium
GCATCGGGAAGTTTGCGTGCAAGCCGTAAGGGATGCATGCTTCAGGTATTCAGGCAGCTCCGGTAGTGGCATGTTGTGGAAGGCTCCAGGCCACCAGGGACGAGGCCGCTGCAGTTGTGTGGGGGGAGGGGTAGGGAAGGGGCAAACACAAGGGGCAGGGGTTTGCATGCAAGCCCATGGCAACCATGGGCCTGCCCACATGGTGCTTTGCAGGTAGGCCCATGCGTGGCCAGCAGTGCGGCATGCCTGGGCCTCCAGCCCGTGTGCCTGCAACGCACCTGAACCGTGTCAGGTGGTCGTACACGGGCTCCACAGCCCGCACATAGTCGTCCACACAGGGCAGGCCGAGGCGCGGCCCCTCCCCGCGCAGGATGCTCACGCGCGCCAGGCCCAGCCTGTGTGTGTATGCGTGTGTTTGTATGTGTGTGCGCATGTGTGTGTGCGCATGTGCATGTGTTTTCAATCCCTGCACCTTCCCAGTGCTCCCTTCACACCGACACAGCTTTCTCCCGCCAGCAAGAGCCTCCAGCGCAGCCCCAAGAGCACGCACAACAAATCCACACACCCACGCTCACGCGAACGTGCGCGCACCTCGAGTTGCGCGTCAGCACCTCCATGTTGCGCTCAAAGGTGTGCTCCGGCGGCTGCACCATCACAAACTCGGCGTCCAGCGCCAGCAGCAGCCCTGGGCGGGGCGCCTCTGTGCTGCCGGGCAAAACGTCCAGCGCCACAAAGTTACAAGAGTTGGGCGCCTGTGAGGGCACGAGTGATGGGTGGTTGTGTGGTGGGTGTGCAATGGGTGGCTATGCGATGATCTGTGGCTGTGTGGCGGGCGAGATGACCAAAAAGTTGCGGGACTTGGGCGCTTGCGCGTGCACGTGTGCATGCGCTCGAGGATGGGCTTAACGTGGTTGATTGGCGGTGTGCAGGGGAAACGCCGCATTTCTTAATGCATGGATGTGCTTGAGGATGTGCCCCGCATGGTTGATTGGCGGTGTGCGGGGGAGGCGCCGCACTTCCTGATGCTTATAAAAATGCTCGAGGATGGGCCCAGCGTGAAGTTGGGCGCGCGAGTTGGGCGCTGGCGCTGAGCACGCACACCCACCTGCACCCCTTGCAGCGGCGGCGCCAGGCACAGCTGCTTGAACTGCTGCCGTGTGAGCACTGGCGGCATGGGGGGCGGGGGCAGCAGGCGTGGTGGTGCGATGCATGCGTCGCTAGCTGCAGGTGCTGGTAGAGCTGATGCTGGTGCTAGTGCTGCTTGCGCTGCTGCTGCTGCTGCTGCTGCTGCTGCTGCTGCTGCTTGTGCAGGGGCGCCTGCTGGCTCGTCCTCCGGAGGGGGGTCCACCTGCGAGCCCATTTCATTGGAAGTCAGCATACAGCTGCACCAGGGGGGGGCTCGGCAGCTGCCAGGGCAGAGTAGATCAAGGAATGGGGGTCTGTGGTGGCGAGGGGGTCGCCATTGGGGCAAACCTGCTGACACGAGTCTGCAGATGTACTGTCCATGAGAAGAGGCATGGCGCGGGCGTTGGCGCGTCCGCTTGCCAGGCCCCTTCGCTCCAGCACCTGCTGCCATGCATCCCACAGGCAGCTAACTCCTCTGTGTCCCATCCACCTGGCTGTAGCACATGCCCATGCATACATGTGCATGCACAAAGACATGCACTGCCCATGCATGCGCACAGACATGCATGCACACAGACACACACATGCGCATGCATGCCCGTGCATGCACACAGACATGCATGCACTGCCCATGCGTGCACACACACATGCCCATGCATGCACACAGACACACACATGATTATGCATGCACGTGCATACACGCACCCGGGTGTAGTACACGAGGCAAGGCAGCTTCTGGCCCCCATACGAGGCCATGATCTCACTCCCGGTCACAGGCCCGATCGCAAAATCGTTGAACAGCAGCCAGCCGTCTGCTGGGCTGCTTCCCTGGCTGGTTGGAGTGGGGGCGGGGGTGGTGCTGCTATTGCTAGGCTGAGGGCCCTCTCCTGCTGGATCGGCCACTGGGGTGCTTGCTATGCCTGGCCCTAATGCTGCAGCTGCTCCAACTGCCGCTGGTGCTGCTGCTGCTGCTGCCACTTGGGCGTGGCCTGGGTGGGCGCCAGCCATGGCCCCTTGTGGGGGCTGCTGTAAGGTGGGGAGCACTGGGGCCTCCGCAAGGTAGGAGGAAGGCACCTGTTGGGCATGAGGGGCAGAGCTGAGCAGACTCTCGTCCCTGATAGCTTCCAGGAAAGGAGTCAGATAGATGGAGCACAAGGGAGCGCCCCCAAGGGTAAGGATTCAAGTTTTTAGGGTGAGGGGTTCAGGGTTTGGGGGGATAGGGTTTGGGGGGAGGGGGTCAAGGGTTGTGTATGGAAAGGGGCTGGGCACATTGACCACCCGTTCAACGGGTGGGCACAACGGTTGTGCCCACCCTTCAACAGAGGGTGGAAGGCATTGCCTGGTATGGGCCATGCCGCTTGATGCACGACCGGCGTGCGTGCCCC
>PUOJ01000084.1 GCA_003552075.1 Bacteroidales bacterium
ATCCATTATGAGATCCTAGGTAAATAAGAAATTATTCTTATTATTTTTATTTAGTTGTTTTTTTGTTTTGTTTTGTTTTTGTGTGTTTTTGTTTTTTCGACCTGAATCTTATTATTATCCTTCCTATCGATCCTCGTTCCTTCCTATCAATCCTCGTTCCTTCCTATCAATTCTCATCATCCCAAACCCTAAACCAACCAATCATGCAAACAACGCCTGCTTCTCTTGCTCACTGAGCTTCGAGTATCCCGACCACACACTCGTGATCTTGTCCGATCCCGCCACCTGAGGTCCAAAGATGTCATCCCGCTCAAAGATGTCCAGCTTGTGGTACATCTCCCATGCGATGCTTGCGAGCTCCTCATCGATCATGCGAGACCTGGTCTTGGGCTCTTGCTCGATAAGAGCTTTCACGTCAAACAATCCCATGGGCCCGATTCCACTCATCATCCAGAAGAACTTGAACTTGCCGAAGTCGGCCATGACCTCCTTCGCGATCAGCTTGTTCCTCCAAAACGTGTAAATGTTGCCCGGGCAGTTGTTGCCATTGACATCACGCACATGAATGGATTGGATGAGAGCGATCTTCTTGATCTTGGTGAGCTCGTCATCCTTGGCGAAGTAGGTCATCGTGAATGGGATGTGGGAGATCGAAGGTGAATTCAAGTCTCTTTGTCAGATGTAGATGTAATCAAACAATCCTTTAAATGGAATCAAATTTTTCAAAATTTTCATATAAATCGTAAAAATTTGCAAATTCATGAAATATACTAAAATGACTCGTTCCAGAAATAATCTCTTCAACTACTCTATAGATACATACAAAATGTCCATGGGAACTCGATCAACAACAAGATCAACTCAAATACCTCAAACAAACAACATTATGGATTCGGATAAAATCAAAAATGTGAATAAATTTGTAGGCAAAACAGGGGTCGATTTGAGAACAATACTTTATGACAAAGTAATCAAAGCAAAAGAGAAAGATACGTTGTCTTGTTTCTTGCAAACATTGTTCAAAGACAAGTTGATTAGTTTCAATATCGTTCTCTCTATCGAGGGTAATGAAAACTCACGACCGATCGTCTACCAAGAATTATTCACAAGATCAGATTTGAAGACGATGGAAGATATCGATGAAATTAAAGTCATTTATCGTGAAAATGGTTTATCCGTCGAATATGGAAGTGTTTTATTTGGTATAGTATGTACATATCTATTCAAAGAAAAAGCAATTCTATTTGGAACTCTGGAAAAACCAGGTTGGCGAGGGCGTAACACTCTATTGAACTTGCAAAATATATACTTTCAAGATTTATTTCGAAGTGTTGCGATTCTTGCAAATCCTTGTAATAGAAATAGTAATAATCATAAACATAAAACCTTCAATACAGTTTTAGAAGACTTACTAAAAAAGCATGAATCTGGTAGGAACACGAATGCAAATCCACGCAATCAACAGACAAAACATATACGTCACGGTTTACGTAAGATGTATGAATATTTGATGGATTACAAATTATTTCCAGAAAAGTTGACTGATACTGAGTTTGCTATATATAAGGGTATAGACGATCTTCACAAAAAAATAGCAATACATAAAAAAAAGGTTCAAAAATTATTTACGAAAGAACAGGTGGATTTTGAAAATGCACGAATGTATACTTCGAATTCGAAAAGATCAGGAAACTCAGAGCAATCAGTAAAATCGGTAAAATCGGCAAAATCGGTAAAATCAGTAAAATCGGTGAAATCAAAAAGTACCTAGGAGATCACTACCAATTCTTTTAGTGTGTGCATGATGACGGGAGGTGCGATTGTCATACCATACAATTTTTGATAGGAGTTCGAGGTCTTTTTTTACTTCCACTCAAATGACGTAAACATATCACAAACATATCAGAAACAAAAAATATACTAAAATATATTGTTCACCTTTTATAAAAGAGTCTCGATGAGTAAACATTTCACGATCAAATCATCTTCGATAGGAAAAGATGGCGGTCGATTCTCAGCAGATACGTTCCGGGATGCCTCAAAATCGGTAGCCACAAAATTGTTCAAAGAGACACAGCGGTCGACGATCACCTTTGAATTGAGAGAGACGACACGATACTCTGAGAAGAAAATCGTCGAATATGAGGCCGATAAGTCAGAAAATGGAAAGGTGTCTGTACATATCAAAAAGGATGACAAGATGAAGAAAGAGCAGAGTGGACAGATGAAAGGGGGGAAACAAGGGAAACAAGTGGGAGGAGAGATTGGGACAGAAAAAATGACGAAAATTGATGGCTTGAACGGAATCATTGGTCAGATTAATATGGCAAAAGGTCTAGTGAGTAGTGTCACCACCGAAGATGAAGCCGTCAAAGCAGCCGTCGAAGCAGCCGTCGAAGCAATCGAAGCAGCCGAAAAAGCAGTCGAAGGAGTAGTCAAAATCATTAACAACTCTCGATTTCAAGTGTTTTTACAAAAGCTTTCATTTAATAAAGATACCAAAAT
>PUOJ01000172.1 GCA_003552075.1 Bacteroidales bacterium
GCGTCTCTGTTTTTGACAAAACACCTTTAAATGAGCTACTTACAAACTTTTCAAAGAGCGGTGAAATCAAAGAAAAATATAATCAACTGAATATGTTCGAATTATAACGCAACACTAATGACTTGAAATCATGAACGCACCGCTTTACATTCACAACACGCTTTCGCGGAAAAAAGAGTTGTTTGAGCCCCTGAACCCACCTTTTACGGGGCTTTACGTGTGTGGTCCTACAGTATATGGCGATGCCCACCTGGGCCATGCCAGGCCGGCGGTCACCTTTGACCTGGTATACCGTTACCTCAAACACCTGGGCTATAAGGTCCGGTATGTCCGCAACATCACCGATGTGGGGCACCTGGAAAACGATGCGGATGAAGGGGAAGACAAAATCGCCAAGAAGGCCCGGCTGGAGCGGCTTGAACCCATGGAGGTGGTACAATATTATACGGATCGCTACCACGAGGACATGGACCAGCTGAATGTACTTAAGCCCAGCATTGAGCCCCGCGCTTCCGGGCACATCATCGAGCAGATCGAAATGGTAAAGGCCATCCTGGATGCGGGCCTGGCCTATGAAGTAAATGGTTCGGTGTATTTTGACGTACAGAAATACAACGAAAAATATCAGTACGGCAAGCTCAGTGGCCGCGCCGTGGAAGACATGCAGGCGGGCAGCAGGGAGCTGGACGGACAGGGAGAGAAACGCCATCCGGCAGATTTTGCCCTTTGGAAAAAAGCGGCACCGCAACACATCATGCGCTGGCCATCACCATGGGGCGAAGGGTTTCCCGGCTGGCACCTCGAGTGCTCGGCCATGAGCGCCAAATACCTGGGTGATCAGTTCGACATACACGGTGGGGGCATGGATTTGCTATTCCCACACCACGAATGCGAGATTGCCCAGTCGAATGCCACATACGGCAAGGAGGCGGTCCGCTATTGGATGCACAACAACATGATCACCATCCATGGGCAGAAGATGGGTAAATCCCTGGGCAACTTCATCACCCTGCGGGAGTTTTTCGATGGCTCCCACCACTCGCTCGACAGGGCCTACGATCCCATGACCATCCGCTTCTTCATCTTGCAGGCCCACTACCGCAGCACGCTCGATTTCAGCAACGAGGCGCTTGACGCTGCGGAAAAAGGCTTGAAACGCCTGTTGCAGGCGCACGACACCCTGAAGAAGTTGCATCCGTCAGATACCTCAGATGCCGACCACGGCGACCTGGCCGAAAAATGCCACGCCGCCCTCCTCGACGACTTTAACAGTCCGGTGGCCATTGCGCATCTCTTTGATACCGTAAAAACCATCAATGCCGCCAAAGACGGGAAAGCAAAACTGAATAAGGCAGACCTGCAGAGGCTTCAAGAGGTGTTCAATACCTTTGTGGATGAGATCTTTGGGCTGCGGGATACATTGTCTAGGCCGGAAGACACAGGCCAAAAAACGATTTATGGCTTGATGGACCTCATCCTGGAGTTGCGGCAGGAGGCGCGCAAGAATAAAGACTGGGATACCGCCGACAAACTCCGCGACCGGCTTAAAGAAGTGAACATTGCCATAAAGGATGGAAAGGATGGTGCTACCTGGGAGTATGCAAACAATTAGCTACGTGGATAATCAACAGGAATCCGCTTAACACTGTAACTCCTCAACCTCAGCCTTAACCTTAACCTCACGGTTAGAGGTATTCCATAATTCTTCCTGATATATGCTTCAGGGATATTTCGGCAAGTTTGGTCTGGTATTGTATCGACACCAGTCGCTCTTCGGCTTCCAGGAGGTTTTTTTGCACTTCACGCAGCTCAATGCCGGAAAGCTCGCCCAGCCGGTATCTTTCCAGTGCAATGTCGAGCGTTTCGTAAGCCACGCTTAGGTTTTGCGACTCCATTTCCACCAGCCGCAAGTTATTCAGATACACATCGTAGGTAGCAATGAGGTCTGCCATCAGGCTGTTTTCGGTATCTTCAAGCCGGAGCCTGCTGTTGTCCAGTGCGATGGTCGCATTATCCACCCGCCGTCGCTGGTTAAACCCGTCAAAAATATTGATGCCCACGGTAATGCCATAGTTCATCCCATAGGTTTGCTGTTCGCTGAAGGTGCCAGACTGAAAGGTATTGTGGGAAGCCGAATAAGCAGAACTCAGATTCACAAAGGGATATGCCGTGGAGCGGGCAATCCGCTTGTCATATTCGGAAATGTGGATGTCCTGCCTGGCCAGCTCCATCTGTACGTTATTTTCCATGGCCGAGGCTTCCAGACTTTCGTATATCAGGATGTCATTGACGGGGATGACGGTATCTGAGGGCTGCAGGTTAAACCGGAGATTCTCCTTTGCCATCAATTCGTTGAGCTTGATGCGCGACGCCCTGACCACCTCTTCCTGGCGGGTCATCCTAGAACTGTCGGCATTCAGGAACACTTCTGCCTGGAGAAGTTGCAACTTGGACCCGGAACCCAGCAAGAACCTTTCTTCGTCAATTCGCATCCTTTCCCGTGAAAGTTCCACGGCAAACTTCAGGTTGTTCAGCAAACGCTGTTGCTGGATCAGGTTAAAATACTCTGCTGTGATGTTGGCCACCAGGTTTTCAATTGACAGGCGCGTGTTCAGCTCGCCCATCTGTTTCAGTGCGCCTAGCTTCTCGTAGGTGGTCTGCACGCGGAACCCGTCAAAGAGGGTCCAACCCAGGCCAATCTCGGCATTCGTCACCGTGTTGTGTATGTTGCGCAGGGAGCTTTCGGCTCCGTCGAAATCAGTCCGGTCGGTGGTGCGGTAGCTTCCACTGTGGCCGGCACGCACGTCGAGGGATGGCAGAAAGCCCGCATTGCCCCGCGTGAAGTTGTTGATGCTGACCTGTTCCTGCTTGCGGGCGATGCGGATCGAGTAATTGTTTTCCAATCCGGTGGCAATCACTTCCTGCAGGGTCATCTGCTGAGGCTGTGCCTGAATTCCGGCAGCAAGCAGCAGCAGGACGATGTTACACGTCATCCTTAAATTCATCTTCATCGTCATGTAGTATGTTTTTCGTATCTGTAGAAATGTAGGTATACACTGCCGGCACCACAAAGAGCGTCAGGAAGGTCGAGAGAATCAGTCCGCCGATCACTGCCACACCCATGGCCATCCGTCCTTCGGCGCCTTCGCCCAGGCCGAGGGTGAGTGGCATCACACCCAGGATGGTCGACAAGCTCGTCATCAGGATGGGACGAAAGCGTGCTGCTGCAGCGTATTTGATGGCTTCTATCTTTTGCATGCCGGCCTGTTTACGCTGGTTGGCAAATTCCACCAGCAGGATGCCGTTTTTAGACACCAGTCCGATCAGCATGATGATCCCGATCTGGCTGAATATGTTCATGGTGATGCCAAAATACCACATGAACACCAGGGCCCCGGTGATGGCGAGCGGAACCGTCATCATCACAATGAAAGGATCCTTGAAGCTCTCAAACTGTGCTGAGAGCACCAGGAAAATCAACACGATGGCCAGCACGAAGGCATACACCAGGCTGGATGAACTTTCCTGGTAATCTTTGGAGTCTCCTGCCAATGCCGTTCTGAATGTGTCATCCAGGACCTCATCAGCGATCTTGTCCATCTCAGCAATGCCTTCGCTGATCGTATAGCCGGGGGCGAGGTTTGCTGACACCGTGGCTGAGACAAATCGGTTGTAACGGAACAGTTGTGGCGGCGCTGTGCGTTCCTGCAGCGTAACCAGGTTATCGAGCTGCACCATGTCCCCGTTGTTGCTTCTTACGAACAAGGACCTGAGGTCCAGGGGGGTATTCCTGTCCTCACGCCGGAGTTCACCAAGCACCTGGTATTGCTTGCCGTGCATGAAGAAGTAGCCGAAACGTTGTCCGCTGAGCGCGAGCTGCAGGGTTTGCCCGATGTTTTGCGTGGACACCCCGAGCGCGTTGGCCTTGTCACGGTCGATGTGGATTTGCATTTCGGGCAGGTTGAAGCGCAGGTTAACGTCAGCCATCTGCAGGATGGGGTTGTCGTTGGCCTGTTCCATGAAGGTGGGGAGGACTTCCCGCAGGTTTTCGATGCTTTGCGCCTGCAACACATATTGCACCGGTCTTCCAGAACGTCTGCCGCCAAAAGTGGATTGTTGGTTCACGAAGGCCACAGCCCGCGTTTTGTCGCGCAAGGCAACCGACAGCCGGTCGGCGATCTCCTGTTGCGAGGCCTGTCTTTCTCCGGGGTCCTTCAACACGACACGCACGTTGGACCAGCCGCCGAACACCATGGAGGTGATCGCTTCCCTTTCGGGGACAAGGTTTTCGGCGAGCTCGGTAACCTCATCAATGTAATCGCGGATAAACTCGTATGTCGTACCTTCCGGCGCCCTGGCATTGATGGTCAACATGGACCGGTCTTCAAGGGGTGCCATCTCGCCGGGGATGTTGCTATATAGCAATACCACGAGGCCCACGGCGCCTGCCAGGATGACCAGTGCAAGCCAGCGCCGCGCAAGCAGCCGGCCAAGGGCGTTGCTGTACCAGTCATTCATCTGCTTGAAAAAACCTTCGGTGTGCCGATAAAAACGTCCTTTTACCCTTCGCTGTTTCAGGATCTTGGTAGAGATCATCGGGGTAAAGCTGAGTGCCACAAACGACGAGATCAGCACCGCTCCGGCGATCACGATGCTGAACTCCCGGAACAGCCTGCCGGTCATCCCCTCCAGGAATACGATGGGGAAGAATACTGCCACCAGGGTGATGGTGGTGGCAATAATGGCAAAGAATATTTCTTTGGACCCCGCCAGGCCTGCCTGCACCGGGGTCATGCCCTTCTCGATCTTCACATAGATGTTTTCCATCATCACGATGGCATCATCCACCACCAGGCCGATGGCGAGCACGATGGCCAGAAGGGTAAGCACGTTGATGCTAAAGTCTGCCAGGTACATCACGAAGAATGACCCGACCAGTGACACGGGGATGACCAGCACCGGAATGATGGTGGTTCGCCAGTCGCGCAAAAACAGGAAGATGATGACGACTACGAGTGAGAAGGCAATGAAGATGGTATTCCTGACTTCCCGGATAGAGGAGCGGATATACTCCGTATTGTCGAAGCCGATGTTCAGGGTGACGTCATCCGGGATGTCGCGCTCGATCATGGCGAGTCTCCGGTATACTTCATCGACGATTTCAATGTGGTTAGAGCCCGGTTGCGGCACAATGGCATTTCCTACAAGGGGCACGCCATCCCGGCGCACCATGCCCTGCAGTTGCTCCGGACCCAGTTCGGCCCTGCCGACATCCCGGAAGCGAACCACGTTACCATTATCCTCGCTGATGATCATGTTATTAAACTCATCCGGTGTCGACATCAAACCCAGGGTGCGGATGGTAAGCTCCATCTTGTTTCCCTCGATCTTGCCGGAAGGAAACTCCACATTTTCCCGCTGGAGTGCATTTCTGACATCCATCGGGGTCAGTCCGTAACCAGCCATTTTTTCCGGGTCCAACCACAAGCGCATCGCATAGCGTTTCTGACCCCAGATCAGGATTCCGCTCACCCCGTCGATGGTCTGCAGGCGTTCACTGAGCGTCAGCTCAGCGATCTCTGAAAGCTCCAGCAGGTTCCTGGTTTCACTTTCCACCGTCACAAACATGATGGGGCTCGCATCGGCGTCGGCCTTGGAGACAATGGGCGGATCCACGTCCCTCGGAAGCCGCCGCTGGGCTTGCGCCACCTTGTCGCGGACATCGTTGGCTGCCGTCTCCATGTCGACACTCAACTCAAACTCCACGGTGATCCGGCTGCTGCCCTGCCGGCTTACGCTGGTAAGGGTGCGGATGCCAGGCACTGCATTGATGGCTTGTTCGAGTGGCTCGGTGATCTGCGTCTCAATCACATCCGAATTGGCACCCGGATAAGAGGTGTTTACAGAGATGATCGGCGGATCCACGCTGGGGAACTCCCGCACCCCCAGAAAGGTCATGCCCACAAACCCCAGCAGCAGAATGGTAATGGTAAATACTGAGGCCAGTACCGGGCGTTTTATACTTAATGATGATAGGCTCATGTTTTTTTTGTTATCAGCAATCCACTTGCGGAACTTGCTTAAATTTAACCTGCCGGAAGGGAAAGCACCGTTTGGAGGCGCTACACCACGGTTTCCGGCCACCCGTGGCGACAGTTATTAATCATGATGCACGGGCTGCAGTTCGACTTCCTCTGCATCCGCAAATTCATAGTCCTGGAGATCACCCACATTATCAAGCTCCACGGGCAAGCCATGCCTGAGCTGCAGTACCCCTGTGGTCAGCAGGGTATCGCCGAAGGAGAGTCCTTCGAGTATCTGTACGCGATCTTCGGTACGGATGCCGGTGGTCACATAGACGGCTTCGGCTTGGCCTGAGCGGTATACAAACACCCTGTCGCCTTCCATCTCTGGGATCAGGGCCTCTGAGGGAATGGCGATGGCATCGGGTGTATCGGAAAGCTGCATGTTCACCGAGGCAAACCGGCCGGGCATCAGCAATCCATTGTCGTTATCATACAGCGCCCGTACCCTGATGGTTCGCGTCCTGTCGTCCACCGAAGGGCTCACGGCATACACCTCGGCGTGTTTCGGCTCGAGGAATCCATCGACCCGAAAGTGAATGGGGAAGCCCGGGGTGATCTCTCCGGAATACCTTTCCGGCACTGAAAACTCCAGTTTCAGGGGATTGTTTCTTACGAGCCTGGCCAGCCGGGTGCTTGGTGAAGCATAGCTTCCTTCGCTCAGGTAGCGGAGTCCCACCACGCCATCAAAGGGAGCCCTGACTTCTGTCTCGGCGATCCGGGCAAGCAACAGCTCGATGTCGGCTTCCAGCGTTTCCAGCTCCGTAACGGCCTGGTCATAAGCTTCCTGGCTGATCGCATCCCGTTCAAGTAGGCTGCGTTGGCGGAATTCACGTTCAACCACAAGCCGTTGCTGGGCCTGTAGCTTTTCCAGCTGGGCCTGAAGGTGTCTGTCGTTCATCTTTGCCAGGAGGTCTCCTTCTTCCACGAAAGTACCTTCTTCAAAGTAAATCCCTACCACCTTTCCACTCGTCTCAAAGGCCAGATCCACCTCCTCATCAGGCAACAAGTTACCCGTGCTCCGGACCATCTCCTGCACAGGAACTGGTGAAAGCACATAGCCGCTCACCTGCAGGGCCCGCCGCTGCTGAGGCTGAAAAGAAGCGTCCGCAGAAGAGTCGCCAAAAAGAAAGGGTTGGACTTTGGGGTAAGCAATGATCCCTACCAATAGGGTTAAAATGGCCAGGTTAACAAAAAATCGCGCTTGTTTATTCATTGATTCAGTATTTGTCAAAAAGTCGAAATGTCAGAAGGTTGAAATGTCGGGTCTTGAATGGGCTGTTGGCTATTGGCTTTTAGCTTTTGGCCTTTGGCTTTTAGTTGTTGAAAGAACTGTGCTTTTCGTGACCAATGATGGAATCCGAGTATTGGCGAACATAGTTTGATTGCAAAAAAACGCAAAGGTTTAATGGGGCATCAAAAGTCTTGCCGAAAAACAATAAGTAAACAGTTTTTAATTGAAAATGTTTTATAATGACTGGATTCGCAAAGCATTAAAGGCGTTGGGCAAATCTGCAAAATAATCGTTCAGCGCAAAGAACCGGAATGTAGTCGGAGCAAATTCAGGGCAGGTTTGCAAATCAGTCAGGCATTTTGTTTCTTTGCAAATTATTTTTCGCTTTTATTTAATGCGAGCGGTCTGGAACCAATACAATTTATAAGGTGCAGCACAAAGACAAACTCAACATTCCGAACGCCCTGTCGTTTTATCGCCTGCTGGCGTTTCCCGTCATCCTCTACCTCGCCATAGCTGGTCATGCTCAAGCCTTTGCCGTGCTCATCGTGATCAACCTGATCACCGACGTGCTGGATGGCTTACTGGCCAGGCTATTTAAGCAACAAACCGAATTTGGTGCCAAAATCGATTCCATCGCGGACATGGGCACTTATTTTCTTGTTTTCCTGGGTATTGGGCTTTTCAAGTGGGATGATTTTGCCCCGCACATCCTGAGTTTTGGTACGTTTATTGGGTTACTGATTGCCTCCCTCACCCTTTCGGTGATCAAATTCGGGAGGTTCCCGAGCCTGCACCTCTATTCTTGGAAAATTGGCGGTTACATCCAGGGCACCTTCTTCTTCATCTTATTTACTTTTGGATTTTTCACCCCTTTTTACTATTTCATGATCATCTGGGGCATCCTGGCTTTCCTGGAGCACATCATCATCCAGCTGATCATCCCGGAGATGCGCTCGAATGCGAAGGGCCTGTATTGGGTACTTAGGGAAGGAAGAAGTAGGAAGTAGGAAGTAAGAAGTAAGAAGTAAGCAGTAAGCAGCAGGAGTAATCCACAAATAAACACAAATGGTGCACAAATGCAAACAAATGCCTCAGGTAACTTCAAACTTAAAAGTTCAACCTTAATAAAAACCCATTGACCCCTTAAACCAACAACCTCCTAACTTAATGATTTATAGACACTTTGACGTTATGACCTTTCAACCTTGCGACTTTTAGACATTTTGTCCTTTCGTCCTTTTGTCCTTTTGTCCTTTTGTCTTTTTTCCTTTCGTCTTTTTGTCCTTTTGTCTTTTTGTCTTTGCTTTATGGAACGCCTGATATACATCATCATCCTGATTTATTTTGTCCTGGGGGCCATGGCTTTTGCGTGGATCAGCAGAAACAAGCGCAGGGAGAGAAAGCGGGAGATCTGGGCCAAGTTTGGCACCTATTTTCTGATCATTCACGTGTTGTTTGGCAGCATTTATTTCGGGCCGCCTTATTTCAGCGTGGTTGCCTTGTTGCTGGTAGCTGCAGGTTACACGGAGCTCACGCGCGTGCATTTGCATCGTCCATTAAAAAGCAGCGGTTTTTTCCTGGCTGCCCTGGGGATATTCACCCTGCTGGCCCTGCCATTTATATCGTTCAGCTTCATGGCGAAGCCCTATTTGTACTTTGTATTTGTGGTGGTATCTGTATTTGATGCGTTCAGCCAGATCAGCGGCCAGATCATGGGGGGTAAGCGCCTGATGCCATCTGTAAGTCCGAAGAAAACCATTTCTGGATTTATTGGCGGGACGGCGCTGGCCGTAACAACTGCACTGCTGATCAGGGGCCTGATCGATGCTTCCTGGACACAGGCTTTGTTTTATTCGATTAATATCACTATCTTTGCATTATTGGGGGATCTTTTGGCTTCTTATTTCAAGAGGCGACATGAGATAAAAGATTTCAGCAACCTGCTGCCCGGACACGGGGGGTTCCTCGACAGATTTGACAGCCTGATCCCTGGTGGTGCCGCCATGTTTATCATTAACATCATCCCATTATGAGCACCGAACTTTTATTTACCATTCTCTATACTTTCGCCTTTGGTGCCATTCTTGCCACGGGTGAGATCCTGCACACCATCCTCAAGGTAAAAACCGAATACACCAGGAAATTCTCACACAGTGCGGCATCCCTGCTTTCATTAACCTTTCCCCTGGTCTACAGCTCATATGTCTACGTGCTTGTGATGGGCATCATCTTTTTCTTTGTCCTTCTCTTCGCGCAACACAAAGACCTGCTGCGGTCCATCAATGACGTGGCCCGCAAAACTTATGGTGGTGTGCTTTTGCCTGTAGCGATCTGCGGCACATTTGTAATTTCCGTGTGGATGAATGACGCCAAGCTGTTCATCATCCCCGTGCTCCTGCTGGGGGTTAGCGATTCCCTTGCCGGCATCACAGGGGTAGCGTTTGGATCAAAGGTCAGGAAGATCATCATCCATAACCTGCGCCTGAAAAAGACCTACCTGGGCAGCTCGGTGTTTTTTGTCTCTTCACTCCTGATATCGATTTACACCCTGCATTGGTTTGTTGGAAATTTCAGCACACAGACCATCATGGCTGCCATTTCGGTGGCCCTGGGGGCAGCCATCGTAGAGGCATTCAGCTCCAGGGGTCTTGATAACTTTACGGTTCCTTTCACAGCCCTGGTTCTGTTAGCCATGTTTAATGCGGCATTGTGATGACCCCTCCCCTGTTGCCCCGACCTTTTTCAGCCAGTAATCATTGCCTGAATCTGCAGGGAAAGGGATATATGAGGCTTCATCCCCAGTGTGGCTGACAGACAAACAGCAACCCGCTGAAAAAAAAATCAAGATTTATGTATATACACAAGGGTCAACGCAGCGCCTACCATATTTCTCCTGACCTCTTTTCTGACGATGGCCGTTTGCAGTTTGCCAATTACAAAGCCATCCGCGACCTTGTTTACCGGATCAACAGGCAGCGAAGCACTGAAAAACATATTTTTCCAGGCGAGATGCGTGCTGCATCATTGATACAGGAAGCAGCACTGCTTATCATCGAGGCTTATGAGGATGAGCTGGGCGAAAAGCTTTTTGAAAAAGCCTCAGCGCACCTGGAAAGTCGCACAGGCAAGGCCATGCTGTATTCCGTGGCAGAAGAGTTTGTTGATCATTTCCCGCCTGTAAGCGTATATATGGGTCAAGTGGGTGCCAGGCAGTATCTGCAGGAATCCAGCCACGGAGAACAACACCTGCATCAGGCCATCCGCCATGCGATGATGCTTTCCCTGGCAAACGAAAATCCGGCAAACAGGAAGCAGCGCATATTGTTCGACAAGACATATCTGGGCAACCAGCAAGGTTTCGACCAGCTCTTGGGTGAGCTGGAAGCATATGTCAGCCAGCTGCCCCCCTTCGGCCCGGATCATCAGGACCTTTTCACTTTTCTGCGTGCGCCTTTCCGGCATGCCCCCGATGATTTTTTTGCGCAGTTGGACTACATGCTCGTCCATTGGAAAAAATACCTCCCTGCTGCTTTTTTTGATCAGCTCCTGCAGGGCAAGGACCTGATGAAAGAGGACATCATCCTCCAGGGTGGGCATGGCGGAGCTCCCCCGACTTTTGCACCGGATTACCTCGGCAAGCGGGGCGAGGGAGGCATGTTTCTGGGCAAATCCGGTTATGATGCCACACAGGATGCAGCCATCGACTATGCAGAGTCAGAGCGCTTCACCGAAGACATCCATTGGATGCCCAGGGTGGTGCTGATTGCCAAGAACACCTACGTATGGCTCGATCAGCTGTCGAAGAACTACCAGCGCGACATCCGGCGACTGGATCAAATCCCCGACGAGGAGCTTGACCGGCTGGCAGCAAGGAATTTCAATGGGTTGTGGCTGATCGGACTCTGGGAAAGAAGCACGGCATCACGCAAGATCAAACACCTGATGGGAAACCCGGATGCCATCTCTTCTGCCTATGCGCTTTTCGATTACGAAGTGGCACAAGACCTTGGCGGAGATGAGGCCTACCAGGACCTGGACAGGCGTGCCAGGGCGCGTGGCATCCGGCTGGCCTCCGATATGGTGCCCAACCATACCGGGATCTACTCCAAATGGGTCATTGAACACCCGGATTATTTCATACAATCAGCCGCCCCCCCTTTTCCTGGCTACTCATTTACTGGGGAAAACCTGTCGGAAGACCCCCATGTGGAGATACGCATCGAAGACGGTTATTACAACAAAACTGATGCTGCAGTGGTGTTTCAGCGGGTGGACAGGCGAACCAATGATGTACGCTACATCTATCACGGCAATGATGGCACCATGATGCCCTGGAACGACACAGCGCAGCTCGACATGCTCAAGGCCGAAGTGCGTGAGGCCGTGATGCAGAAGATCTTTCATGTGGCCCGCAGGTTCAGCATCATCCGGTTTGATGCCGCCATGACCCTGGCAAAAAAGCATTTTGCGCGCCTCTGGTACCCCAGGCCAGGCACCGGTGGAGACATCCCCTCACGTGCCGAACATGCGATGACCAGGCAAGCCTTTGACAGGCTTTTCCCTGAAGAGTTCTGGCGGGAGGTAGTCGACCGCATCAATGAAGAACTCCCGGAAACCCTGCTGCTGGCAGAGGCATTCTGGTTTATGGAAGGCTATTTCGTCCGCACGCTGGGCATGCACCGCGTGTACAACTCCGCCTTCATGCATATGCTGAAAAACGAGGAAAACGAGAAATACCGCGACCTCATCACCAACACGCTGGAGTTTGAACCAGAGATCCTCAAGCGCTACGTCAACTTCATGAGCAACCCGGATGAGGAAACAGCCATCCAGCAGTTTGGCACGGGCGACAAATATTTTGGGATCTGTGTGATGATGAACACCCTTCCGGGCCTGCCCATGTTCGCGCACGGCCAGGTTGAAGGGTTCACCGAGAAATATTGCATGGAGTATCAACGGGCTTATTATCATGAAGAACCCAATGCGTGGCTCATTGAAAAACACGAAAAGGAAATCTTTCCGCTAACCGCCAAGCGCTATCTCTTTAGCGAAGTCATGCACTTTCATCTTTATGACTTCCTCAACCGCGACGGGCACGTCAATGAAAACGTCTTTGCCTTCACCAACAGACACCACCAGGAAAAAGCACTGGTGTTGTTTAACAACAAGTACGACCAGTGCGAGGGGTGGATCAAACACTCGGCCCCGCGCCTTCCCGGTGACCGCCAGTCGAAAACGCTGATCACCTCCACCATTGCACATGAGCTGGGACTGAAAAACGATGCCAGGATGTATTACAAGGTACGTGAACAGACCTCCGGCATGGAACATCTATGGAATGGCAAAGACATCCACGAAAGCGGACTTTATCACCACTTGCAGGGATTTGCCTATCGCGTGTACCTTGACTTTGAAGAGCTCTATGATGTGGATGGCCGCATCCAGGAGCTGTACGCACAGTCCGTTGGACAGGAGGTCCATGATCTGCAGCTTGCCCTTGACCTGCAACGCATGCAACCCTTGCATCAGGCCTTTCAACGAGTGTTTGACATGCAAAGGGTGCATCATTTTTCTGAGCAAGTGGTCAGACAAGGAATGCTGGAAAAACATCAACAGGTTTCACAGCTTTTCCGCGACGACTTTCTTGCCTTTGCAGGACAGCTTGCCGGGACAGGGCTGACAGGCATTGAAGCCGAAAAAGCATTTAAGGAGTTTGCCATTCGCATGCAAGGCGTTGCGGAAGGCATCCATTTTCTGAAGCTGGGAGATGCACGGATACAACAATTGCTGATACAGTTGGAGGCAGACTCAGCAGAAGACCTGCTATTGCTTTCTCCACGCCACAGCTATCGCGAAAACAGCCTGATTTTGCTGGTCTTCCATGCCCTTGGTGCAGCAGGCAATACCAGCCAGGATGCTGATGCGCTGTTTTTTGACCAATTGCTTTTCTCTCATGCCCTTGATGAGGTGCTCAGCCAAACCGGGCACAGCCAGTCAGACCAGCAAAAGTACAAAGTCCTCATCCGGATCTTACTTCGTCATGAGAAAGATGTATTCGATTTTCACGGCAAGCCTTTGCCTCGTGGTCGGACAGCCACCACGCTGCGCGATGACCCCGTCATCCGGGAGCAAAAGAAAAAGCTCGGGACAATGATGCAGGACCCACTGGTAAGGGAATACCTGGGTGTTAACTTACACGACGGCATTTGGTATTACAGCAAAGAGTCGTTCGAACAGCTTTGCCGCTGGTTTTATGCCATTTCCTCTTTCTCGGTTTTCATGCACGGCAAAAGAGATAGAAAAGGAGGCGCAAGGGCATCATCAAGCACACAAGGCGGGGCTGTACGCCGCGCCATCAAAATGCTCACGGAGGTTACGGAGCTGTCCGACCAATCGGGCTACCAGCTGGAAACACTGCTAAAAAACCTGCAAGAGGAATAACCCCTACAGCGGTTCAGTAAGGTCAAAGTCGGCCTGGAAAACCACTTCGCCGTCATAGAGCAGGCGATAAGAGTAGGTGGTCATCTCCTCATCCATCACCACGCGCCATTCCCGTCCGAAATAATCTTCCAGGAGTTCACGCGAATAGTCATCCTTTGGAAAGTGCTGCGCATAGGCAGTTCCTTTACCATCGGCGTAGCCACCATACATTGTTTTCTCTTCCGGCGTGCCGTCGGGATACCTGTGGTCATGACGGAAGCGCAGGCGGCCGTCTTCCACAAGGAACATCCAGGTGCGCGAGGTATCCTCTCCGACATGGAAAGGGATATGCACCTCATCTTCTTCGCATTTGGTCACGTGCATCACGAAAGGATCGTCGGCCCAGCTTTCACGACCTTCTGCCAGGTACACTTCCTCACCAGGAAATGATTGTCCACATAAACTGGCCAGGTTATCCATAAACGCACGTTCTTCCGGTGTCAATCCGCCCTGTTCCAGACGGTCTGCCTCACGAGCCTCCACCTGCACCTCTTCTTCTCTCTCAGTTTGTTGTTCAGGAGCCTGTCCGCAGGCAAAAAACACCACCGCCATCGCGGCAATCAAAAAATGCTTGTACATCGTTGTTGTTTTAAGTGAATAACAGGATTACGCTGCAAAAATGAAAAAAAATATCCGTTCAGGACAAAAATAATTAAAAAACAAGCATCCATGCTGTAACTTTTTGCATTCACACCACGTCCTATTATCGAAACCACAAAAAATTCCTGATTTTTCAACCTTCTGGCCTGTGACTTTTTGACCACAATTACAGACATAAAACGACCAAATCATCCTGCAACCATAAAACAAGAACCCTTAAATCTTTATCATCATGAAAACAAGCACTTTTTTAACACTCATCATCACATTATTTTGTTGCACACCTGCTTGGGCGGCCTCGGAAATTATTACTGAGCAAAGAGAAGTCAGTGATTTTACCGGTGTGGAAGTCACCGGTGTGTTCGAGGTGTATGTCACGCAGGGCGACACCTACGCGCTTGAGGTGGAGGCCCCTGAGTCCCACCTGGAACATATCGAAACCGTGATTGAAGACCAGGTGTTGTACATCAATTACACGAGGCGTGCACGAAACCTCCGTGATCTTACTGTGCGCATCACCGCGCCGGATTTTTCCTATCTGAATGCCAGCGGCGCCTCATCCATCCAGGGCACCAATAAGATTCAGGCACCTGCATTGCGCCTGAAGGTATCAGGAGCATCCGACATGGAGCTTTCGCTGCACACGGATCACCTGTCCACCGGCATCAGTGGTGCCAGCAGCATCAACCTGTCGGGTGTAGCCACCAGACATGACCTCCAGGTAAGTGGTGTGTCCAGGGTAAGGGCCTATGACCTGGAAACCCTGGTAACGGACGCAACTTCATCAGGCACGTCAAATGTGCGCATCAGGGTTACCGAAAGGCTGGAGGCGAGGGCCAGTGGCACCTCTGCCATCATTGTACGCGGAAACCCGCCCGTGGCCAATTACAGCACATCCGGAACCGCCAGCGTACGAGGCGTAAATCACGCTGACAAAGCCAATGCCCTGGAAGTCTCGCCGGAGAAGGACACCACTGTGGTCAGGGTAGGCGAAAGGGAGGTTGTGATAACCGAAGGAGAGCGCCCGACGGTGAGAAGAAGGCCACACACCAGCTGGCGAAACAATTGGAGTGGACTGTATCTCGGCCTAAACGGATACTTTGGTGACAATAACAGCATCAGCCTGCCGGAGGAGACCAATTTCATGGACCTGGACTACAACAAGTCGCTGCAGGTGAACCTGAACTTTCTTCATCAGAACCATGTGCTGGCCCGCGGTGATAACAGACTTTTCGGTTTGTCGAGCGGGATGGGCATCCAGTGGACGAACTACCACCTGTCGAATGACGTGATTTTACAACATGGCAGTAACGAGCTGGAAAAGGAAGCGGTTGATTTTAACTTGCGCACCAACAGGCTTCGTGTTTTTCAGTTAAACGTTCCCTTGATGATGGAGTTGCAGCTGCAGGATCCGAATACCTGGAGCCGCTTCTATTTTTCTGCCGGCATCCAGGCAGGGTTCCGGCTTAGAAGCCATACCAAGGTGGAATATCGCGATGCCGATGACAACAGGCAGACCGATCGTGCGCGTGAGGACTTTCACCTGGTTCCCATAAGGGTGGACGCCATAGGCCAGATTGGCTGGGGTCGCCTGAACTTTTTTGCCACTTATGCCCTCAACCCGATGTTCAAGGATGACAGGGGGCCTGAGCTCAGCCCATTCAGCATCGGCATACGCCTGATAGGCGGATAATGCTTCATTGGCAAAACTTCATGTTGTTGGTTTTGGAAGCAGCTGGCATGATGCCGGCTGCTTTTTTTATCCCCCAAAAATTAAAAGTGTGTATTTTTGTAAAAACGGCTAAAGATATGTCAGGACACAGCAAATGGTCAACAATCAAGCGCAAGAAAGGCGCCCTGGACGCCAAGCGTTCGAAGATCTTTTCCAGGGTAATCAAGGAAATTAACGTGGCAGTGAAGGAAGGCGGCAACGAGCCGGAAGGCAACCCGCGGCTGCGTCTGGCCATTGCCAATGCCAAGGGAGTAAACATGCCCAAGGACAACATCCAGCGGGCGATCTCCAAGGCAGGTGACAAGAATGCCGCCGACTTCCAGGAGGTCACCTATGAAGCATACGGAAACTTTGGCGTGGCCATTTACATTGAATGCCTTACCGACAACCTTCAGCGCACCGTATCTGCTGTCCGTTCCATTTTAAACAAACACGAAGGCAAGCTGGAAACCAAGGGGGCACTGAGCTTTCTTTTTGATCGGAAAGGGGTGTTCACCATTCCGGAAAAAGTTGTGAAAGAGAAGGGCATGGAAGAAGATGATTTCCTCATGGAAGTCATTGATGCCGGGGCGGAAGAAGCCGAAAACGAAGAGGGCTTTTACACCATATATACCGCGATGGAGGACTTCGGCAGCATGATGAAAAAGCTGGAAGAAATGGGCGTGGAAGCTGAAAATGCCGAGCTTCAGCGAATTCCAAAGACAACGGTCAAGCTCGACAAGGAATCCGCACAGAAAATCCTGAAAATGATTGACGCCCTGGAAGATGAGGATGACATCCAGCACGTGTTTCACAACATGGAACTCACCGAAGAGCTCATGGCATCCATGTAGGACTGCCCCGAGAGGGATTATCAGGAGCGAGCTCACCAATGACCGCCTGCAACAGGGCAGGGATTATCCGAAAGATTCATCCCGGTAAATCAACCCTGGCTTCAAAATAAACCCTGGCTTCATTCCAGGGAGTCATCCCGGGATATCATCCCGCCACCATGTGCTATCAGACCTCCCGGAAGTGATATGTCCGTTCTTCTTGTCATAAAGTGATATCATCCCACCACCATATCCTATCAGAGCCTGCTCAGGCATTATCTTCAGCAAACCATTCTGCATAGGATGTGGTTGTTTCATGGAGTCGCAGGGAGTGCAGCGAAACACCTTCGGGCAATGCGTCCCTGATCTTATGAGCAAAATCGTGGATCATGTGCTCACAGGTTGGCTGATAAGGCACGGCAACCACTTTTCCAAGCAGGTCCGATTGCTCCATCATCTCCTTGTGTGGTGTGTTGGCATTGACCATCAGGGCGTGATCCAGCGGATCAACGATCAGCGAATGCACGATCTGCTTAAGCATCCCAAAATCCATCACCATGCCATGCTTTGGATCCGCAGGGTCTTCCAGCGGACGTCCCTTCACCGTAACATAAAGCAGGTAACTGTGACCGTGGATGTTTTTACACGGTCCATCATAATTGTAGAGTGCATGTGCAGCTTCGAAACGAAACTGCTTGGTCAGGCGTACCACGGGCGTGTTGGTCATAAGCTTGTATTAGTTTGGAATGACAAAAAGATGAAAGCTTTTCCGTTGGCTGTTGGCTATTGGCTATTAGCTTTTGGCAAACAGAGCAGGTGAATCAAAACAATCCGCAAAACTTTCTCGCCAACAGCCAAAAGCTAAAAGCCAACAGCCTAACTGCTTCTCCGAAATCAGTACTTAATGGTGTACGTATAAACGGCCGGCTTTTTATCCTGCTTTGAAGCCTCTTTGGTTTCCACTTGCTTACCGGTGGCTTTCTTTGCCGCATCCGCCGGCTTATAGGTCATGGATATCTTTTGTTTCTTTTGCTTTTTGATCCTGAAAGGGATTTTGACTTTATTGTTGGTGGTCACGCGCACCCCCCGGTTTTTTACCGATTGGTACTGCAACATCTTTACCAGCCGGATGGCTTCTTCGTCGCAGCCATGGCCGATTCCCTTATGTATCTCGGGTTGTATGACCTCCCCTTTTCCCGTTACCTTAAACTTCACGATGACATCCCCCTCCACTCCCTTTTCCAGGGCTTCCTCCGGGTACACCAGGTTGTCCTTTATGAACTCCTTAAGCAACTCGCGCCCCCCGTCGAGGTGCGGCAATTTCAGGAACTTCTTCTCTCTTTTCATTACTTCTTACTTCTTACTGCCTACTTCTTACTTCTTACTTCCTCCCAGCCAGGCAACCTAAAGCGGCTCAGTAAGGTCAAAATCAACCCGGAGACGCTTCTCCCCATCCCGCTCCAGCCGGTAGGTAAACGTGGTCATGGCCTCATCCAGGCGAATGGTCCACACGTTGCCTTCTCCCCCATCGATCAATTCTGCAGTAAAATCATCCGCATGAAAATGCTGTTCAAATGCCGTTCCGGCATCATCGGCATAGCCTCCATACAGGCTCTCTTCTTCGGGGGTCCCATCGGGGTAACGATGGTCGTGACGCAATCGCAGCTGGCCTTCTTCCACCAGGAACATCCAGGTACGCGACTCGTCATCACCTACACGGAATGGGATCAGTATGCGGTCTTCCTCACATACGTCCACGTGCATCACCATCTCATAGTCTTCCCAGCCTGAGGCGTGGTGGCTGCGGTAGATCTGCTCGCCTTCAAAAGACTGACCACACAAGCTGGCCAGGTTGTTAAAAAATTCCTGGTGCGTTTCCGAGACCAGCAAGCCCCTTGCCGGGTCATAAGGTGTTTCTTCTACAAGTACGTCTGTGGGTTCATCCACATCGCGTGCAGGCTCGTGCCTGGGGCCGCAGGCCGCCATCACCATCATGGCCACCAGTCCGCTGCAAATGATCAGTGTTTTTTTCGTAATGTAAAAAAGTTTAAATGTCGAAAGGACAAAAGGACAAAAGGACAAAAGGTCGAAAGATCGAAAGGTCATGGAATGCGATGGCTTCAAGTTGATTTGTAAAAACCCCAAATCCCGAATCGTAACCTCTCGGGACTTCGCTTGCGCTCAGCCTCAAACCCAGTAACCCCTTATCTTCCTTGCCAACAGCCAAAAGCCAAAAGCCAATAGCCAATAGCCAATAGCTAACAGCCAATAGCCTTCTCCTATACAAAGATAATGTTTCCTGCAACACTTTGCACCAGATATCCTTATCTTTGTGGTGCCCTGACGTGGTGCGCCCACACACGGGCGACAAACCCGAACCGGCGCAAAAGCGCTGACCAGGGTGATTCTGCAGACACGCCATTGACCCGTTGATCATTACCTATGGCAACAGACAGACCCATACTCAGCGTGAAAGATCTTTCCGTGGATTTTACCACGGAAGAAGGTTTGGTACATGCGGTAAGTCATGTGGGCTTTGACTTGTTTCCCGGAAAGACCCATGGGCTGGTCGGCGAATCCGGTTCCGGCAAGTCGGTCACGGCCCTGGCCATGATGCGTCTGCTCAGCCGCAGCGCCTCCCGGGTCCGTTCAGGGAAAATTATTTTTACCTTGCCCGGCCGGGGCGATACCAACTTGCTGGAGCTTTCGGCCCGGGAAATGCAGCATGTAAGAGGCAACCACCTATCGATGGTGTTTCAGGAGCCGATGACCTCACTGAACCCTGTACAGCGCTGCGGGCATCAGTTAACAGAGGTATTGCTGTGGCACAGAAAGGCTACCCGGCACCAGGCGGATCAAATGGCGTTTCATCTTTTCGGTGAAGTGCGCCTGCCTGAGCCTGGACGGATCATGCGCGCCTGGCCACACGAGTTGAGTGGCGGACAGAAGCAACGCGTCATGATTGCCATGGCAATGGCCTGCAGGCCTTCTGTGCTGATTGCCGATGAGCCCACCACGGCACTGGACGTAACCGTTCAGAAAAGCATCCTCACGCTCATGCAGCAATTGCGCGAGCAGCATCAGATGGCCGTATTGTTTATTTCGCATGACCTTGGTGTGATCCGTGAGGTGGCAGATACGGCATCTGTGATGCAGAACGGCGAGGTAACAGAAACCGGCGAAATCCATAGCCTTTTCAGCAAGCCACGGCATCCCTATACCAAAGCCCTTATTGCCTGCCGTCCTTCTTTGCATGCACGCCCTGAAAAACTGGCCACTGTCAACGACTTTTTGACCGAAACACATAAAAAGCAGTCTGGTGGAGTCATTAAAGCCAGCTCAGGCCCGCATCCCTGGCAGCACCATGATAAAAAAGCCCCTCCCATCCTTGAAGTCCATAAACTGCACACCCATTTTGTGACGAAAAGGAGCTTTTGGGGCAAGCCAAAGGCGTATCACAAGGCCGTGGAAGACATCAGCTTCGAGGTGTACCCGGGAGAGACACTGGGACTGGTTGGCGAGTCAGGCTGCGGGAAAACCACCCTCGGGCGCAGCATCATGCGCCTGATCGACTCCCGATCAGGCCAGGTCATATATCGCGGCAAGAACCTGGCTACCATGTCGCGGAGCGACCTGCGAAAGCTCCGGCCTAAGTTTCAGATCATCTTTCAGGATCCCTATGCCTCGCTGACACCCGGCATCAGCATCGGCAAGGCCATCATGGAGCCCATGCAGGTGCACGGTGTATTGCCCAGCAACAAGGCAAGGAAGGAGCACATCATCATGCTGCTTGAAAAAGTGGGGCTGAAAGAGGCGCACTATTACCGGTACCCCCATGAGTTTTCCGGCGGACAACGTCAGCGGGTCGCTATCGCCAGGGCCCTGGCGCTGAACCCCGAGTTCCTGGTGTGCGACGAATCGGTATCCGCCCTGGATGTGTCGGTGCAGGCGCAGGTGCTCAACCTGCTTAACGAGCTGAAAACAGCTTTCGGACTGACATATGTCTTCATTTCCCACGACCTGTCTGTGGTTAAATATATGTCAGACCGCATCATGGTCATGCAGGAAGGCAGAATGGCAGAGCTGGCCGATGCCGACACGCTTTATGCAAACCCCGGGAGCCAACACACCAGGGAGCTCATCAAGGCCATCCCCGGTTAAAACATGAACCCATAACTCAGGCGGAGGGTGTAATTGTCCCTGAATCGGGGAAAGGCGTATGGTCCATACCTATAGGAGAACTCCACGCCAAGACTGGAGAATCCCGTCCCGACCAGGTCCAGGATGGCCACACCCGATTCGAAAAAGCCTTTTTCCATCGTGTCCCAGGGTGCATGCAGGTGGGCGTCACGGTCGCGCAGGTCGCCAATACCGATTCGGGTCAGCACGACGAATTGGGGGTTGAAGTTTTCGCCTCTGTAAAGCAGGTTTTCAAAATGGTGGTGCCAGAAGAGGGCAAGGTATCTGTCGCTCACAAATTCATCCACACGCATCGTGGAAAAGGTGTTCAGG
The DNA here is from genome assembly GCA_003552075.1 of Bacteroidales bacterium. GTDB lineage: Bacteria > Bacteroidota > Bacteroidia > Bacteroidales > UBA7960 > PUPG01. The sequence continues at coordinate 21,457 of PUOJ01000172.1, forward strand.
GTGGTTATGCTAAAGCGGCGATAGGATGCCGGGGCAGCAAAACGTTTTTGCCAGGGGGCGTCCCCACTGAAATACCCTGCCTGTAAAGTCCATTGCTGCCTGCCCAGCATGCGGATCCGTAAACTCCGCTGGTAGCGGCCTTCGATGCGCCAATAAGCATGCGCACCTTCGAGCACACCATCCAGTCCCCTCGCCACATTGAGGTGAATCACCGGATGATCACCAGCCAGTATCATGATCTGCTGCGGAGAATAGAGCATTCGTTCACCATAAGCCAGTCGCAGCTGCAGGCCGGCTTCTACGAAGCGGCTTTGCACATCCGCTGCGTTTTCATCCTGCCCGGGAAGGAAGCGGTAATTGTCCAGGAATTCCACATCTTCCACCGAGGCGTATGGTCTTATTGTCAAAAAGTTGCGAAAGGTGCGGAATTGCAGCCAGGCCTGGTGTGTTTCTTGAAGGTCCATGGTTTCCACAAAGAATTGCCTGAGCAGTGCAGGTGCAAACAGCCCCGCTCTTTGAAGGAATTCCGATCCGCCACGCTCGGATGTGTCATAGCTGTAATCATAACCTATGCGCAGGTCGCTGGGTCTGTCGAGCAGTACGCTTGCTCCTCCGCCATATTTCAGCGTCTTGTCGCCAAACCCATATCCAGCCATCCCCTTCAGCCGAAACCTCTGGCTAAGCCTGTCGTTGGTGCGCATGGCCACTCCGGGCCTGAACCCCTCATGCGGGTTATAGCGGATCAGGCTGTTTGCCTCCACATCGAAGGGGCCCGTCCTCAGCTGACCACCAAAGAGGGTTTCCATCCATTCGACACGCCGGTTCAGGTTGTGTTCATCTGCCACGCTATCGAGGTAATGATAGGTGTTCCTCTCTCTTCTGGTGAGCGCATCAGGCCGGAAATCATCCCAGAACACATCATCCTCGACCATGGTTTCGGGCGAAAACTCCAAATGGAAGGCAGAAAAGTCCCTTCGTCGCAAAGTTGGGGCTATCCGGATGTCCTGCAGGTAGGTCCGGCCCGTACCCACGATAGTCAATCCGGGCATCCCGAAAAGCTCAAAGTCGGTGTTCAGCTGCACGGGAAACCATTGGCGGTCATCCACATATTCATAGTTTTGCTGGATACGGATGCGGGCATCTTCATTGGTATGGGCAGGTTCTGCGATGACCGACTGCAGGGCCCATCCCCTTGTGCTGAGATACATCACGCCCTTCATCCCATCAAAGTTGCGCCCCTGGAAGGGCCGGTAGGAGATCACAAACACCGTATCCTGCTCGGTGTAGGTAGTGTCTTCCAGTTGATAGGCATATCTGCGCAAGCTGCCGGGGGCCAGCGGGCTGAGGTAGCGTTCTCCCAGGATGGCGATATGGTCATCATAAAAGGAAAAGGATTGCATCTGCGACATCAGCAGGGCGAACATCGGGTGTTGGATACCGGATATCCGCGAGGCGAGCACATTTTCGTTGCTTCTGTTTGGGGCGCGAAACTTACGTTCAGTGACCGTTTCCATAAGGAAGAAATGGCGTTGTTCGAGGAATTCCGAGATGTTTTGCAGGGCTGTGTCGCCGGCAAGCGTATCCGGATCAGTGGCCGGATCATCTAGTTCACCTGTAAAGATGAATTTGTTATAGGCTTTGTATGCAAAAGAAGAGAGTTTATCGGGGTTATGCTGATCGCGGTGGGCGATTGCATTGGCAATGATACGGTGGGCAGGGTTAATGCCGGGCACAACCACCACCTCCTGCAGTTCGATCGCTTGTTGCTGCATGGTGATGAGGTGATCATCCTGCTCCTGGTCAGGATAATAGGTTTTTTGAAGATAGCCCACATAGCTGAGTCGCAATTTTTCCACAGGGCTGTGATGGCGCAGGTGAAAGAAGCCATCAATGTCAGTCAGGCCGCCATGCCGTGTGTCATCAATTACCAGGTGCACGAAGGCCAGGGGCTCGCCGGTAGCGGCATCTACGACGCGGCCGCGCACCACGTGTTCAGCGGCAGCTGTCCAGAAAAACCCGGGCAGCAACAGGAAAAACAGGAGGCGCAAAAGGTGCATAATCATTCATCAAAAATAACATTTTACGCTGATAGCTTGGCATGGACCCGGGCCTGGTTTTTCTTTCCAGTTTAAATTGCGTATTTTTGCAACAAATTGAGAAGACCTTGGAAGAATCACCCGACGCGTACTCGTGTTTCATAAGCCTTTGGAGCACCGGATTGCCCGCCCTATCCACAGAGACTTTCTTTGGCCTTATCGCCATGTTGTTCCTGTTGTTTTTTTCCGCCATGGTGTCCGGGTCTGAAATTGCCTTCTTTTCGCTTACCCACAACCACATCGACCATTTTAAGAAGCGACAGAAGCCTGCTGACAAGAAGATCCTTTCGCTGCTTGAAAAGCCGAATCGTCTGCTCGCCACCATCTTGATTGCCAACAATGTGATCAACATCGCGATCATCGTGCTCTCCACCCTGGTTTTCCGTAGCTTTTATGAGATGCAGCTTCACCCGGTGGTGGCTTTCCTGTTGCAGGTTGCCCTGGTCACCTTTCTCATCCTGCTTTTCGCAGAAGTCTTGCCCAAGGTGTATGCTTCCCGTTATCCCGAGAAGTTTTCCAGCACCATGTCAGGGCCACTGCTGATCCTCAGGAGCGCTTTCAACCCCCTGAGCGCGCTGCTTGTAAAAACCACCCGCCTGATTGACAAGCGGATGGAGAAAAAGCGGCCAAACCTGAGCATGGACGAACTGTCGCATGCGCTTGAGATCACGGTGGATGAGCACACCGATGAAGAAGACAAAAAGCTGTTACGCGGAATCATCAGCTTTGGCAACACCTATGTGCGTGAGATCATGAAGTCGCGCGTAGATGTGGTGGCTGTGGAGTATCACACACCATTTCAAAAACTGATCAAAACCATTCAGAAGGCCGGTTACAGCCGTATCCCGGTATATCATAACAGTTTCGACAACGTGGCTGGCATTTTATACATCAAAGACCTGCTGCCACACCTTAACAAAGACGAAGATTTTCATTGGCAGGAGTTCCTGCGGGATGCCTTTTTCGTTCCGGAGAGCAAACGGATCAACGACCTTCTTAAGGAGTTTCAGGAGAAAAAGATTCACCTGGCCATTGTGGTGGATGAATATGGTGGCACATCAGGCCTGGTCACCCTTGAAGACATCCTGGAGGAGATCGTTGGCGAGATCAATGATGAGTTTGACATGGTAGAAGCCACCTATTCGAGGATAGACGCCAACACCTTCATTTTTGAAGGCAAAACCCTGCTCAAGGATTTTTGCAAGATCGTGGGTGCCGAAGATGATGTGTTCAATGAGGTGAAGGGTGAGGCCGATACACTTGCGGGGCTTATCCTGGAGATCAAACAGGAGATTCCTTACAGGGGGGCCAAAATAAAATACAAGCAATTTGAGTTTGAAATAGAAGGGGTGGATAAAAGACGTATCAAGCGGATCAAGGTGAAGGTAAGAAAATGAAAAATGAAAAATGAAAAATGAAAAATCACCCAGCTCCAGAACGATGTCTCGTCCTGAAATAGGTTTACACTTTTTGTAAATAAAGATCAGGATTATGAGACCAGCCCCTTGCTTTGTTGAAAGGAGTTGTTGGGATATCACCTCGACTGCGATTCGAAACACAAATACTTAAAACAGAAGAAAGACAAAGGAAATAGCCTGATGAGGTCAGTTATTTTTCGGTTTTTTTTACTAAGTTTTTTCCCAGCGGTGATTGGCCTGCTCATTGCTTGTGGCGGCGACCCGGGGTCGCCCAAGCCCAGGGCATACCCAAGGATCGCCCTGCCGGAGAAATCCTACCAGGCCTTCGACTCCGTTTTCCCCTACCGGTTGGAATATCCGGCTTATGCAGCATTTGTGCCTGATGAGCGCGAAAGTGCCGAGCCTTACTGGGCCGACATCGTTTTTCCGGAATTCAGCGGAAGGATCCACCTGAGCTATAAAGCCATCAACCATCCTGGAGAGCTTGCCGAATACCTTGAAGATTCAAGGAATTTTGTGCACCGGCACATTCCCAAAGCCACAGCCATTGATGAAGAGATTTTTCTGCGGCCCGAATATGACGTGTATGGAACGCTTTACCGTATACGGGGAAAAGAAGCCGCCTCACCATTGCAGTTTTTTGCCACAGACAGCGTGGATCATTTCCTTCGCGGAGCACTCTACTTCGAGGTTCGTCCAAACAATGATTCGCTGGCACCTGTCATCCAGTTTGTTGAAGAAGACATCCGGCACCTGTTCCATAGCCTGAGGTGGGAATAGGGAATCTCCTCTATCCGTATGCCCTGTCCGGGCCGCAAGGTGCACAACAGGCATGTTGACCCCCTTTCCCACGGAATCGGCATCAATCACTTACAACAATTTCTTTGCACTCAGGAATAATACAGGTTAAACCCCATGCAGATGAAATCCCGTACTGCCAGAAAGGCGCATAAACACCCCGCGCTTACCCTGCAGGTGGCTCAATGCCCCGTTTAGCTGCGATATCCCGGGGGCTTCAGTCATTCTGATCGGAAAGCATGTTTTTCGCCGTGCTGATTTCCACAAATGAGGGTCCGGCTTTTTTCCCGAAATTACCAGCTAGAACGACGATCAGGTCATCCTGTGTAATCTCATCCCGATCGATTAGCCTGGAGAGCGTGGCTTTGATAAAAGATTTTTTGGACTGTTCCACATCCAGGAAGTCGGCCATCACGCCATAATTCAGGGCCAGTTCACGCATGACGCGAGTGTCATAGCATTGGGCATAAATCGGGGTCCTGCCCCTGAACGCTGACAGATATCGCGCGGTTTTGCCTGTATCGGTATCGGTTATGATGGCTTTTGTGTTGAGTTTCTGGATGGACCGCACTGCGGCTTTCGAGAGAAAAACGGATATCTGGTTGTCGTGTGGCATCACCTTGGAGTCAAGGGCGAATTCCATGCTGTTTTCTGCCTCCTTTACCGTGCGGGTCATCATCTGAACTGATTCAACCGGATATTTTCCAAAGGTGGTTTCTCCACTGAGCATCACAGCGTCGGTGCCGGAAAACACGGCTGTTGCGATGTCACTTACTTCCGCGCGTGTAGGCCTGGGGTTTTTGATCATGCTGTGCAGCATCTGGGTGGCCACAATCACCGATTTCTTTCGTCGCACGCACTTTTTGATGATGGCGTTCTGGATACCTGGAATTTTTTCGGCCGGCACCTCAATGGCCAGGTCACCCCTGGCGATCATGATGCCATGCGCGTAATCCAGGATCTCGTCAATATGATCCACACCCTGTTGGTTTTCAATTTTGGCAATGATCTTGATCTTGCTGTCATGGGCATCCAAAATCTCCTGGATGGCCAGCACGTCCTCCTTGTTTCGCACAAATGAGTGCGCGATAAATTCCAGGTCGTGGGCAATGGCAAAGTCAATATACTCCAGGTCTTTTTCATTGAGTGAAGGCAGGTCAATGGGAATTCCGGGAAAGTTCACGCTTTTGCGCGATTTGATCAGCCCTTTATTCTCCACGCGGCAGACCAGGTAGTTGTCGTGCTTTTCTGTAACAGTCAGGGCCACGTCTCCGTCATCAACCAGGATCTTTTTTCCTGTCTCAAGCTGACGGACGATATCCGGGTAATTTACATAGAGGCAAGTGTTGTCTGAGCCTTTGGTGAGGTCGCCGGCCAGCCGGATAAATTGTCCCTCTTCCACTTCCACATCATGGTCAGATGCATTGGTACGTATTTCCGGACCTTTGGTGTCCACTATGATGGGGATTTTGCTGTTTACTGCCCGCACGTGATCCACAATGGTTTTGCTGTCCACGGGAGTCTGATGCGCCGTATTGATACGCACCACATCCATTCCATTTGCATACATCTCACTGATGAATTCCGGGTCACATTTGCGGTCCGATATCGTAGCCACTATTTTTGTAAGCTTTTCCATAACAATTAATTTTAATAAGATAAACCAGGGTTTGCAGAGTTCTATCGACCCTTATTCATAGCGCAGGGATTCGATCGGGTCGAGTTGTGAAGCTTTCGCGGCAGGATAATAACCAGCCACGACGCCAACGCCAAAGCACAGCACTACCCCACCCATCACCCACATCCATGGGATGATGAAGGGGCTTCCCACGATCACGGATATGCCATTTCCGGCGATCACCCCAAGGAAGATGCCAACAGCACCACCGATCTGGCATATCAGGATCGCTTCAGACAGAAACTGCTGACGGATGACAGCCTTTGTGGCGCCGAGGGCTTTCCTGATGCCGATTTCGCGTGTCCTTTCGGTCACCGACACCAGCATGATGTTCATCAGCCCTATGGCTGCCCCTGCCAGGGTGATCATGCCGATGATGGTGGCTGCAAGGGTGACGAACTGGATGTTTTCAATGAGGGCCTGGGCTATATTATCGCTTTTGGCGATGTCAAAGCTGTCCGGATCGCCGAAGCGGTCTCCGCGAATGATGCGAAACAGGCCGGTGGCTTCACCAATGGCGTCTTCCAGGGTCTCCATCTCGTATGTGCTTACATTGATGGTATAGTTCATGTTGGGCCGCGAAAAGTTCTGGCGCAAGGTCATGAAAGGGATCACACAGTTGAGGTCGTCGGAGAAACCAAATCCGGCGCCTTGTCTTTCCAGGACGCCGATGACCATATATCTCTGGTTTGCGATGGTAACAATGGCCCCGAGGGGGTCTGACTCTCCAGGGAAAAGCGTGTTTGCCACTTCGTATCCCAGGAGCACGACGTGGGCGCCATATTGCAATTCGGCAGAGGAAAAGTTTCTGCCTGATGCCAGTTGTGCACCGGATGTGACCAGGAAATTTTCATCGCTACCCATCACCCGGATGTTGGGATTGGTTTCCTGTGAACGGTACCTTGCCGTGGCGCCGCCTGTGCCGTGCACCGACATGGAAACATAGGCAGGGAAGTCAAACTGCTCCTTGAAGGCAAGGGCCTCGTCATAGGAAATGCGTTCAAAGACTTGCGTGGAGCCACTACCCGGTTGCACGCGCATTTCGCGGTTTCTTACCGAAAAGCTGTTAGCCCCCAACCTGGCGAAGTTTTCCGTGATCGACAGCCTGATGGAGTCGATGGCCGTGAGGATCCCAACAAGGGCCATGATGCCGAAAGCAATGATGAGCACGGTAATGACAGCCCGCAACAGGTGGCTGCGGATCGACCCCAGGGCCAGCTTCAGGTTCTCAAAAAATACGGTGGTCAACAGACGCATGTCATTCAGAAATTTTATAGTTTGCTGCCAAACGCCAGGTCGCCGGCATCTCCCAGTCCGGGCACAATGTAGGCCTTTGCAGTAAGTTCATCATCTACTGCACCGAGCCAAAGGGTGTAATCGTCGGTGGGCATGTTCTTTTTCACATATTCCACACCCTGGTTGCTGGCCAGGATGGATGCCAGGTGCGTATGCGCAGGCTGGCCCTTACGAAGCAACTCCTTAAAGCTCAAAATCATGGAAGCACCGGTGGCCAGCATGGGATCCGTCAGGATCAAGATTTTGTCCTGGAGTCCCGGGCTGGACACGTATTCTACCTGGATGTCAAACCTTCCATCTTTACGGTGTTTGCGATATGCCGAAATGAAGGCATTGCCAGCTTTATCATAGCAATTGAGCAGGCCCTGGTGAAAAGGCAGGCCCGCCCTCAGTATGGTGGCTATCACAGGCTGCTCGGCCATCACTTCACAATTGGCCACACCCAGTGTCGTGACCACCTCCTGCTCCTTCCAGGCCAGCTCCTTACTGATTTCATAGGCAAATATCTCACCAAGCCGCTCCATGTTGCGCCTGAAACGCAGACTGTCCAGCTGAACTTCGGCATCCCGAAGCTCTGCAATGTATTGGTTCATTAAGGACGACGTATTTCCCAGCATTCGAATCATTGGCTCTTCCATTTTGTATGTTTCGGTAGCGCAGCACGCGGGCTGCATTTACTGTGTAATGCTTGCTCAACCTTTTTCGCAGCCCGGGAACTGCAGCTGCTGGTTCTTTCTTGCTTCCAGCGCACAGTGTACAACGATCAGGCAGCTGTAGATCAGGATCGCGTCATGGCATGGTACGTTTAGTTGCTTTTCGCAGATAAAGATACATGTTTATCATCGGTTTAAGCAATACAGGCAAACGGTTTTTCCGGATGCGTAAAAATACACATTCTTCTGATCCGAACCCCCTGTAAAATCTTGCAAGGTTAGGATCTGAAGATCCCTCAAAGTCAAGTACCATTTCCTTGCCCGCATGTTCGCGGATGAAGTCATCCACCAGCATCGCCATGGCCCCGTTCTGACGCGCCTCAGGTGTAGCCCCTGAAAACAGCCAGACCGCCTTTTTATGGCTCTTATAAAAAACTATGCCCGCACAAAAATTATTGTCGGCAGTATAGGCACACTTCAGCGAGACCATCCGCTTATGCATCCCCGCGTATATCAGGTGCTTCAGCACCCGGTAGTCCTCATCCCTGAATGGCACCCCCCGTGCCCCTCGGTTTTGCCTGAATGCATGAATAATATCTTCTGGCCGGCCATGCGGAGTCAGAAAAAGGCCGTTTTTCTCAGCTTTCTTCAGGTTGCGCATGGTATTGCCGGAATAGTTTGCACGCAGCTGCTCATAGGGGGCGATCAGGTCCAGCTCATAGGTCACCTGGCGGCCGGCCACAAGCGGATGGTCGGCCGGCAAGACATTGTAGGTGTTGAGGTTGTAATCCAGGTAACGAATGGACTTGGGGATGGCATCCAGAAAGCGCCTGGTGACCTCAGCGCTCAGGCCATGCCTGCTGAACACACCAAGCTGTTGCACAAAAAAAGGCTGAAACAGGTACCGTATCCCTCCTTTTGCTTTGACAGGCAAGGGCATCACGGCACGGTAATCATCTTCCACCAGTGCATCCCAGGTGCGCGCACACATGTCGAGATACCAGGAATAACCGTAAAATATTCCATTGATGGCATCATCCATACAGGAATCCCACTTCTCAAAGTCGATTTCGTTATGTTTGAGATATCTGATCATTAAAAAAACGCAGGTTTAGTGATCTTTATGCTTTTGACCCTGCGCGGGCCTGGTGATGCTTCTTGGCAGCCCGGGCATGGGTTTTCAGGTACACCTGGCGCCATCCCTGCCACGTATCCTGGTCGGCAAGCGCATCATTATGCCAAAGGGTCGTCATGCTTCCATTGACCTGTATGATTTCATCCATCAGTTTTTTTACGAGCTTCCATGCTTCGTCGGGCGTAAGCCCCAGGTAGTCGTGCAAGGTTCCATCCATTAAAACCAGTGGGACAATGGTAAGCGGGGTTTCTTGCTCTTCTGAAAGGTCATAGAAGGGATATGGTCGGGAGATTCCGGCTCTGAAGCCTGGCTGGGAGGCGTATCCCATGGTAAAATCGTAGCCAATATTGTGCTTCAGGAGTTCCCGGTAGGTCTTCGGAAGCTGCAGGCGCAGATAATGCTGCCGGCTGTATTGGATGTCGTCATTGGTGATTCCTGAAAGCCTGCGAAGCTCATTTTCCAGCTCACCGGGCTCATCATGAGAAGCATAGCTTGGATGAATCCCTATATGGGCATAATCTCCCAGTTTTTTGATAAGCAGAAAAAACTGCCGGGAGAAAAACGCCACATTGCGGTCATAGGGGCCATAATCTCCGCAGAGGAAAAAATAATATGCCTTGATGCCTGTTTTCTTATAAAGCTCCAGTTGGAGATCATAGGTGTCATAAGGGTCTTTTTCCCGATCAAGGATGACACGAACGCGTTGGAACAGGGAATAAAAGTCGAGTTTTGAGAGGCTGCGCAGGCTGCCCAACACGTTACGGAACATGGTGCGTCCTTTAAAGGCAAAAGCCACGTCCACATCGTAAGTGGGGATAAAGGTGAACTTCTGCCGGGGTATCTCCAGCGCTGGATATTTTTCCACAAGGACGTCCCGAAGCATCAGGGCGTAATGGTCTACCACGGGTTTATGCAAAAAACCATGTTTCCAAGCAAAGGACTGGTTGGCTTCAAACCGGCCGTGCCTGTCCTTTTCATGCGGAAGATATTCTTCATATCTGCTCAACAGGTAGAAAGATGCGGCAAAAGGGTCAAAGCCAAGTGCACCATTGTCTTCTATATCGGGGAACAGCAACGGAATCCTTTTTTGCTTGTTGATCTCCGGCTCAAACGGACTGACGCCGCGCTGTTGCAGGAAGCCGCTTGCCGGGATAAATATCCCGCCACGGTGCAGGGGACGACTGCTGTAATTGATCTTCGGGCCATTATAGACGGTAAAACTGTCTTCGTCCCGGGTAAGCTTGTGGTCAAGGCCCAGCATCCGGTTCAACAGCAAAGCAGTAATGTATTCCGTCCGGCTTGAGATATGCGGGCTGTATACGAGGACCATCTGCGCTTTAAGAATTTAAAATGCAGTGTAAAGGTAAGCTTAAATTTTGGTTTGAAAAAAAACTGGCATATAAGATGTATATCACAGCAGGCCTTCATCGGCAAAGCTGAAATACTTATGATTGACCACAATGATATGGTCAATGACTGGCACATCCAGGAAGGCTCCGGCCTCTTTGCATTTCCTGGTAAGGCGCTGATCAGCCATGCTTGGGTTTACTTGTCCGCTTGGGTGGTTATGACACAACACCACGCCGGAGGCATGGTGATCGAGTGCCATTTTAAATATCTTTTTTGGATCTGCTACGGTTCCGGCCACGCTGCCTTCACTTACAGGCAGCAAGCGTTGTACCCTGCTGCCTCTGTTCATCAATATAATCCAGAATGCTTCATAGGTGAGGTCGCCTATGATGGGGGCCATGATCTCGAAGGCGTCCCGGCTACTGGCAATTACCTGTTTGCTAAGCCCCTCCGAAAGTCTGTGTCTGCGGCCCAGTTCAAGTGCAGCAGTGATATTGCTGGCTTTGGCTTCGCCAATACCCCGGAAACGCATCATTTCGGCAATGTTCAGCTTGCCCAGTTCAGTAAGGTTGTTGGAGACGGAGGTCAGGATGTCACGCGCAAGTTCCACGGCAGATTGTGTGGCATTGCCGGAACCAATGATGATGGCCAGCAACTCGACATCCGACAGGGCCTTTTTGCTTTTCATCAACAGCTTTTCCCGCGGCCTGTCATCTTCTGCCCAGCTTTTGATGCCACGCAACCTGGTCACAGCATATTTAGATTCAGCTTTTGGATTCATATGATATTTTTGTGTTTTGAGCTAAATTACAAAAATATCAAACATAAAAAAAGACCTTTCTGCCGAAAGGTCTTTTTTGTAGCCCGTAGGGGATTCGAACCCCTGCTACCAGGATGAAAACCTGGCGTCCTAACCCCTAGACGAACGGGCCATTATTGATGATGCAAAAATATACTTTATTTCAAAAACTGCAAAAGACGATGGTGATCAGCTATTGTATGCTGTTCACATGCTTGGTAAGACTCGACTTCAGGTTTGCAGCCTTGTTTTTATGAATGACAGATTTTTTCGCCAGCCGGTCTATCAGGGATACGACACGGGGTAAATTTTCCTGTGCTTCACTCTTTTCCTGGGTGTTGCGCAACCTTTTCACTGCATTGCGTGTGGTCTTGGCATAATAACGGTTTCTGAGCCTTTTGGCATTATCCGAACGGATTCTCTTTTTTGCTGATTGATGGTTTGCCATAATAAGCCGTAATGTTTTAACAATGAATACTTTTATTGCTTGTAGCCCGTAGGGGATTCGAACCCCTGCTACCAGGATGAAAACCTGGCGTCCTAACCCCTAGACGAACGGGCCATCACGATGGATTGCTCCAAAAAGGAGTGCAAATGTAAAATAAAATTTCTTTTCCACAAAATAGTTTTGCAAAATCCATGCTTTTTGTTCTTATATTTGCCTTCGCAAAAAAACGTTGTTTGCAGAAAATAAACGTGATTGGCCTGCTTGCTAATTAGTTTTTTTTATATTTGTAACATCTAACAGACAGGAATATCATTTCAATCTCAATTCAGATTAACCAATACAAAGCTATCATTATGAAAAAAATCAACTTTAAGCTAATTGCTGTATTGCTTGTTACAGCAGGATTGTTTGCCAGCTGTGGAGTGAACAGGATGGTAAGAAACTACGATGAGGGGCTCAGGTACACCCCGGAAACCAACCCGCTTGAGAACCATGGTGGCCAGGTGGCTGCCAATGTGGATGGCAGGATTGCGGAAGGTTATTTCCAGCGCAATGCTGTGATGGAGCTTACTCCCGTGCTGAAGCACGCAGATGGTGAGCTTGAACTCGAGACTGTTGTGCTGCGCGGAAGCAGGACATCAACCACCGGCACGATGATCAATCGCGACCAGGCCACAAGCGTTGAGCTTTACAACACGATGGATTATGCACCAGACATGCTGGCATCCGAGCTTTATATCCGCGGTATCGTGTATCGCGAGGGCAGGAGAGACAATGCCAGTGAGCTGCCGGAAAGAAAGGTGGCCGATGGGGTCATCGTGACTTCCCAGCGCGTGAAAAAAGACCACAAGGTGGCCATTGCACCGCACGAATATGAGGAAGAAGTGATCATCTCCAAGACGGCAAATATCTATTTTGCCTACATGCGCCACAACCTGAACTGGCGTCTGGACCTCAACCGTGCAGATGAAGCGCAGGAGGCGATTGAGGCGGTGGAAGAATTCATCCAGCGCGGATGGGAGCTGAAAGGTGTGGATGTGCACGCCTGGGCTTCTCCTGAAGGAGAGATTGCGTTCAACATGGAGCTTTCAGAAAACCGCGCATCTACAGGTGAAGATTATGTAAAAGACCTTTTTGACAGCAAAGACGTTGAGTTGCCGGAGCTTCAGGTAGAAGCCAAAGGCGAGGACTTTGACGGCTTCATGACCAAGCTTGAGGCTTCTGACCTGCCTGACAAGCAAGCGATTGCCAACGTGGTCAATTCGCAGCTTGCCCCTGCCGAAAGGGAAAGAAGGATCAAGGACATGACCCTGATCTATGAGGAAATCGAAAAGATTCTTGAGCCGCTGCGTCGTGCCGAGATTACTGTGCACGCCTATGAGCCCAAGTTGACCCATGAAGAGCTTGCAACCTATGCCATCGAAGACCCCACCCAGCTTGACGAGAAGGAGTTGCTTTTTGCCGCTACCCTGACCGACGACAAAGCTACCCAGCTCACCATATATCGTACGGCCATTGAGCAATTCCCTGACAGCTACAAAGGCTTTAACAATGCAGCAGCCATTCTGCTTGAGATGGACGAAGTGGAAGAGGCGGCCAGCCTCCTGGAGCAAGCCAATCAGCTGGCACCCGGAAACGGATACGTCCAGAACAACCTGGGTGTAATTGCGGCCTGGGAATATGACGATGAGAACGCTGTGTCTATGTTTGAGGCAGCACGCGCGCAAGGCCTGGATGCCGATTACAACCTCGGTATCATGCATATCAGGGGTGGCGACTACGACAGCGCCCTCAGCAACTTTGCCAATTACACTTGCAAATACAATGTAGCACTAGCACAGCTTATGGCCGGCAACGAGAGCAACGCCGTGAACACCCTGAACTGCGCCCCCGAATGTGGCCATGTGGCATACCTGAAAGCCGTGATCGCGGCAAGAAACAATGATGACATTGCGCTTTACAGCAACCTGCGCCGCGCCATCGAGCTCAACTCCGCCATGTTGCAAATCGCCAGAGAAGACAGGGAGTTTATTGAGTACTTTGGTGAAAGTGAGTTCCAGGACATCGTCCTGTAGCAGCATCACATAGCAGATATAAAAAAAGCGGGTTTTTAGCCCGCTTTTTTTTTGCCCTGCCAGCCCCAGGTGATTTACACACCAAGCCTGATATTGGTCATCCCCCTGGGATAGTCCTGGTTAATGGCCTCCAATACAAGCTCAAGGTGCGAGGGATATGCCACAAAGTCTATGGCGTTGGTGTCGAGCAACAGAATACGCAACTCCGGCTGCTGTTTCAGGTAGTTGAAATAGCTGTCCTGGATCTTTTCGAGGTATTCATCGGCAATTTTTTGTTCATACGCCCTTCCGCGACTCCGTATGTTTTGCTGCAGGCGGCTGGTTTTTACATAGAGGTGCACCAGCAGGTCCGGCCGGGGCAAATTGGCGTTCATGATGTTAAAAAGCGTCATGAAGAGTTGGTACTCATCATCATTCAAGGTCTTACGCGCAAAAATGAGCGACTTGTTCAGAAAATAATCAGAAATCGTAAAGTCGGTAAAAAGATCCTGTTGCGACAATTCCCTTTTCAGTTGCTGATAACGATCGGCAAGAAAGGACAGCTCCAACGGAAAGGCATATTTTTCCTGGTTCTCATAGAATTTGGCCAGAAAAGGGTTCTCTTCAAACTGCTCGAGGATGAGCTTGCCGTTGTAACGCCGGGCGATCCTGTTGGCGAGTGAGGTTTTGCCTGCACCGATGTTTCCCTCTATGGCGATGTAGTTGTATCTCATGACGTAATGGGTATGCATGGCATGAAGTGTGGGGTAAAGATACACATTCACGCGCGAAAGTTGACATCCTTTATTCCTGTTCTTTCCCTTTATCTGCAACACGCTCTACCAGCAAAGGATCCTTACAGGCTTCCAGGAGACCGGATATTGTTTCCCCGCGAATGGGGTGCCTGAGTGACGGGGCAATGTCGGCCAACGGGACAAGCACAAAGCGTCTTTCATGCATCCTTGGATGGGGAATCTGTAGCTCCGGCGTGTCCACGATCAAGGCATCATACAAGAGGATGTCAATGTCAAGGGGGCGAGCCTCGATGACGCCCGCCCGACGTTTTCGGCCGGCTGCCGACTCCACCGAAAGTATGACATGCAGGAGCTGATGTGGCTGTAGTTCGGTCTCCACCTCAACAGCCTGGTTATAGAAAAAATCTGCACCAGGCATGCCCCAGGGCTCGGTGCGGTATAATGGGCTTAAGCGCCCGATGCGCACCCCGTTGCCCGACAGCTGCTGCAAGGCGGTCCGGAACGTTGCAGGCACCACACCCTGATTGCCTCCGAGTAAAAGATAAGCATGTGGCATGATGTAACGTGTATTGTTTGGTTGAACAAAAATCAATAAAAATAATGGGGTGGCAAAACCGTTGGCAGCAATGCCAAAATAATTTTAATTTTTTTTACCTTTATCCCGTAATTGGTATTCATCATTAATTCAACAAACCATGAAACAATTTTTCAAATTTATGTTTGCGTCGATGTTGGGATTTTTCCTGACATTCGTGATTTTGCTTTTCATCATGATAGGTGTGATTGCCAGCATGGCAAGCAGGGACCCGGTAAGGGTGGCCGACCAGTCGGTGCTGCACCTCACCCTCACCACTGAAATTGTCGACCGTGGTGGCGGCAGCCCATTTGAGTCCTTCGACTTCATGTCTTTTTCCCCAAGCCGCGCCATCGGGCTTAATGATATCCTTAGCGCCCTGGAGAAGGCAGCTGATGACGATAAGATCGAAGGGGTTTTCCTTGACCTGAGCATTGTGGCTGGTGGCTGGAGCACCATCGACGAGATCCGGCAGGCCATCAATACATTCAAAGAAGAATCAGGCAAGTTTGTGGTCAGCTATGGGGAGATGTACATGCAAAACGCCTATTACCTGGGCAGTGTGGCTGATGAACTTTATCTGCATCCCGAAGGGGCCATCGACTTCCGGGGCATCAACTCTGAGCTGGCTTTTCTGAAAAACATGCTCGACAAACTGGGCATTGATCCCCAGGTGATCCGTTACGGCGAATACAAGAGCGCAGGTGAGCCGCTTTTCCGCGAAGACATGAGTGAAGAGAACCGCGAACAGATCCGTTCCTACATCAATGCCATCTGGAACAACGTGACTGCTGACATTGCCTCTTCAAGGGGGCTGACGATCAACCATGTAGACGAAGCAGCCGATAATCTCTGGACACGCAACGCGGAGTTGGCGCTGGAACACCAGATGATTGACGGGCTGCTATACCGCGATGAATTGTATGATGTCCTGCGCGATCATATCGGTCTCGAGGAAGATGACGACATCGAGTTCATCACCCTTGGAAGCTACATTGAAGCGCCTGACCCTGTGGACTTCATCCGTTCTGATGCCGACGAGAAGATCGCCATTGTATATGCCACCGGCAACATCATTTCGGGGCAGGGTGGTGACCGTACCATTGGTTCAGACCGTATTGCAAAAGCCTTGCGCCAGGCTCGCCTGGATGAGGATGTCAAGGCCATCGTATTTCGTATCAACTCTCCAGGCGGAAGTGCCCTGGCATCGGATGTAATCCTCCGCGAAGTGGCGCTGGCAGCGCAGGAGAAGCCCGTAGTGGCCTCCATGGGCGATGTAGCAGCTTCAGGCGGATATTACATTGCATGTGCTGCTGACTACATTATGGCCAGTCCAAACACGATCAC
>PUOJ01000099.1 GCA_003552075.1 Bacteroidales bacterium
AATGGCATACATCGCGAGGGTGGCCTCGTGAATCTCTGCCCCATCAAACACACCATTTCCTGCCAATACAACTGCAAATTTCTTCATATCTCTTCACTTTTTGGGTTCAACACCCACAAATATAATAAAAAATGGTGTGGTAATAAAAGCTTACTGCTTGCTGCATGCTTGATAAGTTGCACAACATATTTGACACTATGGTTTTGTTAAAATTTTGAAAATCAAGCTTGTGATATTTTTCTTTGAAACCCTCTCTAGGGGTTTATGAAGGCGGATTTCAAAGAAAAATATCTGTTGAATTACCTGCGATCATAATGTTAAAACTGCATGCCAAAAAGTGTCAAATATGTTGTGCTATATAACACCTTCTTACTCATACCGTAGTGAGGCCACCGGATCCTTCTCTGCTGCCTTCTTCGCTGGCATGTAGCCGAAGAGGATTCCTACTGCGGCGGCTACGCCGAAGGAGATGAGCACGGAGCTGATGGAGACAATGGTCAGGATATCGGTAAACTGCATGATGCCCCGTGAGAGTCCGATGCCCAGGAAGACGCCCAGGATGCCGCCGGCCACGCTGATGAGGATGGATTCTGAAAGGAACTGAAAGACCACGTCGGTCTTTTTGGCTCCTACGGCAAGGCGGACGCCGATCTCCCGGGTCCGTTCAATGACCGATGCGAGCATGATGTTCATGATGCCGATGCCTCCCACGATCAGGGATATGCCGGCAATGGCTCCCAGCACGATGTTAAAGATGTCGCGGGTTCGTTGCTCCTGTTCGAGCAGGAGCTCCGGGATGATGACCTCAAAGTCTTCCACCTGGTTATGGCGTCGCTCGAGCATTCGCCTGATCACATCCGCAGTAGGCGTTAACTGGCTGGACTCATCCACCTGCACCACCACCCTGTCGAGCTGATGGTAGTTTGCATACCGTTCGTCGTCATCGTTGTCGTTGTTGGAGCTGCTGGCGACCACCACCCCACCCCTTCTGCCGCCACGCGTGCGGGTCTGCTGGATCTCCGTGATGCTCACCGCCGATCGGTCGCGGAAACGCAGCAACATTGTCTGCACGGGCGTATAGATCACATTGTTAAATTCACTCACTCCAAGGTTTTCCACTGCATCATCCGTCACCATGCGGTCTTCCACCACCCCGATCACGGTAAGCCAGTTGTTGCCAGCCTTGATCTGGCGGCCTATGGGATCCGTGTTTCCAAAAAAGATGGCCCGGATGTTGTTGCCGATGATGGCGACAGGGGCCCCATCTTTCAGCTGCTGCTGCGTAAACATGCTCCCCCTGGCGAGATCCAGGGAAAAAACCTCAAAATATTCGGGTGTAATGCCAGCTACCCGAACGGGCCTGCGGATGGTTCCCTTCATCGCATATGCGCTGATCTGCACCTCGGGGCTTGATCTTCTCACCGTAGGGACGATGCGCGAGATGCTTTCCACGTCCTGGAGGGTCAGCCCCGGAGAAAAGCGCCCCTCAGACAGCTCATCCCGCCGGTCGTCTTCCGCATGGATGGGCCGGATGATGATATTGTTGACGCCCACCATTTTCATCTGGTCGAGGATCTCCTGGCGCGCGCCATTGCCGATGGCCAGCATGGCAATCACGGCGGCCACACCAAATATGATCCCCAGCGCGGTGAGCATCGAACGGAAACGGTTGTCGATGACTGCCTCAAGCGCCAGGTTCAGGTTGTGCAGATATTTTTCTATGAATTTCATGACAATTTAAACTGCGGACAGTCTGGGTTCAGACAGCCCAAGTGCTGTCCCTACGGTCTTCCTTTGGAGAACATGGGGACCGGCCAAGTCCGGCCCTCACAGGGACACTGCTTTATATCCTTCTTGCTTCTTACTTACTGCTTACTGCTTACTGCCTACTTCTTACTTACTTCTTACTTCCTGCTTACTGCCTACTACCTACTTCTTACTTACTTCCTGCTTCCTACTTCCTACTTCTTACTTCTTACTTCCAACTTCCACCACCGGCAGCTCCTCCCCACCCGGCGGCACAGTAAGATGCACCCGGTCTCCCTCTCCAAGGCCTTCCCGGATCACGATCTCATTGTCGTTACGCATCCCGGCGACCACCTGCTGCCGTTGCGCACGGATACCCGCATCGAGGTACACATAATTGATGGTATCCAAGGTATGCAGGCCCTCAATGGGGATATAGAGCACATCTTCCTCCACATGGGTGATGATGGTGTTTTTGGTGGTCATATTGGGACGCATGATGGTGTCGGACTCGTTGATCTGGATCTTGACCTCAAACACCCGGGCATCCTGGTTGGGTCTTTGCTCCCCGACGTTGGCCACCTCGGTGACAAAACCGGTAAAAGTGCGGTCAGGAAAGGCATCCACCACCACCTCGGCAGGTTGGCCTCTACGCACCTTGCTGATGTCCACCTCGTTGACATAGGTTTGCGACATCATCACCGAGAAGTCGGGCAGGGTCGCCACGGTATTGTCCCAGGTGCTGATCTGGGAGCCGACGGTCACCCGGGATCCATCCCAATTGCGCCGATAGATCACCATGCCGCTTTTGGGTGCATGGATCACAAAGTCATCCAGCACCTCCAGCATGTTCTGATAGCGTCTTTGGACCTGGTTCAGGGATGCGTTGACCTCGCTCATGCGTGCTTCGGCCTGTTGCCGGCGCAGTTCATAGTTTTCCTGTGCCTGCTTCAGTGCGCGTTCGGCCTTGTCAAGGTTAATCTCGGCCTGACGGATGGTGGCCGGCGGTTCAAACTGTGACTGTTCGAGGCTGATCTGCGCCTCTTCATAGTTAAATTGGAGGTTAACCAGCTCATCGCGTGCATTCCGCATCTCCATGGTGGTATCAAGCATCAGCTGGGTATAGGAGGTCTCAAGCTTCTCCAGCTCCGTCTCCAGGTCCTGGATGCGGTTGGAAATCTCCGTCCTGTCGAGGGTTGCCACCCAGTCGCCTTCTTCCACCACGCTGCCTTCGGGTATGAGCTCAGCGATCTGTGCGTTCCAGATCCCAACCAGCCGCAGGCCTGATGGCCCGGAAATGTCTTCAGAGTTTTTGGCCTCCAGCTCTCCGCTGGTGTACACGCTGATTTCAAAGTCACCACGCTGTACCGGCACGGTGATGGCCTCAAAGGTATGGGCATCCTCACGAAGGAAGTACCAAAGCCCGGCCACCACGAGGGCCAGCACGATGATCAGGATGTATTTCTTGTTTTTCATTTTTAAAATTATGAGAAATGACAAAAGGTCTAAAAGTCAAAAGGTCGAAAGGTCTAAAAGTCCGGGTTTGCATTGTGTTTGCGGTTTGAGGCTAATATTGGCCTTAACCTCAACCTTATCCTTAAATTTTCACCCACGCCGGGCAGTGGTCTGAATGCTTCACTTCAGGCATGATGCCGGCGTCCTGCAAAGATGAAACGAGTGGCGTGGTCACCATATTGTAATCGATTCGCCACCCCAGGTTTCTTGCCCGCGCATTGGCTCGCCAGCTCCACCAAGTATATTGTTCAGGTTGCTGGTTGAAATGCCGGAAGCTGTCTGCGAAGCCACTTTCCAGGAAGCTGGTCATCCATTCACGCTCTTCGGGGAGAAAGCCCGACACCTGGTGGTGTCTTTCCGGGTCATGGATATCGATCTCCTTATGGCAGATGTTGAAATCCCCGGCAATGACCAGGTTGGGTCTTTCTTTGCTCACCCCTGCAACATATTGATGAAAGTCGCGCAGCCAGTCCATTTTAAAGAAGTGCCGGGTTTCCGAACTTCCGCCGTTGGGATGATAAACGCTGATGACGCTAAGGTCGCCAAAGTCGGCGCGCATCAGGCGGCCTTCCCTGTCGTAGCGTTCAATATCCATGCCATATTCCACATGGTCGGGCTTTCTTTTGCTGAGGATGCCCACACCGCTATATCCTTTTCTCTCTGCGGAGAACCAATAGCTATGATAGCCTCGTTCTTCGAACATATGCACCGGTATCTGTTCCGGTTGTGCTTTGCTTTCCTGGATACAGACCACATCGGGTGCTGTCGAGTCCAGCCAGGCCGGAAAATCTTTTGTTACGGCGGCCCGGATGCCGTTTACATTATAAGAGATTATAAACATATAAATGAGTAGGTTGATTGCTTGTTGGTTTTCATGTCCGGTTCTGCTTTATACCCGGCTCTCGTCAACGCTGTAAAAGCCGGCACCATTCCTGGTCTTTTTTCTCATCTCTCAGACCAACCTCATCGAATTGGCATTGCCATGAAACGGGCACTTTTAAGCCAGGCAAAGCCAATATCCCATGACAGGTTTTTTTGACACACCGGCGGATGATGATTGCCGTTGTTTTTCCTCTGCGGGCCAATTCGCAACCATGAGCAAACCTCTGCAAGAGACAAAGGCCTCAAGTATTTTGCAAACAGTATTTTGCAAAAATGATAAAATGATGTGCACCTGGCCTTGCCATTATGCACAGCGCTGGTTATTCTTCTCCTTTCAGGATGCGATCTGCCCGTTCCTGGGCTTCATCCACGATGCGTTGTGCCCGCTTATCTGCTTCTTCTTCCAGCTGGTCGGCACGTCGGTTGGCTTGATTGACGAGCGATTCAGCTGCACGCCTTGCGGCAGCCGTGGCAATCGGTCCTTCAGCTTCCTCCACCATCTTATCTGCCCGCTCCCGGGCCTCTCTGCGTATACGATCGGCTGCACGGGATGCTTCTTTGCGGATGTTTTCTGCCTGGCGTTCGGCTTCATCGAGGACCTGCTCAGCACGCTGTTCAAGCTCCTGGTCTATCCGCTCGCGCGTTTCATCAACCCTTTCTCTTACCTCTTCTTCCGCACGGTCCCGGGCATCGTCCACTTCATCCCGGATGCGGTCCTCCGTTTCCTGTAAAAAGCGGTCCACCTCACCCCGGATCTGATCACGTACGTCGTCAATGGTGCCCGACATGTCGAGCGACAGTTCCGGTTGCGTCACCGTACCGGTTACCAGCACATCGATTTCCACGCGATCGCCCGGATCGATGTCAAAGCCCCTGTCTGCCGCATCGCTAATCAGGTTATCAAGCACCTGGTTGGCACGGGTGCCGAACTGGTCATGGGGTATGCCCACACGCATCACATAGTCGATGCGTTGGTCGAACCAGGTTGTTCCGCTTATGGTGGCATCTGAGCGTCCAAATGTGATTGCGAATGGTTCTGTTTCCACTTTGCCATCTGCAAAAGCAATGCGCAGCGACACATCACCCACATCCACTTCCCTGAAAAGGTCCATTTCGAGGCGCTCGGCGAGGCGAACCATTGTGGGCAGGTTTTCTACGACGAGGTTTCTTGCCTGAATATTCCCGGCACCGGAAAGGGTTTCCAGACGTGGCTGCATGGTCTGATCGAGGGTGGCATTCATGGTGAGCCCTCCGGAGATCCTTCCTTGCGCATACCGTCCGACCGGGGCCAGCACCTCCATGGTATTAAAAGTGTTGAACGTCTGCGGAATGTCGAATCCAGACAAATCGAGTCTCAGGGCCATTTCCGGGTCCTCCATCCGGGTGTCATAGCTCCCGGCAAGAGCTAGTTCTCCGCCTAGAAGGTTCATTGCAAGCCGGTCGAGTGTGGCCTGCTGTTCAAACACCCGGATGCCTCCACTCAAATCAGTGATGTCCATGTCATCAAAGATCAGTTGGCCGATCCGTGCATTCATTGTAAAGTCGATATTTTCCGGCACACGGATCACTGACAACTGCGCTGGCGCTTCGTCAAGTGCTATCTCTGCATCCGGAGCTTCTTCCCTGCGCGCTTCCAGCTCCCGTGCCTCCGGCATGTCAGGCATGAAGGCGTTGATGTTGAGGTATTCGGCGCTGATGTCCAGGTTGCCCCTGAGCACATCCCCTTCAATGGCATATTGCAGGATGTTGTCAATGCGGCCGCTTGCCTCCACTACATTGTCGGCCATGCCAGCACGCATGCTTTCGATGGACAGGTACTGTGGGCTGAAACGTGTTTCAAGCTGCTCCACTTCAAAGGGTGCAGGCAGCATGGGCACATCCGCCCTGATCGCAGAAGCAGCAAGGTGTCCTGTGGCATGAAAGTCCTGATAGGCTCGCCTTTCGAGGGCAGACAGGCGGCCACGGGCCTCCAGGTCGCTCTCAATTTTGCCTTCCAGCAGCATGTCTTCTTCCATGGGAACAAGGCGCATCACCTCAGCCAGGTCCAGGCTGGTTTGGAGGGCCGCATCAATCCAGGGGTCCGAGATGGGATTGCGCATGGCAAAGCGGGCTTGGAAAGGATTGTTACCCATGTTCAGGCTGAACACAGGCATGTCGATCCGCACGTCATCCATGGTGCTGCCCTCGTTGGCCACCTGCAGGTCGATATGCACGTCACGAACCGACTCCGGCAGGTCCGGATAGCTGAACATGCCTTCATCCAATTTCAGCATGAAGTGAAACCCGGGGATCTGATCATCTTCAGCCCAGTCTGCAGGCAAATGCCCCATGGCTTCAATATTTGCTTCTGCGTTGCCTGCCAAAACCAGGTCTTCTTCAAGCGGGATAAATTGCATTACCTCGTCCAGGTTAAGATGAAAGTTCATGGCGAGGTCAACCCAGGGGTCCGAGATGGGATTGCGCATGGCAAAGCGGGCTTGGAAAGGATTGTTACCCATGTTCAGGCTGAACACAGGCATGTCGATCCGCACATCATCCATACGGGTGCCCTCGTTGGCCACCTGCAGATCTATCTGCACGTCACGAACCGACTCCGGCAGGTCCGGATAGCTGAACATGCCTTCATCCACCTTTACCAGGAAGTCAAAGCCCGGAATCTGATCGCCTTTAAGCAGGCCATTCACCTTCCCTTGCATGGCCATGCTGCCATCGGTGCGCAGGTTAGCAAAATCATCGGTATACAATGCGGGTATGATGGAGAGGAAGGCAGCAAAGTCAGACCTGGCCGAAGCAAAGGAGAAGTCCATCATGGTGCCTCCATCTTCTGGCAAGCTGATGGCGCCATCAAAAACCAGCGGAAGCGCGTTCAACACGAATTCATTCTCGCGGAAGGTAAATACCCAATCGCGAAGGTTCATCTCTACCTCTGCAGTGAGGTCGACACCCACGTTGCTGAGGATGGGCATGCGGTCATAGCGAAGGCTGAGTGCATCGATCCGGGCGTTGCGCGTGCGCACATTGGTCACATCCATCGTGAGGTCACCGCGCATCCGGCCAGTTAACCCTTTCACGTCCACATAGGTCAGAAACTTGTCGTCATGATACAGGATGTCGGCATTGCGGATGTCAACGCTCCGCAGTGCCAGTGAAAAATCCGAAGGCTCGGATGGTTCATCGGGCATTTCTTCCGGGTCCTTGTCTGCCATCGGCACGATATCCCAGTTGGCGCTGCCATCTTCAAGCAATCGAAAACGAAGGTCCGGATCATTCAGCTGGATGTGTTTGATCTCAAACCCTTCTCCAAAGAGGCTCCTCAGGTCAATGGTGACTCGCAGGCGCGCGATGCTCGCCAGGGTGTCCCCTTCAAACGGGGCTTCATTTTCCACGATGATGTCATCGAGCCGCAGCGATGCATCTGGGAAGCTTCGCAGCAGTGAAATCCGGTAACGCCCAAAATCCACCCGGGCGTCCAGTTGTTCATTCACCTCGTCTTTGATGCGATCCACAATCGCACCCTGAAAAATAATTGGCAAGGTGGTCAGCAGGATGAGCACTGCCAGAACCACGATCAAAAGCCATTTTACGATCTTCTTTACCATGATGATGGAGGTTTAAGTGGTTGTTTGTTGGAAAACGATTTGCTGAGATACAATATTTTACACTGCTCTCCGGCCTGGAGTCCACACGGGAAGATCAGCCCGTAAAAATACGGAAAATATTTGTTGATAACGGTTGAGATTAAGATTGAGGCTGAGGCTGAGCGGCAGCAATGTCCCGAACTGCAAGTCCCGAGAACGCAGTGATTCGGGAAGCGGAGCGATTCGGGATTGAGGTTGAGGTTGAGATTGAGGTTGAGGTTGAGGTCAAGGTATTTGTGTCTATTTGTGAAAACATTTGTGTATATCTGTGGATAATTTGCCGGAACTGGAAAAGCTGGCACCAATTTTGTATTTTTGGGCATGCAAATCATTTTTTATTCACAAAAACAGCATTGATTGAACAGAAGCATGCCAACGGATTTAACTCTCCTGAGGAGAATGTTGGCCTGGCGTGCCTGGTTTCTTTGGACCCGCAAACTGCCCTGTTCATTTGAACGTAACATAAAATTCTACACACATGCAAAAAACGGTTTTACGATCGATCAGTTTTCTTTTTCTTATATTGGTTTTTTCACTGGCTCAGGCGCAGATTACGACCGACCCTCCCTTGCCCGTGGCGGATGAGCCGGTGACCATCCATTTTGACGCCACGCAGGGCGGTGGCGGAATGGAAGGTTATACCGGAGATGTATACACCCACACTGGTGTTTACATAGATGGGGATGAGTCTTCCTGGGAATATGTAATTGGTAATTGGGGCGACAACGACGCCCAGCCGCAACTCACGCGCGTTGGCGACGACCTTTACGAGTTGGAGATCACGCCGTCCATCCGTGAATTTTATGGTGTACCTGCTGATGAGCTCATCACCAGTATGAACTTCGTGTTTCGTGCGGCAGGAGGCAGTCCGCAGTCGGAAGATCTTTTCGTGGAAGTGGTGGAAGAAGGCTTGAACGTTACCATTCAGTCACCTTCCGGGCTGCAGCCCATGTATGCCCTTGGGGAGGAAGTTCCCATCCGTGCGGCTGCCAATGAATCGGATTCCATCGAGCTTTTTATCAATGCGCAGCACATGGTAACCACCACAGAAGAAAACCTGAACTATGACTGGGTGGCCGATGATTATGGCAACCAGGACATCCTTGTGGTGGCCCATGGTGGAGAAGACAAGGCAGAGGCTGAGATCACGGTATATGTCCGCCAGGAGGTAAGTGAGGCCCCGCTGCCCGATGGCGTGGAAAACGGGATCAACTACCTCGATGAAAATACGGTGACCCTGGTGCTTCACGACCCGCCGGCGCTCAAGGACTTTGTCTTCGTGATAGGCGACTTCAACGACTGGTTGCTGGACGACGGCTATCAGATGTACCGGACGCCGGATGGCACCCGTTACTGGTTGACGATCACTGGCCTGGAAGAGGATAAGGAATATGGTTTCCAATATTACATCGATGGGGAGTTGCGCCTGGCAGACCCTTATACGCACAAGGTGCTCGACCCATGGAACGACGGTTGGATCGACGACTTCAATTATCCTGACTTAAAGCCATACCCGGAGGATTATACCAACGGCCTGGTGAGCATCATGCACCCCGGCCGCACGCCATACGAGTGGCAGGTGAACGACTTCACCCCTCCGGCCGAGGAGGACATGGTGATCTATGAGTTGCTTATCCGTGACTTTGTTGAGACCAGTGCGATCAGAACCGTCAAGGATTCCCTCGACTACCTGCAGGAGCTTGGCGTGAACGTGATCGAGCTGATGCCTATCAACCAGTTTGAAGGCAACATATCCTGGGGCTACAACCCGGCGCTTTACTTTGCCACCGACAAGGCTTACGGCACACGCAGGGACTATAAGGAGTTCATCGATGCCGCACACGAACGTGGCATGGCCGTTGTGCTCGATATTGTGCTCAACCACAGCTTCAACCTGTCGCCGATGGTGCAAATGTATTTCGACCCGGATGCCGGCAGCTGGGGAAAGCCCTCGCCGGATAACCCGTGGTACCTGGAAGACTGCCCGCACGAGCCCTGGTGCTGGGGAAACACTTTCGACCAGGAAAGCCCCTACACCAAAGAGTTTTTCAAACGCGTGGTACAATACTGGATAGAGGAGTTTCGCATCGACGGCTACCGCTTTGACTTCACCAAGGGCTTTACCAATGAACAAACCGGAGGACAAGGCTGGAATTACGATGCGGACCGCATCGCCAACCTGAAGCGCATCGCCGACCAGGTGTGGGAGGTAAACCCCGACGCCTATGTGATCCTGGAGCACTTCACGGCCAACAACGAGGAAGAGGAGCTTTCTGACTACGGGATGATGCTCTGGGGTAACATTACACACACCTACCAGGAAGCCGCCATGGGTTGGCTCGATGACAGCAACTTCGACTGGATCTCCTACACCAATCGCGGCTGGGATGACCCCCACCTGATCGGGTATATGGAAAGCCACGACGAAGAGCGGATCATGTTCAAGAACCTGGAATATGGCAATTCCACCAACCCCGATCACGACATCAAGGACATGAGCACCGCCCTTGCCCGTGCCGAGCTGGTGGCCGCATTCTATTTTCCCATCCCCGGACCCAAGATGATCTGGCAGTTTGGCGAGCTTGGATACGATTATTCCATCAACTATTGCGGGGATGGAACCATCGACCCGGGGTGCCGCACAGATCCCAAGCCCATCCGCTGGGATTACTATGACGACTGGCGCAGGCATCGCGTATACACCATTTATTCCCTGCTGGCCAACCTGAAGCAGGAGCACGACGTGTTCCGTACCGATGATTATGACCTGCACCTGGATGGTGCGATGAAGCGCATCCACCTGAATCATCATACGAAAAACGTGACCGTCCTGGGTAACTTTGATGTGGTAGAAGGCGACATTCATCCCAACTTCCAGGAAACCGGCACCTGGTACGAGTACTTCAGTCGGGAGGAGCTTGAGGTCAACGACATCAATGAGCCGATCACCCTGGAGCCCGGTGAGTATCGCATGTACAGCACCGAGCCCTTCCCGGATCACGGCATCGCGCTAAGCGACCACACGCCTGAAGCAGGGGACACGCAAACGCTTCACATCTACCCGAACCCGGCGCGTTACCAGTTTAACGTGGAGTCGTCAGCGATCATCAGCGAGGTGCAGGTCATTGACCTGGTGGGCCGGACGGTTGTTCAGCAGCGTCCTGCGCAGCAACAAGCCACGATCGACGTAGATCAGCTGCACACCGGCGTCTATTTCGTGCGTGTCGTCTCCGCCGATGGCGAGGTCGTGACCGAACGCCTGCAGGTGACACGTTAATGACTGGGCGCTGGGCGGTGAAGGAAGAAGGCTGTTGGCTTTTAGCTGTTGGCTGTTGGCAAGAATTTTTTGCGGGTTGTTTTGATTCACCTGCTCTGTTTGCCAAAAGCTAAAAGCCAATAGCCAACTGAAGACCATTCGTCCTTTTGTCCTTTTGTCGTTTCGTCTTTTTGGCTTTTAAATTCAAACCCATGAACCGAGCCATGCCAATTAAATTGACACACACGAGAATGATTATGTCATGGCGAGTTTGGCTTCGCCGAGCTCGCAAAGTGCTCGTTTCATGTGACCGAAATATAAAAATTATTACCCCATGAAAATGCTTTCCCTGGCCTTTTTGGCTGTTTTGTTCGTTTTTAGCGCCTGCGTGCCCAAGCGGCAGCTTGAGGAGTTGCAGGAAAAGCACGACCAGGTGATGACCGATAAAGAGGCGCTGTCGGATACCCTGACCACTTACCGTGACCAGAATGCGCAGCTTGCGGAGGAGGTAACGACCCTTTCGGCGCGCGTGGAGCGGCTTGAAGAAGACACCTTACATTTGGGAAGACAGCTGCGCCGCCTCAGTGAAACCCATGAGGAATATGTGGCCCAGGCAGAGGCCGTGATGGAAGGTAAAACCGAAGAAACCCGTCAGATCCTTGCCCGCATGCAGGAGATCCAGGAGGACCTGCAGCGCCGGGAAGACGAGCTGGATGTGGCCACCCGCGAGATGGAGGCCAAAGAACAGGAGCTCAGCAAGCTGATGGCAGAGGTCCAGGAAAAAGAGGCGCGCGTAGACGAGCTGGAAGAGATCCTGCACCGGCAGGATTCCATTGTGCAGGACCTCAGGCATACCTTGTCAGAGGCCCTGATCGGCTTCCTCGATGATGGGCTGACCGTTGACATCCGGGGTGGCCGGGTATATGTATCAATGGAAGAAAGCCTGCTGTTTGAAACCGGCAGCACCACCGTCGACACTCAGGGCGTGAATGCCCTGCAGCAGCTGGCCAAGGTGCTGGAAGTCAACCCGGACATCGGCATCATGATCGAAGGCCACACCGATGACGTGCCCTTCCGGCCGGGGGCCGCCATCAAAGACAACTGGGAGCTCAGCGTGCTGCGGGCCAATGCCGTGTTGCGCATCCTGCTGGAGCACGGCGACATCGACCCGGCACGATTCATTGCTGCAGGCCGGGGCGAACACCACCCCATCGACCCCGACGACACCCCCGAAGCACGCCGCAAAAACCGCCGCACCGAGATCATCCTCACCCCTGAACTGGATGAGCTCTTCCAGATCCTTGAACATTGATTTAATGTGCTAATTTGATAATGTGCCAATGTGCCAATGGGATAATGGGATAATGGGATAATGTGGTAATGTGATAATTTGGTAATGTGCCAATGTGCTTTCATATAAATAGCCCGCAATTCGTTGAAAATGTGTCGGATAAAAAATTTATCTCACTGAAAAACATGGGTGCAATCCATAAACGGACTAATGTGCCAATGGGATAATGGGATAATGCCTCCTTGGGGTCCAAAAGAAAGACTTACATCCGAAACCCTTCATTATCACATTAGCACATTATCACATTAGCACATTAAGAAAAGGTGTGCCAAACAAAGGAAAGCCTTGACTTACATCCGAAACCCTTCATTATCACATTAGCACATTATCAAATTAGCACATTATCACATTAGCACATTTTTTTGCTCCTCCACACAAAATATCCTATCTTTACATTGAACCAAACCAAAGCCATCATGAAACACCTCAACCTCACCCTTGACAACCTGGAAGAACTGCTTCCTGAAGACTTTTCCCAGGAACAGAAAGCGAAAGCAAAAACCCTTTTTTACAAGGAGCTGGCCCTGCGTGCCCACCGTTTTTACGGGGGCAAGATGCAGACCGTGCCAAAGGCTCCGGTGATGGGGTTTAACTGGTTTAATGCCTGGTACACCCCCGGGGTATCGAAGATCTCCACTACCATCCGTGACGACAACAACACCTCTTACGAGCTCACCAACCGGGGCAACCTGGTGGCGGTAGTGAGTGACTCCACGCGCGTGCTGGGCGATGGTGACTGCACTCCTCCCGGCGGCATGGGCGTGATGGAAGGCAAGGCATTCCTGATGAAATACCTGGGCGGCGTGGATGGCATCGCCATCTGTGTGGACAGCCGGGGGCCGGACGGTAAAAACGACCCTGAGAAGATCATCGACTTTGTCAAGATGTCGCAGCATAGCTTTGGCGCGATCAACCTGGAAGACATTTCCCAGCCCAACTGCTACAAGGTACTGGATGTGTTGCGCGAGGAGTGCGACATCCCGGTATGGCATGATGATGCCCAGGGAACAGCTTGCGTGACCCTTGCCGGATTGCTGAACGCGCTCAAGCTGGTAGACAAAAAGATGGAGGATGTGAAGATCGTATACAACGGTGCCGGCGCTTCCAATGCGACCATCGCACGCATCGTGAATATCGCAGGGGCTGACCCCGCCAAATCGATCATGTTCGACTCCAAAGGCGCCCTGCACAAAGGAAGGAAAGACATTGAAGACGACAAGCGCTTCTATCGCAAGTGGGAGCTTTGCCAGATCACCAACCCCAGGCAGGTAGACACGATGGAAGAAGCCATCCGGGATGCCGACGTGCTGATCTCGATGTCAAAGCCCGGCCCTGATGTGGTGAAAAAAGAATGGATCTCGTCGATGGCGGATAAAGCCATCGTGTTTGTATGCGCCAACCCGGTGCCGGAGATCTACCCTTATGCAGCGAAGGAGGCCGGAGCCCATATCGTGGCCACCGGCAGGGGCGACTTCCCCAACCAGGTGAACAACTCCATTGGCTTCCCCGGCATCCTGAAGGGTGCGCTGCTGGTCAGGGCACGTAAGATCACAGACAACATGGCGATTGCTGCTGCAGAGGCCATCGCCCGTTTCTCCGAAAAGCGGGGCATCCACAGCGAAGACATCGTGGCCAAGATGGACGAGCACGAAGTGTTCACCTATGAGGCTGCCGATGTGGCGATGCAAGCTATCAAGGACGGTGTGGCACGCAAAGAGATGACCTGGCAGGAAGCCTACGACCAGGCCAGTGCTGATATCGACCACGCCAGGAAAACCACCAGGGCCCTGATCGAGAGCGGCTCCATCGCAGAGCCACCACAGGAAATGCTCAATGAAGCCATGCAGGCTGCCATCGACGCAGTGAAGTAGTTTTGCGGTGACCAGCACCAGCAGAAGCCGGCATCTACAGATCCGGAAAACACGCTTTGCTGGGGGAGCTTGACAAAAAGTACATTTTGTTTACGGTGTCAAAAGGATAATTGATCGTTTATCATTACCTTTGACACCGTTTTTTGATGAGTCCTCAGAAAGCGCTGAGCTAAGACAGGAAACCCATACACCCCAAGCGATGATCTCTTTCCTTGAAGGCCAACTGGATGAAAAGAACCCTGCATACGTAGTAATCAACTGCCAGGGCGTAGGCTACCTCGTGCACATCAGCCTCAACACCTTTGAGGCATTGCCTGATAAGGGCATGGTGCGTCTGGCCACGCTCCAGGTGATCCGCGAGGATGCCCATATTTTATATGGCTTTGCCGATGATGAAGAACGCGAGCTTTTTAAGCACCTGGTCTCCGTCAGCGGCGTGGGTCCGAACACGGCACGTATGATCCTGTCTTCCATGACGCCCGCGGAGATCACAACAGCCATCATCCATAACGACATCCAGATGCTTTCGTCGATCAAGGGCATCGGTGAAAAGTCAGCAAGCAGGATCATCGTCGACCTGAAAGATCGCCTGGAGAAAGAAGGGCTGCTGAAGGCTGAAAAAATGGTGGCTACAGACAATACCATGCAGCAGGAAGCGTTATCTGCTTTAGTGATGTTGGGATTTGCCAAGCCAACGGCGCAAAAGGCCATCCGTGCCATACTGAAAAAGCACCAGGGCGGCATAGAAAGTGCAGAGTTCCTGGTTAAAGAGGCATTAAAAAGTATCTGATTCTATTTCTTCTAAATAATTGATTAGTGCTAGCAAGGCGAATACGAGCTTTTTTTACATTATTCTTTTGCCTGGTCATACTCCCCGTTGCTGCTGCAGCTGAGCAAGATGTTGCGGGCAACGACACCTTGCCTCCCATCGAAGATCCGTTGGCGGGGGTGCCTTTTGAGAGTGCCGTGGTGTACGACTTTGACAGGTTCCCCGTGTCCGGACTGTCCCTTACCAACCCACGCGTAATCACCACCCATTACGAATACGACCCCGACTCCGGGCACTATGTAAAGACCCAGCGTATCGGCGACATGGTGATCGGCAGGCCCGTGTACATCTCGTTTGATGATTTTATCTCTTATGACATGGACCGGCGCTTGCAGGACTATTGGAATGAACGGGCGACCCCCCAGGACTTCGAACGTCGCGACGGCCTGATTCCTGAGATCCATATCGGCAGTGAGTTTTTTGACCGGATATTTGGCGGAAGCACGATCGACATCCGCCCCAGCGGCTCTGCTGAGCTTACCTTTGGCGTGATGTCGAACTACCGCGAAGACCCGTCGCTTGATGAACAACGCCGCCGCACCACCAACTTCGATTTCCAGCAAAGGATACAGCTTGCCGTAGAAGCCGAAATCGGGACCAAGGTCACCCTCGGAGCCAATTACAATACAGAGTCAGCTTTTGACTTTGAAAACAGGATGAAGCTGGAGTACCGGGGCACCGAGGATGAGATCCTGCAGCTTGTGGAGGCCGGCGATGTGACCCTGCCACTGCCAGGGAGCCTGATCACCGGGGCCCAAGGGCTGTTTGGCTTTAAAACAGAGATGCTGTTTGGAAATACCCGGGTGACCACCGTGTTCAGCCAGCAAAAAACAGAATCCCGATCCATCCAGGTCACAGGCGGCGCCCAGATGACCGAGTTCATGATCCGTGCGGATGAGTACGAAGAGAACAGGCACTTCTTTTTGGCACAGCATTTCCGCGACAATTACGATGATGCCCTCTCCACCCTGCCCAGGGTGTCTTCCAATATCGAGATCACCCGACTGGAGGTATGGGTCACCAACATCGGTGCTGCCACCGAAGACAACCGCAACATCGTGGCCTTTTCCGACCTCGGTGAATATGCCCCCCATAACCCCCAGGTCAGCGGCCCCGGCGAACACAGTCCGCAGCCCCCCAGAAACGAAACCAACAACCTGCTTACCCAGGTGGTACAGCCAGGACAGATCCGCAACATCAGCAACGTCAACAGTTACCTGGGCGGCATCGACTTCACCTCCGGCTCCGACTATGAGAGCGTGGAAAATGCACGCCGCCTGAGAAGCAACGAATACACCTATAATTCCCAGCTGGGATTCATCTCCCTGAACAGGACCATCAACCCCGACCAGGTGCTGGCCGTGGCCTTCGAATACACGGTGATCGGAGACACCACCACCTACCGGGTGGGAGAATTCACCAACGACGTCAGCGCACCGGATGGCCTCATTGTCAAATTGTTGAAAAGCACCACCATCGAGACAAGCCACCCCAGGTGGGACCTGATGATGAAAAATATTTACAACCTCGACTCATACCAGGTCAGCCGTGACCAGTTCAGGTTGAATGTGCTCTACGACAGTGAAGAACACGGCGTACCCATTGGCTTCCTGGAAGAAGGTCCGGGCGATGTGCAGGGTCAGCCGCTCATCCGTGTGATGGGGCTTGACCGGTTAAACACCCAGATGGATCCCCATCCGGACGGTGTCTTTGACTTCATTGACAATGCAGCCACCCGTGGGGGCACCATCCAGGCTGACAACGGCAGGATCTATTTCCCTGTGGTAGAGCCTTTCGGCGAACATCTGCGTAAAAAACTGCAGGATGAAGACCTGGGCAACAAGTATGCCTTTGACTCCCTGTATACGACGACCAAAAACCGGGCACAGCAGTTTCCGGAAAAGAACCGCTGGTTTCTGGAAGGGCGCTTTCAGTCAGATGCAGGCGCTGAAATTCCGCTAAATGCCATGAACATCCCACCCGGATCGGTCATAGTAACCGCCGGAGGTGTTCCCCTTACCGAAAACGTAGATTACAGCGTGGATTATTCCATGGGCAGGGTCCGCATTCTCAACGAGGGCATCCTGAACTCCGGCACCCCCATCAACATCTCCCTGGAGAGCTCTGATATGTTCAACCTGCAGACGAAGACACTGATGGGAACCCATGTAGACCACCGCATCAGCGATAATTTCAACATCGGGGGTACGATTCTGCGCTTATCGGAGCGGCCACTCACCCAAAAGGTGAGCTTTGGAGATGAGCCCATGGCCAACACCATTTGGGGATTGAACACCACTTACTCTACCGAATCAGATTACATCACCCGCCTGTTGAACCGCATTCCCACCTATGAGTCCACTTCCACCTCCAGGATCACGTTCAACGGGGAATTTGCCCATCTGATACCAGGCCATAGCAGGCATATCGGCAGTGCGGGGACTTCCTACATTGACGACTTTGAGGGCAGCAAATCGGCCATAGACCTGAAGAACGTGCAGCGCTGGCACATTGCCAGCACGCCCCAGCACCAGACCAGTCCGGGGATGTTTCCAGAAGCGGCGCCGGTAGATTTCGCTGACACGCTTGCGACGCTGGCATTCCGTTACAATGTGGCCCGCCTTGCATGGTATATCGTCGATCCACTTTTTACCCGCAACAACAACCTCACCCCCACGCACATACGGAACGATGCCGACCAGCGCTCCAACCATTTCGTGCGTGAGGTGCTGGAAAACGAGATCTGGCCCAACAAGGAGAGCCCCACGGGCATTCCTGCACCCATTCCCGTGCTCAACATGGCCTTTTATCCCTCCGAGCGCGGCCCATATAATTATGACGTTGGCTCTAATCTTAGTTCCGGCATTGCGCAGGACGGGAGCCTGATTGACCCCGAAACGCGCTGGGGTGGCGTGATGCGCTCCTTGCCGATGACAGACTTTGAGACGGCCAACATCGAATACATTGAGTTCTGGATGATGGACCCCTTCGTGTATGATGAGACACACAGCGGGGGTGACCTATATTTCAACCTGGGTGATGTGTCTGAGGATGTCCTTCGTGACGGACGAAAGAGTTTTGAGAACGGGCTTCCGATAGACGAAGAGGTGGTCAACGTAGATACCACGGCCTGGGGCCGGGTGCCCACGGTGCCGGCCGTGACCAATGCCTTCGACAACGACCCGGAATCACGGGAATACCAGGATGTAGGCCTTGATGGACTCAGCACGGAAGATGAGCGCAGCTTCTTCAACGAACATTTCCTGCAGGTTCTTGCGGATCAGTATGGCACAGAATCCGCGGCTTATCAGCAGGCCTGGAATGACCCTTCGGCCGACAACTTTCAATATTACCGTGGCTCAGACCTGGACGCGGAAGAGGTCCCCATCCTGGAAAGGTATAAGCGATACAATGGGCTGGAGGGCAACAGCCCCACATCAGACATGTCGCCGGAGCCTTATCCCACTGCTGCCACCAACGTGCCCAACTCAGAAGACATCAATGAAGACGGGACCCTGAACGAATCGGAGCGCTATTTCCAGTACAGGGTGAGCCTGCGGCCGGAAGACATGGAGGTTGGTCAGAACTACATCACCGATGTGATGGAGGCCACGGTGCGCCTGGCCAACAATGAAGTGGAAACCGTGCGCTGGTACCAGTTCAAGATCCCCCTGCGCGACCCCAACAGGCAAGTGATCGGCAACATCCAGGACTTCACTTCCATACGCTACATGCGGATGTTCTTCAAGGGATTCCAAGAGCCCATCATCACGCGTTTCGCCACCTTGGAGCTCATCCGCGGCGACTGGCGTACTTACGACCGCGAACTTGCTGCCCCCGGTGAATATGTTCCGGGAGGTACCGATGAGACCACCTTTGACGTGTTTACGGTAAACATCGAGGAAAATGGCCAGCGCGACCCCATTCCTTACGTGCTGCCTCCG
This sequence comes from Bacteroidales bacterium, assembly GCA_003552075.1. Lineage (GTDB taxonomy): Bacteria > Bacteroidota > Bacteroidia > Bacteroidales > UBA7960 > PUPG01. The sequence goes on from PUOJ01000099.1 coordinate 19,033, forward strand.
GGCATTGAGCGTGAACAGGATCTGGGTACCACCACGATGCACAGGCGCAACGAGCAGTCACTGGCGATGCGGGTAACCGACCTGGAAGACGGAGATGCCAGGGCGGTTTACAAGACGGCCAACCTCGACGTACGTCAATATCACCGAATGAAGATGTTTGCACACGCGGAACAGGTGTTCGAGGAAGATGACCTGCAGGACGGTGACCTTACGGTATTCATCAGGATGGGATCAGACTTTACCGGCAACTATTATGAGTATGAGGTGCCGCTTACGGTTACTCCCTGGCTGCCCAGGACATTCAACCCCGAGGTGATCTGGCCGGAAGAAAACAACTTCGACATCCATTTTTCCAGGCTGCAAGATCTGAAGCTTGAGCGAAACAGCCTTTCACGTGAAGCCGACAGTGGCGTGTCGGTCGCCAGGCCGTTCAGCAAGTATGATGGCAACAACAAGATGACCATCGTTGGTAATCCCACCTTAAGCAACATCCAGGTAATCATGATCGGTGTCCGGAACCCCAAAAGGACCAGCGAGACACCTGGTGACGATGGCTTGCCCAAGTCGGCGGAGGTGTGGGTGAACGAGTTGCGGCTTTATGACTTCAACGACCAGGGTGGTTGGGCTGCGAATGCCCGGATCAATGCCACCCTGGCAGACCTTGGCAACATCAACCTGGCCGGCTTCATCAGCACGCCCGGCTTCGGAGGCATTGATCAACGGGTTGGTGAACGACAGATGGAAGAGGTCATCAACTACGACATCGCCACGAACCTGGAGCTGGGACGTTTGTTCCCGGAAGAGATCAACGTGCGCATCCCCATGCACTTCAGCTTTTCGGAGTCCATCAGCAACCCCCAATACAGTCCGACCAACCCGGACCTCTTCTTTGAAGACGACCTGGAGTCTTATGATACCACAGCAGAACGGGACTCCATAAGGCGGATCTCACAAGACCTTGTCAGGAGAAGAAGCCTGAACTTCACCAATGTGTCCTATGTAGGCTCCGGCGAAAACAGGTTTTACAGTCCGGGCAACTTTGACTTCACTTACGCCTACAGGGAGGAATATGCACGCAACATAGACATTGAATATGACAGGCAACAACATTGGCGCGGGGCGATTAATTACAATTACAGCGCAAGTCCGAACAATGTGACCCCATTCTCCGGCCTTTCTTTCCTTCAGCATGATTTGCTCGGGCTGATCAGGGATTTTAATTTCTACTACGCACCGCGTTCCGTTTCGTTTCAAACCAGCATGGACAGGGGATATGCAGAGTCGCTGATGCGTGGGCGGAGTGAGGGCCTGATCGTACTGGATCCCAACTACGTGAAATCCTTCGACTGGGACAGGATGTATGACATACGCTGGGATTTCACCAGGGCCCTGCGCCTTGAGTTCAATGCCACCACACAGGCGCGCATAGATGAGCCAGAGGGGGCCATTGATGATGAGGCCCGTGATGTGATCATGCAAAACATCCGGAGCCTGGGTCGCACGACCTTTTACACACACCGTGCCACGCTCACCTATAACATCCCCTTGAACAGGCTTCCGCTGGTTGATTTTATGAATGCCAACACCAGTTATGCGGCTGACTTCGACTGGATTGCAGCACCACGTGCTGCACTGGAGCTGGGTAACACCATTGAGAATTCACAGACCCTGCGCCTTAATGTCAATGCCAACCTGGTAAACCTTTACAACAAGGTGGGTTTTCTGCAACGCATTAACCAGGGAGGTGGGGGCGGCCGGCAAACTGGCGGGGGCGGGCCACAAGCTCCTGGTGGTGATAATGGGGATGAAGAGCCAGCGCGTCCCAATTATGCAAGGATCGTGATGGAAAACCTGTTGCGTACGATGATGTCGGTGCGCAACCTCTCGATCAACTATACACAAACCCGTGGCACCCACTTGCCAGGTTTTGATGCGGAGGCTGGAATACTGGGTCAGGACTGGAACATGATGGCGCCAGGAACGGCATTCATTTTCGGTGGCCAGGACGACATCCGCCACCAGGCGGCCAGGGAAGGCTGGCTGGTGCAATATGAAGACATAGACGGCAACATTGTACCCCTCAACATCCCCTTTACCCAAAACAAAAGAGAAAGTCTCACTGCCCGCTCCCAGGTAGAGCCTGTCAGGGATTTGCGCATCGAAGTGACCGCCCAGCGCAACCACACCACAACCAAAAGTGAATATTTCACAGCCATCGACGGCCAGTATGAGTCTTTCAACCCGATGGAAACGGGTAACTTCAGCATATCCTTCTTTGCCCTGGCAACGACTTTTGAACGCATCGACGACCGCACCTACGAGTCAGAAAACTTTGAAAATTTCAAGGACTACCGGCATGATATCGCCATGCGCCTGGCCAGCAGGAATCCCAACTGGGACGGAGAGGTCAATGACACCACAGGGTTCCCGACCGGCTATGGCCCAACCTCACAGGACGTGCTGATCCCCGCATTCCTTGCCGCTTACTCCGGACGTGATCCGTCGTCCAGCACGCTCGATCCCTTCCTTCGATTCCCCATGCCCAACTGGCGGCTCACCTATGATGGCCTGTCAAGAATACCTGCTTTCCAAAGGCTCTTCCAGTCGTTTACCATAGGACATGGATACAGGAGCATGTTCACCATCGGAAACTTCCAGTCGGACCCCCGGTATCGTGAACAGGACGGTTACCAGGTTGCAAAAAGTGAGGCCTCAGGAAATTTTATCGCTGAATACGAGATTGGCCAGGTTTCCATCAGCGAAGAATTCAACCCCCTGATCAATATCGACATCACCTGGCAAAACAACCTGATGACGCGGGTGGAGGTACGCCGCACCAGGAACATGGCCTTAAGCTTTGCAAATAACCAGGTCACCGATAACCAGCGGACGGAATACATCATTGGTGCCGGTTACCGTTTCCAGGACCTGTCTTTCAACATCACCCAGGCAGGGCAACAGCAGCGTATCTCGAGCGACCTCATGCTGCGTCTCGACCTGTCCATCCGTGACAATAAGACCATCCTCAGAAAACTCATCGAGGAAACCGATGTGATCTCCTCAGGCCAGCGCGCCATCGCCCTCAACACCTCTGCAGAGTATCAGCTGAGCCCACGGGTTAACTTCAGGCTCTTCTTTGACCGCACCGTGAATAACCCCTTTGTCTCCAACCAGTTTCCCAACACCAACACCCACGGCGGGTTCAGCCTGAGGTTTACCCTCATGTAAGACCCCGACTTTTCAACCTTCCGCCCTTCCATCCTTACCCTCCCAGAAAAAATCCTTACCGCACAAAAACCACACAGCCACCCCAAGTCCACCGCGCACCCCTACTTTTCGACCTTTTGTCTTTTTGTCTTTTCGTCCTTTTGTCCTTCCTCACTTCGACGCAAACGAAAACTTTTCCTTGAATTGGATGAGTTCGTCCTTGAAGCAGACGGGCTCGGTGGTAATGAGTGGGAGGATTCGGTGATCCGGGAGAATCTTGATTTCGCGCATCACCAGGTGCTGGTTGACAAAGATCATGTCCAGCGCAGGGTAGATCTCTTTGATCACACCGGCAATATACTCGATCGACAGGTTGTGTTCACTGAAATTGTATGTGCCTGATGGCAGTTCGTGGCGTAACAGGTTCGCCAGCATGTTCACCAGCTTGTGCACGTGCACAAAGGCCCTTTGCTGCTTGCCATTGCCTGTGATCTGTATTCTTCCGATGAAATTGGCTTCAAACATAAACCGGTTGATGACAGCATCAAACCTTACGCTTGGGCTGTATCCATATACGTTTCCCGACCGGATGATCCACACCTTCCGGTTGTCCATCAGGCGTTCCACGTGTGCTTCACCCCGTAATTTACTGCTTCCGTAAAAGGTCCTGGGGTCGGGCGGGGTATCGATGTCGGTCATTTCTTCTGAGGCACCGTACACCGATGTGGTACTCACATAAACCACCTGCTTCACATCACTCTCTTCGATGGCATACACCAGTTCAGCGGTTCCCCAGTGGTTGATCTGTTCAAACAAATGGGCATTTTCGGTGGCCAGCGGTGTAGAAACCTTTGCGGCCAGGTGGTAAACCACGTCAACACCCTGTAGCACCTGGCGCAACTTGCGCGAGTCCAGCAGTTCACCGTGGATGAAGCGCACTTTACGGGGTTCGTTCCGGGTATCGAGGAAGAGGTTAAAGTTTTTGCGGCTCAAGTTGTCATAAATGATAATCTCCGACACCGTGGAGTCCTTCAGCAGCTCAAAAACCAGTTCATTGCCGATGTACCCGGCACCGCCTGTGATGAGAATTTTCATGTGTTTATGTAATGATGAAATGACAAAAAGACAAAAAGTCGAAATGACAAAAGGTCGAAAAGTCTAAAAAGTCCAGGTTTGCACTGTGCTTGAGGTTTGAAGTCGATAGAGGCATTTGTGTGCATCTGTGTCCCATTTGTGTTTATTTGTGGATTACTTCTTACTCCTTACTTCCAGTTTCTCCTTTCAACGGGTCCCACCCCTGTGCGGTCAACTTCACGAGCTGCCCGGAACTGGTAAACAGGTTTTCTCCCTGGACGGCCTCGGTAATGTGTCCAATGGGATGAATGGCTGTCATATCCTTGACCTTGTCATAATCTTTCTGGCTGATGGTAAAGAGCAGTTCATAGTCCTCCCCTCCGCTAAGTGCACAGGTTGTCGGGTCGATATTAAACTCGTGCGCCACCTGGGCCATTCGCTGGTCGACAGGGATCTTTTCCTCATAGATCATAGCTCCCGTGCCAGATTGCTTGCATATGTGCAGGATTTCTGAGGCCAGGCCATCGGAGATGTCGATCATGGCTGTGGGTTTGACTCCTGCATCCCTAAGCATCCGGATGATGTCCCGGCGGGGCTCCGGTTTGAGCTGGCGCTCGATCACATAGGGGTATTTGCTGATGTCGGGCTGCACCTGTGGGTTGGCTTTAAAAGCTTGTTTTTCGCGTTGCAATACGAGCTGGCCGCAATAGGCGGCTCCCAGGTTGCCACTTACGAATAACAGGTCATTGGGCTTCGCACCACTCCGGTATGCCACCTCTTCCCTTTTTGCCTTGCCCACAGCCGTAATGCTAATCATCAAACCCGAAGGACTGGTGGTGGTATCCCCGCCGGCGAAGTCCACCTGGTATTTATCACAGGCGAGCAGCATGCCGGCATAGAGTTCTTCAAGGGCTTCGAGCGAATAACGCGTTGAAATCGCCAGCCCTGCGAACACCTGGCGGGGTTCGCCATTCATGGCATAGACGTCGGAAAGGTTCACGGCAATGGCCTTATAACCAAGATGTTTCAAGGGTGTATACACCATATCGAAGTGAACACCTTCTATCAGCAAGTCCTTGGTGAGGATAGAGACGTGGTCACCCTGGTCGATCACGGCCGCATCGTCTCCCACCCCTTTGAGTGTTTCAGGGTGCCGTATCTTAATGCCTTTGGTGAGATGGTCAATCAGGCCAAACTCCCCCAGTGACCCAATGTCTGTCAATGCCTGTTTCTTTTTTTCGCCCCCCATTTTTCACTTTTCATTTATCACTTCTTACTTCCTACTTCTTACTTCTTACTTCTTACTTCCTACTTCCTACTTCTTACTTCTTACTTCTTACTTCTTACTTTCTACTTCTTACTTCCTACTTCCTACTTCTTACTTTCTACTTCTTACTTCCCCCCCTGCACCGCCACACTCTCCTCATGCAGCAGCATGAGGAAGCGTTCCACAAAATCCGTGTCAAGACCCAGTGCTTCTGCCCGGCTGAGGCGGTCCTGAAAAAGCTCCTTTTGCCGCCCAGGTTGGATGATGGCCTCCCCATGTTGCTTTTTCACCATGCCTACCTGCCTGGAGAGGGTGAATCTGCTTGCCAGGATTTCCAGCAGGTATTGGTCCTTTTCATCAATTTGCTGTCTCAGGCTGGCAAGCTGATGGGCGGCTGCATTTTGCGCTTCTGCCTTCCCTGGAAGATGTTGAATCATGGATTTCATTTCAGCCGGAGTGATCTGCTGCAACGGGTCTGTAAGTGCTTCGCCGGGTTTATGATGCGTTTCTATCATCAGTCCCTGCATGTTCAGCGCCATGGCTTTTGCGATCACTTCTGGTATCCATCTGGCATCACCTGCGATATGGCTGGGGTCGCAGATCACCGGGAGTTCTGGCATTTTTTGTTTCAATGCGACCGGAATATCCCACATGGGGTCATTCCGGTATATGGATGTGCGGCCAGTCTGGAATCCCCTGTGGATGGCGATAATTTTTCGCGCACCAGCCAGCATCATCCTTTCAATGGCACCAATCCAGAGTCGCAGGTCGGGGCATACCGGGTTTTTAATCATCACCGGCATGTCAGTACCGGAGATCACACGGGCGATCTCCTGGACCATAAAGGGGTTTACGGTGGTGCGGGCACCCAGCCATATCATGTCCACATCGTGCGCAAGGCATCGTTCGGCATGGTTGGGCCGTGCCACTTCCACGGCTACGGGCAGACCGGTTTCTGCCTTGATATCTCGCAGCCAGGGCAGGGACTCATCACCGCGGCCTTCGAAATGGCCAGGCTGTGAACGGGGCTTCCAGACGCCTGCACGCAATACTGAAACCATGCCTGTGTCTGCCAGCTGACGGGCAGTTGCAGCAAGTTGTTGCTGACTCTCTACACTGCATGGACCGGCTACGATCAGCAAGCCTTTATGCAATGGGAGCCATTCTGCCAAAGGCACAATATGATCACCGGAAGTTACTGAAGCCATGAGGATACGCCTTTTTCGCAAAGATAGCAAAAATGCACCGCAACCAAGGTGTTGATAGAGATGGTTGAGGTTAAAGTTAAGATTGAGGTTAAGATTGAGGTTAAGATTGAGGTTAAGATTGAGGTTAAGGTTGAGGCTGAGGTTGAGGTTAAGATTGAGGTTGAGGTTGAAGGTTGAGAGTGGGCTTGGGGTTAGCAGGGAGTGAAGTATTTTCCTTACATTTGTAAGTGTTGTTTTGGGCCTCTTTATGGACATAGACCGCATCAAAGAAAAGATCAACAATTACCAGTCGGAGGGCCGGAGGCTGTTTGCCACCAGCAGCTTTCAGACCAGGAGTGTGGTACTCCTGCACATCATAAGCCGCATCGACAAAAACATTCCCATCTATTTTATCAACACCGGCTTTCATTTTGCCGAGACCATCCAATACAAAGACTTTGTCGCCGGCCTGCTTGGCCTGCAAGTGATCAACCTGCTTCCGCACGTGCCCAAAAGCATGCAGACCAATGCCCAGGGCAACCTGATGTTTACATATGACCCCGACTATTGTTGTTACCTGAACAAGGTGCAGCCTGTGGAGGCCTTGTTTGAGCAGTATGATGTCTGGATAAACGGCATCCGGGCCCATCAGAGCAATTACAGAGAAGGATTCCGGGAGGAAGAAACCATGCCACAGGGCACCATCCGCTACCATCCCTTGCTGAGCTGGACTACCGGTGAGGTGGAGGCCTATATCGAACAGCATGGACTGCCACTCCATCCACTGGAGGCCAAAGGCTACAAAAGCATTGGTTGCGAACCATGCACGCGGCCTGTCAATGGTGGGGAGGACGAACGCGAAGCCCGGTGGCACGGGATGAAGAAAACGGAATGCGGGCTCCATTTGCAGCCCCAGGGAAAGGCTACGGGCACCCGGCGAGGTCATACCCACGGAAACACTCCGCAATAAAAAGGAGCTCCGCCTGGCAGCCACAAAAACCAACTGGCATCATCCCGGGGACAAAACCAGGGGTAAGTGTGATGCTGCCTGGCTATATTAAACGACCAATGGTGAAAATCCGGGCAAATGTGCTGTCGCCTGGCAGTTCTAAACGCCCAAAGGCGGCAAACGAGAGAAACGCCAGATTCAATGAGGCACCAGACGAAGTTTCCGACACGGGCTACTTGCCTGCTGAGAAAAACGCCGTGGTGCATAACGGACAATTCCAATGGCAAAAAAGAAGTACTATACGGTATGGCGCGGCAATGAAACGGGTGTTTTCGATAGCTGGAAGGATTGTCAGAAGGCCATATCAGGTTACGGTGGCGCCATTTACAAGTCATTTCCTACCGAAGCACTTGCCTGGCAAGCCTATGAAGGCAATTATGCCGACTACATTGGCAATAACAAGCACGTGAGCAGGCTGTCGCCGGAGGAACTCAAGGCCATTGGCAGGCCATTGATGGACAGTATTTCTGTGGATGCGGCCTGCAGTGGGAAGACCGGTAAAATGGAGTACCAGGGTGTGGAAACGAAAAGCGGTGCGCGGCTTTTTCACATGGGGCCACTTGCCGGGGGGTCAAATAACATCGGGGAGTTTCTGGCCATCGTGCACGCATTGGCCTGGTGCAGCAAGCACAACTTTCACAGACCCATCTATACCGATTCGCAAACGGCCATCAGCTGGGTGAAGAACAAGAATGCCCGCACACAGGTGGAGCCGCGCGAAGAAAACCAGGAAATTTTCAATTTGATCCGAAGGGCGGAATACTGGCTGCAACACAACACATGGAACACCCCAATTCTGAAGTGGCACACGGAGGCCTGGGGCGAGATCCCCGCAGACTTCGGCCGGAAATAGGCTGACTTTGCTTGCGTTACGTGTTGAACTTCAAGTCTTTCACGTTGAGCTGCAGGCTGACCCTCCCGTTCCATTCATTTTCCTCAATCTGGTAAGCCACATCAAAGGATTTACACGCTCGCAGGTTTTTCAGCTGATGGCCTTGCTGGAAGGCGATGGCGGGAAGGTCTGCAGCGTGCAGCCCAGGTTGGGTGACACGAAACTTCAGGTGCTTGTTTCCGACCACACGCACACTTCCCTGGGTCACACAGTTGCGTGACACAAAGATGGGGTTTGGGTTTCCTGGTCCGAAGGGAGCAAATTGCTTCAGGACCCTGAAAAAGCGGCCTGCAATGCTTCCAATGGGGATCTCAGCATGGACTTCGATCTGTGGGATCAACATCTCTTCGGTAATGGTATCGTGTACCTCCTGCATGAAACACGCTTTGAAGGCGTCGAGCTTCTCCGGCCTGAGGCTCAGCCCGGCCGCATATTTATGTCCGCCAAAATGTTCGAGCAGGTCGCTGCAGGCGTCGATCGCGTTATAGACATCGAAATCCTTTACCGACCTGGCCGACCCCGTAATCAATCCATTGGACTCGGTAAAGATGATGGTGGGACGATAATACGACTCGATCAGGCGGGATGCCACGATGCCGATGACGCCTTTGTGCCAGCCTGGGTCAAACAGCAGGGTCGCCTTGCTCTCCTTCAGCTCAGGAGAGGAGGCAATCATGTGCATCGCCTGCTTGGTGATGTCCGTATCGAGGCTGCGTCGTTCGGTGTTGTTGTCGTTGATTTCGATGGTCAGCTCGTGGGTGTCGCCCATCTTTTTGCAAACCAGCAGGTCGACTGCTTTCTTGCCTTTTTCAATACGACCGGCGGCATTGATCTTCGGGCCAATCATAAACATCAGGTCGCTGACGCTAAGCTCCTTTGTAAAGGCAGTTACCTTGTCGGGTTTGGCTTTCCGGAACACATTGCTGTAGAAGAGGATAGATTCAAAGCCGGCCCTCGGGTTGAAGTTGAGCCGCTGGAGGCCATAATAGGCGAGCACGCGGTTTTCGCCGGTGATGGGTACCACGTCGGCGGCAATGCTGACCACCACGAGGTCAAGGAACTTATCCAGTCCTTCGAAGGGCAGTCTTCTCTTCTGATAGAAAGCCTGTGCCAGTTTAAATCCAAGCCCGCAGCCGGAGAGCTCTTTATAGGGATAGGGGCAGTCGGGCTGCTTGGGGTCCACCACGGCCATCGCAGTCAAGGGCACATCATCCGGACGGTGGTGGTCTACCACGATGAAGTCGATGCCATTGTCCGTGGCATATTTGATTTGCTTTTGGGCCTTGATCCCGCAGTCGAGTGAGATGATGAGCTTCACGCCCGTCTCCATGGCATAGTCAATGCTCTTGAAAGACACGCCATACCCTTCATTGTACCGGTCGGGGATATAATAATCGATGTTGGGATGAAAATCCTTAAGGAAATCGTAGACCAATGCGACGGCGGTTGTACCGTCCACATCGTAGTCGCCATAAATCAGGACGCGTTCACCCTTTTCCACTGCCTCTTCAATCCGCTCAACGGCCACATCCATATCCTTAAGCAGGAAAGGGTCATGCAGGTTGTCCAGTGACGGCCGGAAGAAGTCGCGGGCTTCCCTATATGTGGCAATTCCCCTTTGCGCCAGCAGGCGGGCAAGGATGTGGTCAATCTTCAGGGTGGTGGCGAGTTTTTCTACTGTTTCGTGGTTATCTTCATCATGGAGCACCCACCTTTTTCTTAGCATTTGTTTTTTTCGTAAAGATACGAAAAAAGCGTTTTCTGCTGTCAGTTTTCCAGGATAATTGTGATATGATTATCACGCACATACACCACGCCGGGGGAGATCTGCATCATGATCGTATTTCTCTCTGCATCAATGATTTTTACCCTCCCTGAGGCAAGTTGTGCGACGATGGGGGCGTGGTTTTTCAGCACTTCAAAAGAGCCCATCAGCCCGGGCATCTGGACCAGGCTGACCTCCCCCTGGTATTGGATCTTTTCGGGGTCGATGATCTCAAGAAACATGTGCGTCTGGTCCTGCATGATTGGCATTGCCTTGTTTATAGCGTAATTTGACGGTGTCAATGTTTCCGGCCAGGTTAAATGCTGATTCCGGGATGTGATCCACCTCTCCCTCAAGGATCATCGCAAAGCCCCTGACTGTTTCTTCGACGGGCACCATGATGCCTTCCCGTCCGGTATACTGTCCGGCCACGTGGAAGGGCTGGCTGAGGAAGCGCTGTACCTTTCTTGCGCGCCTCACCACAATCTTGTCCTCGTCCGACAGTTCTTCAATGCCCAGGATGGCGATAATGTCCTGCAGGTCTTTGTAACGCTGCAGGATTTTTTTTACTTCCTGGGCGGTTTCGTAGTGTTTTTCGCCGACTATTCCGGGTTCGAGAAGGCGGGATCCCGACTCCAGGGGGTCTACGGAGGGGTATATGCCGAGTTCAAATATTTTCCTGCTGAGTACGGTGGTGGCATCAAGGTGGGCGAAGGCCGTAGCCGGAGCGGGGTCTGTGAGGTCATCTGCAGGCACGTAGATGGCCTGCACGGAGGTGATGGAACCCCTTTTTGTGGAAGAGATGCGTTCCTGCAGGAGGCCCATTTCGGTAGCCAGCGTGGGCTGATAACCTACGGCCGAAGGCATGCGTCCCAGCAATGCGCTGACCTCCGACCCCGCCTGGGTAAATCGGAAGATGTTATCGATGAAAAACAGGATGTCGTGACCGGTGTTTTCGTTTTCCAGGTCACCATCACGCAGGTACTCAGCAAGTGCCAATCCGGAGAGTGCGACCCTTGCACGGGCCCCAGGGGGCTCATTCATCTGTCCAAACACCAGCGTAGCATGGGATGAAGTCAATGCATCGTGGTCAACAAGGGAAAGATCCCACCGTCCTTCCTGCAAGGCCTGCCGGAATTCCTCCCCATAGTTGATGACCCCGGATTCAATCATCTCCCGAAGCAGGTCGTTGCCTTCACGGGTACGTTCGCCTACGCCGGCAAACACGCTCTTCCCGGCATAATGCCTGGCAATGTTGTTAATCAGCTCCATGATGATGATGGTCTTCCCCACCCCGGCACCGCCAAACAGCCCGATCTTACCACCCCTGGGATATGGCGTCAGCAGGTCGATTACCTTGATGCCGGTATGCAGGATGTCCGACCCGGTCTTAAGCTCGGCATAGGGCGGCGGGTCGCTGTGAATGTCATAGCGCTTTTCCGTCTCCACCGGTCCCAGTCCATCGATGGGCTCACCAGTCACGTTGAACAGCCGGCCGTGCACCTTCTCTCCTGCCGGCATGGTGATCGGACCACCTGTACGATATACCGGCATTCCCCTGGCCAGTCCTTCCGTGGCATTCATCGCCACCGTCCGGATCGTATCTTCTCCGATATGTTGCTGACACTCCAGCACCACACGATGTCCACTTTCGTTATGCAGTTCAAGGGCCTCATAGATATCCGGAAGGTCCTTCTCCCCCTCGAAGATCACATCCACCACCGGCCCGATCACCTGGGCCACCTTCCCATTGTTTTTCTTGTTGTCAGGCATTGGTTATGAAAATTTTATCGTTCATAAGGACTCTCAGGCATATTTATTTGCAAGATACGACAATTTACGTTTCCCTTTCTGTGCACTGTAACTCCCTCAATGTCCTGAACCCTGTTACTGGTAATGCTTACGACCTGTTTTTCGTTGTTTTTAAGTTCAGAAACTTGAAGCCTCCATGCCAAAGTATTGACAAACAGGGGGATGATTATTGTCATGGGGGCGTATAGACTAAGTAGGCTTTTGGCTTTTGGCTTTTGGCTATTGGCAAGATAGCCAATAGCCATTAGCCAATAGCAGTCTTGGTCACAACATAAACATCGGACAGTCAATTAGTTGAAAAATTATACACAGATAACATCATTTTGTATGTGTAATACGCTGGTTGTCAGCATAAAGCTACTAAGGCAAAAAACATTGCCATCCTGCTGCTTTCCATTCACGGGTATTTCACATACTATGTTATATTTGTGACGTATCTTTGAAGAAAATATTGCAGGATGGTGAAACAAACGCATGCATCGCTCATCACGCCTGAGGAGCTTACCCGGGGCAGGCATTTCAGGGCTTGTGTGATTTCCTTCTTTGATGGGATGCTGGACCACCACCTGTCGTTGCTGAAACATGCAGCAGGTCTTTCGCCGGAAGGTGCTTCGGATCTGCTGGTCATCCTTTGCGCATATGATCGACAACATCGCACACACAGTAAGCCTCCCGTGGTATTGCTGTCGCCCGACGAGCGCGGTCTTATGCTGCTCGACATGGGCTATCCGCATATCATGCACCTGTCGGTGAATCCGGAGTATCGCACCCACAGCAACCTGCCGCTTCCCGAAGACTCCCAGCTATTGCTCAGGCATTGCAACATCCTTGTTCCCGGAGCTGACACCCGCGTGGCACCAGGATTTCCTGAGCTTTTCTCAGCACTGGAAGCATAAGTCAGTGATTACCAGGCCAGGCTTGACAACACTTTTTATGACAAACGTGTTACAACGCACCAGGCACAGGTTGACCTGGTTTCGGAAGGGAAAGTGGCTGACTTCATGAAAGGAATGGGATACGCGTTCCCGGTGCACGGTATCGTGGTGAAAGGCAACATGATTGGTCACACCCTCGGGTATCCCACAGCCAACCTGCGCGTGGCCGACCCGCTCAAGATCATACCAGCACAGGGCGTATATGTGGGCATGGTGAAAGTGGAAGACCAATGGTACCAGGCCATGATCAACATTGGCATCAGGCCTACCCTCGACATGGACAATGTCACCATCGAGGCACATCTTTTCGATTTTGATCAGGATATCTACGGGAAGGCTATCAGCATCTCCTTTATGGAGCGCATACGAGATGAGATGCGGTTTAACTCGCTTGGGGAACTTAAATTGCAGCTCGACAAGGACAAGACCCGCGCGCAGGATGTGCTTGCAGAGTGCCTGGAAAACACGACGGCCAACGCCTTCATATACCGTGAACCCATCAGATGGTCATGATATCCTCTTCCTTGGCCTCAATCATCTTGTCGACCTTGTCAGAAAATTCGTTGGTGATCTCCTGCACATTGTGTTCAAACACCTTGACCAGGTCTTCAGGAACACCCTCCTTTTCCAGCTTTTTACCGGCATCCATCGCCTCCCTTCGGATGTTGCGGATGCTCACCTTGGTGTTTTCCGCCTCGCTTTTCACTGTTTTTACAAGCTCCTTGCGACGTTCTTCGGTGAGAGGTGGCACGGAGATGCGGATCTGGGTGCCGTCATTCTGCGGGTTGAAACCCAGGTTGGCAGCCATGATGGCCTTTTCCACAGGCTCCAGCATGCTCTTTTCCCAGGGTTGTACCAGGATGTTTCGGGGATCCGGTGTGTTGATGTTCGACATCTGTGAAAGGGGCGTCTGCACGCCATAATAGTCCACCTTGACACTTTCGAGCATCTGCGGGTTGGCCTTGCCGGCACGGACCTTACTGAGCTCTTTTTCAAGATGTGACAAGGCCTTGCCCATCTTTTCCTCGGTCTCGGCAAAAATAAAATCAAGGTCTTCGTTCATCGTTCCTTCGGTTTTGGTTTGCTATTCACAAAAATAAGAAATAATGTGTTCATATGACAGGGGGAAAGACAAAAGGACGAAAGGACGAAAGGACAAAAGGACGAAAGGACAAAATGTCGAAAGGTCGAAAAGTCGAAAAGTCGGGGTACGCGGTGGGCTTGGGGTGTTTGGGTGGACTTTGTACGGCGAAGCTTCCGGGCGGGGAGGGGAAGGTGCGAAAGGATAAATGGTCGAAAAGTCGAAAGAAGGAAGGGTCATTGGCTGGAAAAAAAATCGTAAACTTGCAGTATGTAACTAAGCAAGAACAAGTATAATTTTGGCCTTGAGATTAAGTTTTTAAATCCCTGTTATTTAGATTATCGCTGTAAAATCTAGGCGTCTAGATTTAACCAGGTATATTCCTGATATTTTAACAGGTGCCACTAAATTCTTGACATTTAGACCTTTCGACATTTCGACATTTCGACATTTCGACATTTTGACAAAATTTAAATCCATGACAAACTACAAACGCATATTATTAAAGTTAAGTGGAGAGTCGCTGGCTGGCGGGAACCGTCTGGGCATTGATCCGGGTGCATTGGAGGCCTATGCCGGGGAGATCGGCATGTTGGTTAAAAATGGTGTACAGACGGCCATCGTATTGGGTGGCGGCAACATTTTCAGGGGGCTTCAGGGGTCTTCAAAGGGCTTCGACCGGGTGACCGGCGACCAGATGGGGATGCTGGCCACCGTCATTAACAGCATGGCCCTGCAGACCGCTTTGCAGGACAAAGGGCTTAAGGCGACCGTATTGTCGGGGATTCCCGTAGAGACGATGTGTGAGAAGATGAGCCGCAGCAAGGCCATCAGCCTGCTGGAGTCAGGACATGTGGTGATCATTGCGGGAGGTACGGGAAATCCATTCTTCACGACAGACTCGGCAGCAGCATTGCGTGCCCTGGAAATCAAGGCGGATGTCATCATGAAGGGCACGCGAGTGGACGGCATCTATTCTGCTGATCCGGAAAAAGACCCAAAAGCGGTGCGCTACGATAACCTGAGCTTTGATGAAGCCATTGCTAAAAACCTGAAGGTGATGGATGCCACGGCATTCACCTTATGCAAAGAAAACACCCTTCCCATCATTGTCTTTGACATTCATGAAAAGGGTGTTTTAGAAGATATCGTGGTGCGCGGCAATGCGCGCGGAACGCTCGTTAAACCAGCGAAAGACGCTTAAACTCCACAACGGTTAGTTCGTTGTCAGCGGCTTTTAGCACCTGGCCAACGGTTTTCTTATTGTCCTTGATGAACTCCTGGTTGATCAGGGTGCTCTCCTTAAAGAACTTGTTGAGCTTCCCCATCGCAATCTTTTCCAGCAGCTCTTCGGGCTTGCCATCCTGGCGTGCCTGGTCTTTGCCGATTTCGATTTCCTTGTCGATCACATCCTGGGGTACGCTGTCTTTGTCAAGCGATACGGGTGCCATGGCAGCGATCTGCATCACCACGTCCTTGCCAATGGTGTCGATGTCATTCACCTCCGCCTTGCTGAGTGCGGCAATGGCAGCAATTTTGTTGCCAGGGTGCGTATAGGCAAATGCGCGTGCGCCTGTCACGCGACCGTATTCTCCCAGCTCCATCTTTTCACCGGTCTTGCCTACCATGTCCGTGATGTGTTCTTCCAGTCCGCGGCCTTCCCAGGTGATCGCCTTCAGGGCGTCCTTGTCGGCACAGTCATTTTTCACGGCAGCATCCAAAATGCTCTGCGTAAAGTCTATCACTTCCTGGTTTTGTGCCACGAAGTCGGTTTCGCAGTTGAGCATCACGGCATATGCCTTGTCTTTTGCTTCATTGGTGGCGCTGAGCACCACACCTTCGGTGGCAGCACGGTCGGCACGGCTGCTGGCCAGTTTCTGGCCTTTCTTGCGCAGGATGTCGATCGCCTTGTCGAAGTCACCTTCGGTTTCTACAAGGGCTTTCTTGCAGTCCATCATGCCTGCGCCTGTCTTTTTCCTTAACTCATTTACTTGAGCGGCTGATATTTTTGACATAGTCTTGATATTACATGTTATGAAAAACGGGTTAGCAACTTGGCGGAAGGATTTAGCTTTGTTTGCGTGGTCTTCTGCCACCTTTTTTAGGCGCATCCTTACCTGCAGCTTCCTTCTCCTGTTCCTTCATTTTGGCTTTTTTAGCAAGGCGGGCTTTCTTCTCCTCCAGCTCGTCGGCCGAGAGGTCTTCATCATCAGCTTCTTCCAGGGCCTGGAGACGCTGCCTTTCTTTCTCTTCTTCCCTTTCTCTTTCTTCCTCCTCTTCTGCTGCCTTGTCCTTGTCGAGCTTGCGCTCGGCAAGTCCCTCCTGGATCGCTTCTGTCACCAGCTTCACGATGATGTGGATCGACTTGGAAGCATCGTCATTGGCCGGGATGGCAAAATCGACGTCCTGCGGATTGGCATTGGTGTCGACGATGGCAAAAGTGGGAATGTTCAGCTTTTTCGCTTCTTTCACCGCGATATGTTCTTTACAGATGTCGACGACAAAAATGGCAGCGGGGAGTCTGTTCAGGTCAGCGATGCTACCAAACTGCTTTTCCAGCTTGGCGCGCTCACGCATCACCTGCAAGCGCTCTCTCTTCGCCATGTTGTCGAAGGTGCCGTCAGTAGCCATCTTGTCAATGGCGGCCATTTTACGTACGGCCTTGCGGATGGTCGCAAAGTTGGTGAGCATCCCACCGGGCCACCTTTCAGTCACAAAAGGCATATCGACCTCTTTGACCAGGTCCCTGACGGTATCCTGGGCCTGTTTTTTGGTGGCCACAAAGAGGATCTTCTTTCCGGAGCGGGCGATCTGCTTCAGCGCAGCGGCAGCTTCATCAACCTTGGCAATGGTTTTGTTGAGGTCGATGATGTGGATGCCATTGCGCTCCATGAATATATAAGGTGCCATGTTGGGGTTCCACTTCCTTTTAAGGTGGCCAAAATGTACACCAGCATCTAAGAGTTCATTATAATTTGTTCTTGCCATGATGTGTTGATAATAAATAGGTGATTAGCGTTTGCTGAACTGGAACTTTTTCCTCGCCTTGGGCTGGCCGGGCTTCTTTCTTTCCACCATTCGCGGGTCCCTTCTGAGCAACCCCTTGGCTTTCAGTGGAGGCCTGTGCTCAGCATCCAATTCGATGAGGGCCTTTGATACAGCAAGGCGAAGTGCTTCGGCCTGGCCCTTTACGCCGCCCCCATTGAGGTTGGCATACACATCAAATTTACCCTGGTTGTTCGTTATGTTAAAAGGCTGATCTACAACATATTGCAAAACTCCTGTTGGAAAATACTCCTTGTAGTCCTTTTTATTGACCACAATCTGACCGTTGCCTGGTTTAAGGTAGACACGGGCAATGGCGGTTTTCCTTCTTCCTGAAGTGTTGATTACGTCCATGCTTATGATTTTGTGTTGAGGTTGAGTACTTTGGGTTGTTGTGCTTCATGCGGATGTTCGCTGCCCTGGTAAACATGCAGTTTGGAAAACATCCTGCGGCCAAGCTTATTCTTGGGGAGCATGCCCCTGATGGCTTTCTCCACCATGAAAGTGGGCTTTTTGGCCATGATCTGGGTGGCTGTCTTGGTGCGCTGCCCTCCGGGATAGCCGGTGTGGCGGACATACTCCTTCTGATCCCACTTCTTTCCGGAAAGATGGATCTTTTCCGCATTGATCACCACCACATGGTCACCCCCATCGACGTGGGGAGTAAAGTCTGGTTTGTGTTTGCCACGAAGTATCCTCGCCACCTCGGAAGCCATGCGGCCAAGTGTTTGTCCCTCAGCATCCACTATGTGCCACTGTACTTCTACAGTCGCCCGGTTGGCTGACGGGGTTTTATAACTTAATGTATTCATTGTCTGGTCTTTTGCTGTATCTGATTGAATAATACGTACCCACCCCTCAAATGGGGGTGCAAAGATAAAACTTAGTCTTTTCTTCAGCAAATTTATTCACAACAAACGGTGAATAACTGCCGCAGGTCATATATTGGATAAATCAACGGGCTCAAATTCAGGGTGCAAAGATAATAAATATTTTTAATCCACCCACGAAAACGGAGATTAAGGTAAAGATTGAGGTGTTACTTACTTCCTGCTTCCTGCTTTTTATTAAACAAGCGCAAGCCAGGGAAGACCGCAGGAGCTGTAAAGAGTGCAGAAAGTGCAATCATGGGGATGGTGGCAGTGTGTAGTTCCTGCGGGTTCAGGGGCCAGGTGATAAGCAGGAGCAGGCTGAGGATGAAGACGAGCTTCATATAGAGGCGTGTGGTGCGCGACAGGTGTGCCTTATGCATCCGGAA
>PUOJ01000016.1 GCA_003552075.1 Bacteroidales bacterium
TTCATCCGGGCAAAATACTATTTCCATGCCGGTCTGGGCTTCCTGCAGCTGATTCCTGTCCTGGTGCTGCTTTCATGGCATAGTCCGAAGGTCATCTGGCTGATGGCAGGCATGTTTTTTTACGTGACCGGCCCCTTGTTTGCCTTTTTGATGCATGCTGGTGTCAAAAACAGCACCCGGATGGATCCCAACAAAAGGGCAAGCTTCAACATGGAAGGCACCAGCGGCACCTTGTTCCTCACCATCCTGGTGTCGATGCTGTCGGTGATTGGCGTCATGGTGATCTCCTTTTTCCTGCCCTTCCCATCAGAGCAAAGCGTCTTCATCGTGGCCACCGCTTCCGGCCTGCTGTTCATAGTCTTCCATAAGCGATGGACCCGCGGCATCGCCAAAAAATTTCTGAATCAGAAACATCAGCTATTAAACAAATACAGAGAACGGTAATGGACCGCATCCGCATCGAGCAACTTAAAAAGCAGTACGGCGAACAGTTCGCCCTGGACATCCCTTCGCTGGACATCGCCCCGGGAAGCCTCACCGGCATCGTGGGCAACAACGGTGCCGGCAAGACTACGCTCCTGCGCCTCTTCCTCGACCTCATCGAAGCCACGGAAGGAGAAGTCCTCATCGACGACAAGGCCGTGGCCGGTAGTGAACACTGGAAACATCGTACGGGAAGTTTCCTGGATGAGGGTTTCCTGATCGACTTCCTGACCCCGGAAGAGTTTTTCCATTTCACGGGCAAAGTTTACGGGATGGACAAAAAAGCGGTGGATGAGCAGCTGAAAGGTTTTGACCGGTTTTTGGGAGAGGAGATCAATGGGAACAATAAATACATCCGCAACCTGTCGACCGGCAACAAGCAAAAGGTGGGCATTGTGGCGGCCATGCTGGTGCACCCTGAGCTGCTGATCCTCGACGAGCCTTTCAACTTCCTGGATCCCAGCTCCCAGATCATCATCCGCAAGCTGCTCAAGGCAGATAATGAAGCCCGCGGGACCACGATGCTGATCTCCAGCCACAACCTGAACCACCTCACGGAAATCTGCAGCCGCGTGATCCTGCTGGAAAGAGGCAAGGTGGTGAAAGACCTGCATCCGCCGCAGGATGACCTGGCGGAGGTGGAAAGGTATTTTTCCCTTCAGGCAGAGTAAGGGGAAAGATAAAAGTTTATCATACCGGCCCATGGAGCGCTTCCAGGAGCGCCTCATCCACCTCTTCGTCGGAGGGGACGGGTGGACGGTGGTCATGGATGTTTCCATCGCGGCCGATGATGTAAAATGTGGGTATCCAGCGCACGTTGTAAAGCGCCGGCACGCCGCGTTCGCGTCCCGGGGTGCGCATATGCACGCCGGTGATCTCGTTGCGTTCCACCGAACGTCGCCACGCTTCCGGGTCGGTGTCGATGGAGACATACATGAATACCAGGTCCTCCTCATCGGCCAGCCTTTCCTTCAGCTCAGCCGCCGGTGGCACCTGGCGCATGCAAGGCGGGCACCAGGAGGCCCAGAACTTCAGATAGACCACCTTCCCTTCGTAATCCGAGAGCGACACCTCGTTGCCGTCGATGTCCGTCATGCTGAATGCCGGTGCAGGCTCTCCTGCCCAAAGTGCCCTGATCCGCTCCCAGGCTGACTCCAGGCTTTCCTTGTAGGCATCAGCAGCAGGACCCGCCATATAATCGTCGTACATACCCAGGGCCGCATCCAGGTCGCCGGAGTTCATCTCCCGGCTGACGGCCACTGCCTGCACGTATTGTTTTGGCCTGCCCTCAAGGTATTCTGCCGCCAGCTGGTAGTTCCGCTCATGGACAGACAGGTCTTCAAACACGGTGTCGGCATAAGCCCGGGCACGAAAATCCAGGTAGGAAAGCAGGAACAAGGCATAGTCCGGGTGTTGCAAGGCCTGGTTGCCAGATTGCACGGCCTCATCCAGGAAGTCGAAATAACCTTCCGGCAGTTCGGGCTCTTCATCCATTTCGTTGATCCGTTGATGCAACGCAGGATAGGCCAGCAGCTGGTTATATCTTTCGGTCTGCACCTGTGTCTCAAA
Source organism: Bacteroidales bacterium (assembly GCA_003552075.1). Classification (GTDB taxonomy): domain Bacteria; phylum Bacteroidota; class Bacteroidia; order Bacteroidales; family UBA7960; genus PUPG01. Next base: position 2,053 of record PUOJ01000016.1, read on the forward strand.
ATAGCTTACAAAGTGATCCCTGAGCATCGCCTCTTCCTTCCAGCTTTCCATATACTGCATTTTGGCCAAGGCAAGGCTGTCAGCGAAAAGCACATAATCATCTGCATCAAGCCTGCCAGCCATGTCATTCAGGTAGGAAGATGTGAGCCGGGAGCTGACATCTGCTTCGTAATGCATCAGGAAGTGGTTTTCGTTGGCGCCCAAGCCGGTGAAGTTTAGCGGGGGCTCATCCCCATCGCTGCCGGGTGCCATCTCCAGGTAGTAGCCAGGCTCCAGGAAGAGATTTTGCCTGCCGTGGGGCGCGGTGACGGTCGCCATCACGGGACCGGGCACATTGAAGCTTTCCGCAAACCGGTTTTCCTCATCCAGGGTGAGCTCCATTACCTTCCTGTCGTTGTTGATAAAATCCCGGAAGAAATTGATCTCCACGGCCCTGCCGGGAGTTTCCGTAAAATGACCGTTCAACTCAACCGGCGGATGACTGCGAGGCTCCCGTTCTTCCAGTGCGGCGAGCAGGACCTCATCGATATTGTCGTGGCTGGGTCTTGGCGGCCTATTATCCACGATGCGGCCATCCCGCCCGATCAGGTAGAAGGTAGGCACCCCTTTCAGGTTATAGCTGTCGGGTACCTCGTGCCCAAAACCGCGCACATTCAGGTGTACACCGGCAATCTCCTGTTCTTCCACCGTTCTCCGCCAGGCATCTTCATCGGTGTCTACTGAAATGTACAGGAAAACCAGGTCCTCCTGGTCGTGCATCCTTTTTTTCAGCTGCCTGGCGTGCGGCACCTGCTGCATACACGGGCCACACCAACTGGCCCAGAAGTCAAGATAGACCACCTTGCCCAGGAAATCATCAAGCGACACTTCCTCCCCTTCAATATCGGTCAGGGTGAAGCCAGGCGCAGGCATGCCGGGTGCCAGCGCAGCAATGATTTCATATTCACTTTCCGCCACTGACAAAGGCCAGCCGTCAGCCAAACCGGCATATTCCTCATAGAGCTGCTCCGCAACCCCGAAATCGCCAAAACTCAAGGCCGAAATCACCACTTCTGCCATGACCAGCTCCTTCGTCTTGCCGGAAAACAAACTCCTGGCCGTATCAAAACGCATGCGTTCATAACCCGCAGTCTCCATCTCCTCCCGGTCCACATAGGCATCGAGGTAATGGTGTAAGTATTTGTTCAAAAAGTTGTAATAGGGTCTCGACCGTACATGCTGATCATCAAACAGATTCTCCTGCTCAAGGAAGGCATAATAATCATCTGGCAAGACCACCGGGACATCACTTTCCTTCATATAAGCCCGCATGGCCGGATAGTCCATCAGCATGTTAAGCTTTTCATACCGGATGTTGCTCTGCATCAGCGAAAGAAAAGCCGAATCAAGCGCATGGTAGAGTTCGTGGTTTTCCAGGTAGGTCTGTTTTTCGTGATAGACATCCTCGGCAAAAGAGCGAAAATCCGCTGGCTCTTTGTCCCTGGATTTGTTCATCCGGGTCATCTGGCCATATTTTCTCTCCACATCGGCATTGTAAGATAGGAGGAAGATGCTCTCTTCCGCCTTGTCACCGGTAACCATGGGGAGCACATCCATATTGGACGCATCAAAGACCAGGTTGATGTCCGCCTCCGGCCGCAGGTAAAGGGTGACCGTTCGGCGGGGGATGCGGAAATACACGTATTGGGGTTCATCCAACTGGAGTTCAAAAGCAAAGTCATTGTTTTCCCCAAGGACCACTTCCTTTGACACGGTGTTGTTGGTAATGAAGTCGGTGTAATAAAACACCTCCATCACTTGATCAGCAGGGTTCTCTACCTGGCCGGAAATCATCACCGGGTCAGGCTGTTTTTCTTCTTTTTGATCAGGCTGAGCACAGGCAAGCATCAGCAACGACAACAGAAATATTGAGGTCTTCTTCATTTTTTTGGTGTGTTTTTTGTACTGTAAAGTAACGGATTTTTGACGAAAAGCGCATACTTTTGTTGCGATTATTTATGCAGGCACAGCGTTTTAACTTGTTTGCGCAATGCCGTTTAACTTGTCAGAATGCTTGTTTAACCCTTTCAAAAAACAACCAATGACTTGTCCAGAAAATGCCTTTTAACCATTTCAATCAACTCACTTTCAATCAACTCATGAAGCCGTTCCATCTTTTTTTATTTCCCTTCTTGCTTGCAGGTCTCATTACGGGTACCGCGGGTTTGATGGCACAGGACATTGATGTGGAGGAGATGATCACCCGTCACAGCATTGACTGTGAAGACATTGCCCGGTCCTCCACAAGCTTGATCCCCGGCTACTACCAGGAAGAAAAGACGGACACGCTGCAGGCCATCCTGCGTTACTGGGAGGAGTCCTGTGGTATTACGGAGCCCATGATGCGCTTTACCATCCTATGGCAAATAGAGACCAACACCTTCAACGAAGACTGGCTCCCGGACCTTTTGCCCGCCATGCTGATGGATTATCGCGAGGCCACCGAAAGCGACAAGGATACGCACGATTATTTTCATTTTGGCGAATGGGAGTACCACACGATCGACGAGGGTTACCGTCAATTCACTTCTTCAATGGCTGAAAGCCTGCAAGTCTACGAGGACCTCTCGCCGGTAGAAATTTTTTTCACGGAATTTTATGGCAACGATTTTACGCGTGCCATGAGCCACCTTAAAAACGGAGCGCTTGAAGGCACCAGGGTTGATTCATTGTATAACGAATATATTGAAGAGACCAAGGAGGTGAGGCCTGCGGGTTATGCCTTTGGTGGTTTATATTTTGGCTTCTGGAACCCTTCCGGCAACCTGGATGCCTTGGGCGTTCATCCGCAGGTGGGCATGTCGGTAGACGTTGTCCGGGGCAGGGCACTCTATGGCATTCAGCTGAGGCTTGGCTTTGGGAATACATCCAGGCCCTACACCACGGAGGTCGGGGGCAGCTTCGTAAGCACAAACAACTTCCTGCAGATGACGGCCGGCTTGCAGGCAGGCATAGACCTCCTTAACCGTCCTGGGCACTCGCTGTTCATGACAGGAGGCCTGGCATATGATGCCATTGATCCGGCAAGCACCGCTGACCGGGAGGCAGGCCTTACCGGCGACCTGCAAACCCTCAACCTCCACGCCGGCATGACCTTGCACAGAAGGTTCGACAGGGGCAACCTATTTGCGATCTCAGTAAATTACCATATCGTCGACTACGACAATCCCGGCGGCACGGATCTTTCCGGAAATGTGATTACCTTTGGCGTCGCATACGGGATCATGACCCATACTTACGACAGTGCATCACGCTAATCGCCAACAAAGCAATGATATCCTTGCCAATCAGGGGGCTTCGCCGGGAAGAAAAAAAGACGTTTGCCCTGCATTTTTCCTATTCTGTCATTGAAGGGATCCTGGCAGGGCTCATTGCCCTCAACGAGTTCGTTTTCGTGAAGAGCCTGATGGGCTCCAGCTACCAAATGAGCGTTCTGTTTCAGTTCTCCACCCTGGTATTCCTGCTCCTGATCTTTTTCAGCACCTTTCTGCGAAGGATCAAAAACAAGAAAAACCTGCTGCGCCGGACAGCCATCATCACACGACTCCCCCTCTTGTTGCTGCTTTTTTTCCCGCAGAGCGCAGAACAGCTCACCGGAGACTCCATCTATCACTACATCTTCCTGGCCATCTTTCTTTTCTATTTCCTGGCCAACCCCATCGTATTTCCCAGCATCAACCTGTTTCTGAAAAACACCTACTCGCACGAAAACTTTGGCAAATTCTACAGCTATGCCACCACCGCCAACAAGATCGTGATGATGATCACCACCTTCGTCTACGGATGGGCGCTCGACGCCAACCACTACATCTTTGTGTATGTGTTTCCGGTCGCGGCGGTGCTTGGCATGACCTCCATATTTTTGCTTTCCCTCATCCCCTACAAACAGGAAGAACCGCCCGAAATGACCCATTCCATCTGGCAGGGCATCAAACAGTCGGTGGCGGAGATGGCCAACATCCTGATCAAAAACGTTCCTTACCGCCATTTCCAGATCGCCTTCATGTTTTATGGCTTTGGCTTCATGGGCTCTTTTACGGTCATCATCCTGTTCTGGGAGTTTGGCCTGGGACTCAATTATTCGAGCGTGGCTTTCTATAGGAATGCTTACAACCTGCTGGCCATCCTCATCCTGCCATTCTTTGGCAACCTGATCGGACGCATCGACCCCAGGCGCTTTGCCACGCTCTCCTTCCTGTCGATGGCAGCCTATATCTTTACACTCATCCTCACCCAGCGCTTCGATGGCTACATTTCCTTCTGGGACATCACCCTGTACCACACGCTGATTTTCTACATTCTTTTCCACGGGATCTTTGCCGCCACCATGGTGCTGATGTGGAGTATCGGTTCGGCCTACTTCTGTGCCCCCTCCGAAGCCGGCATGTACCAGTCGATACACCTCGGCCTGACCGCCGTGCGGGCCATCTTCGCCCCGCTGCTGGGCGTGGTCTTCTATGAGCTTTGGGGGTTCACGGTGGCCTTCTCCATATCCATCACCAGCCTGGTCATCGGCGCCGGAATCATGTGGTGGTCATCGGTATTCCATCCGCTGAAGAAAAAAGCAGTGCTGGATTAAGCCGTGCCCACACGCTGCAAGGCAAGGATCATCTTTTTGATTAGCCGTCGCTTCTCGCGGTTGAAGGCATGCACCATCCGCGAGCCCTCCGGGTAGGCCTCGATGTTCTCAAAGCTCGACACCTTGCCCACAAAGTGTACTTGTGCAGCCTTGCCGGGCTCCTTACCCTGACCCGTAGCTTCATCCAGGATGGCCTGCTTCGTAGCAGCCGCGTCAGAACGGTCATCAGCCACATATTTACTGTAACAGATGATCTGCTGCCCTTGATTCACCGCCTTCCGGATCAACGGAAACAGCTTGCTGACATCCACCTTGTCTTCATAGGTGCCTTCCAGGCAAAGGTCGGTGATCACCAGGCGGGTGCCGGCGTGTCCAATATGCACACTGTCTTCTGCCCGGTACATGAAGTCGCAGATCGACTCATTGTCCGAAAGGAAGGAAAAGGAAAAGTAACGACCCAGCCCGCTGAGCTCAATGGCATCCTTGATTTTTTCCACAGAGCCCCTGTTTTCCACCCATAGTACCGGCACGCGCTTATTTCCAAACCGGGTTTTGATCAGGTCCTCCAGGATGTCTTCCAGGGCATCTTCTGCTAATTCAGCAACCCGGTTCCAGAAACCCGAATAATAATCATCCGGCAGGCCAAGGGCCAGCGGGTTCATCAGGACACTGCGCAGGATGAAGAAGTCGCCGTGATCCTCGTGGCCGGCCAGCTGCAGGCTCTCTTCCGGAATGCCGGCCTGCTTCTGCATGGCATCAATCTGGGCCTGGTAATCTTTGTAGTTTATGCTGGTTTTGGAGATGAAGTACTCATAGCTGGATGTCAGCCTGGAGATCTTTTTGGTCATGTTGTCAAACACCTTGCTGGCAAGCAGGTTCATGTACCTGGGATGCTCCACCACGCCAGGATATCCAATGCTGTAGCACACCACATTGGTCTCGGGATAGTATTGCGGCACGATCTTACACTGATCAGCTGCTTCTTCGGGGATGGTGTGGTAGAATTTTTTTGCCGCGATCATGTTGTGCAGCATCAGCTTGCCGTGTCCGGCGATGTGGAGGGGCACAATGCGGCTCGCGAGGTAACAGGCGGCGGCAGCGGCTCCCGGACGGCTGCCTTCCAGTGTGGCCTGACCCAGGAAAATGCGTTCCGCACCAGGTTGGGTGTCACCGCTCCACTTCAGGTAAGGCGCCTCAAAAGAGATCAGGTCCTTGGCCTCATGGTTTTTAAAAATGACACTGCCGGCAGGATACGGGATGTATCCCAGCTTGTGCGGGTCTATGGTGATCGAATCGGCATGATGCAAGGCCCGGATCGGCTCAAAGATATCCGCCAGCGACTTGTCCACAGCATCCAGCTCACCTTCCCTGATCACAAAGCCCTCTTCCGTTACATAATGGCCTTGCGCATCCCTGCTGGTGTTTTTTTTGAAATCTGCGACGGCAGCCCGATGATCCGGGTGTCGTCCGAAATCCTCCGTGGTAAACAGGGAGGCATAATATCCACCATAAGCGGCATCTGCATGGATGTAAAACGACCGGGCTTCCTTTTCCAGCTCCCGCCGCAGATCCACCAGGGCATGCATCGGGTCAAACACCCCCTCCTCAGTAGTGCCGATGATAGGGATCACCGCCAGCACCGGGACATCTTTATGTTTTTGAAGGTGTTGGCGCAGCTTGCCAATGTCGAGCCGGTAGTTGATGTCTGCAGGCACGGTTTGGAGTTGCCTGATCCCCAGACCCAGCACCTCCATGCTTTTTTCCCAGCAATAATGCCTGGTCTGGGCAATAATCACCACCGGGTAAGGCAGCTCTGCCCCGGTTTCTTCCCTGATCATCGCATGGATGCCCTGGATGCCCTGGTACTGCAAGCTGTAACCCTTGATGGCCTGCAGCAGGGGCTCCGCATCCGGGTGTTGCTTCTGGTAACGGCGACTAAGCTTGTTCAGAAAAGCATAGCACAGGTCTGGCGACAGGTTAAACAGGGCCTTGTAATCAAGATCAGCCACCTTGACTGGCTCCCCCTCAAAATAGGATACCTTCACCTCCCGCAAAAAACCAAACCTGTCCGGCTCCTTGTCCATCGCCAGCTTCAGCGCCAGCGGCATGTATTTGAGGTTGCGCGCCACCCACAGGCCTTCGATGTTGGCCACGGTGCCCCCGGAGCACAGGTGGCCCCAGGCGTACTCCTCCCCGCACGATCCCCTGGCCGCAACCGCCGAATATGAAGGATAACCGACCATCTTGCACAAACTGCCGATGAAGTCCATTTCCCACTGGGTGGTCACGGTAGACACCTCACCGGTGACATTATTGGGGTTGTACATGATCGCCGATATGTATCCGGCAATCGCAGGGTATATCAGGTCGCTGTTCATGTGCGCAAGGTATGACGTATCCCAGGAAGGAATGGAATGGGCACGCAGCTTGCTGAGCATGGCCTTGAGCTCTTGCATGAAATCCGCACGGGTGTGGTTATAGGCATCCGTAAGCTTGTGCCGCTCCGAGATCAGCGGCGGGTCATCCGGATGGTAATTGTTGCGGAAGTTGAGAATGTCCTCTACGATCACATCGAAGAAGCGCTTGAAGGTCTCGTTGTTTTCCGACTTCGGACCTAAGAAAAGGGAGGTGATATCCATGATATCTGAAAGGATTGGTTTCTATATGAATAATGGTAAAACAGGCAAATTGCTTGCCGTTTGAACCTTCGTGGCAAATGCATATGCATTATTCATAAAAGTACATCAAAATCACGAACCTGGAACGGACACCTTATCCTCGAAAGCAAGTTTTTTTCCCTTAGCATTCAACGGTTTTTCAATTATCTTTGTTTACTTTGGAATGAGGTTTCGCAGGCAAGGCCACATCCGTGTCAATGGATTGGGGTCCGGGGGCCGCGGCTAAAGCCTGAAGGCAATCACAAGTTCCAACAAGGTGTTTAGGATGCAAATGCACAAGGGTCATGCACATCTTTTATGAGCAGGAGCTACAAGGAGATGCGATCACGCTGAGCCAGGAGGAGTCGCGGCACTGCTTGCGGGTATTGCGGATGCGACCGGGACAGGAGGCCATCATCGTCGACGGCAAAGGCAACCGTTGCCGGGCCGTCTTGCAGGATGCCGGTTCCAGGGAAGCCATTTTTGCAGTCGCAGCAAGGGAACACCAGGTGGGGAAGCGCCCTTTTCATCTACATATGGCCGTGGCTCCCACAAAAAACATCGACCGCTTCGAGTGGTTCCTTGAAAAGGCCACCGAGTGCGGCATCGATGAGGTCACCCCCGTGATCTGTGAAAAAAGTGAGCGCAGGATCATCAAGCCGCAGAGACTCGAAAAGATCCTTGTGGCTGCGATGAAACAGTCATTGCGTGCATTTCTGCCCAGGTTAAATGCTGCCATCCCGCTGGAGGAATTTCTCCTGCAACCCCAAACAGGTCATCGTTTCATTGCGCATTGCGCAGAAGGTAGCAGAAAGCATCTGAGGGATATATACACGCCAGGAAGTGACGCACTTTTCCTGGTCGGCCCGGAAGGTGATTTCTCTGAGAGGGAAACAGAAGCAGCGGCAGCACAAGGCTTTACCGCAATATCCATGGGCGAGCATCGTTTAAGAACCGAGACAGCAGCCCTCGCGCTGTGTGTACAGGCAAACAGCATGAATGCATTGCTTTAATAAGTCGTTGCAGACGCTGTTTGGACGACAGAGACAGTGGTTACATGGGTTTGAGGTTTGAAGTTGTCCGAAGCATTTGTGTGTGTCTGCGAAAACTATTTGTGTTAATTTGTGGATATCTTAACTTCAAACTTCAAACACTATATAACTGCAAAATTCATGACATGCCCGGACTTTTAGACATTTTGTCCTTTTGTCTTTTTGTCCTTTTGCCCTTTCAACACATTAAAAAACAAACACATAACTATTTATGATTTATAAAATCCGAAAGCTTTCCATCTTCCTGGTTTTTTTCCTGGCTGCCTCGCTAAGCCTTGAAGCACAACACCATCAAATTGCCACCTTGCAGTATCGCGGCGGCGGCGACTGGTATTCAAACCCTACCGCATTGCCCAACCTGGTGCGCTTTGCCAATGAACATATCGGTACCAGCATCAGCACCCAGGTTGGTACGGTGGAAGTGGGCAGCTCCAGGTTGTTCAACTACCCATTCGTGTATATGACCGGCCACGGAAACGTGGTATTCTCTCAGCAGGAGGCGGAAAACCTGCGTAAATACTTGAAAGGAGGTGGCTTTTTGCATGTGGACGACAACTATGGACTTGACCCCTACTTCCGCAGGGAGATCGAAAAAGTATTTCCGGACCATGAGCTTGTGGAACTGCGGCACGATCATCCCATCTATCACCAGGCCTTCTCCTTCCCCGACGGACCGCCAAAGATTCATGAACACGATGGCAAGCCGCCGCAAGGCTTTGGCATCATCTATGAGGGCCGCCTGGTCCTGTATTATACTTATGAGATCGACCTGGGCAACGGCTGGGAAGACCAGTCTGTGCACGGAAACCCGGAGGAGGTCAGACTGAAGGCCCTGCGCATGGGAGCGAATATGTTGCAGTATGTGTTTAACCGGGATAATGCCAGCGCTGAGCGCTGAATGCAGGGTGCCGGGAGGAACACGAGGAGGGTGAAAAAGTTCAGTATTAGACTGTCAGTAGCTTAAGGTTGTCAAAGGCATTTGTGTGCATTTGTGAAAGCCATTTGTGTGGATTTGTGGACTCTACAACAATCAAAACCAAAAA
>PUOJ01000037.1 GCA_003552075.1 Bacteroidales bacterium
ACAGGCACCTGGCGGTTTTCCACCACGATCACCTGCATCCCATTGTCCAGCTCGAAAGACTCAAATTCACCCAACTGGATCTCCGGCGCCGGTCCCGGCTCCGGACGCTGACTCCTGTCAAGCTCAGCAGTGGCTGAGAAAAACAGGAAAAACGCGAGTAATGAAAACATGCTGAATTTCTTCATGATATATCTGTTTTTTTCGTTTGGTGACTTGATTGCAATGATTAGTTGGGCTGGGGCATATAGAACAGCACCACGCGGTTGTCATCGTGCAGATAGTTCTGCGCAACCTCCAGGATGTCTTCACGGGTCACCTCCATAAACCGGTCAATTTCGGTATTGATCAGGCTGGCATCCCCGTAAAGCAGGTGGTAGTTGGCCAGGTTCATCGCCCTCCTGGCAATGGTGGTGTTGTCGCGAACCATGCGTGTCTCCACCTGATTGCGTAGCTTTTGCATCTCTTCTTCGGTGATGAGCTCGGTGCGGACCCGTTCCAGCTCTTCGTCGATGGTCATCTCCAGCTCAATCGGGTCGACACCCATGTTGGGAATGGAGATGATCATGTGCAGACCGGGATCTTCCAGTCCGAGTGGATTGGCCTGGATCATCATCGCCGTTTGTTCTTCGACGACCATCCGGCGGTGCAAACGACTGCTTTCTCCCTGGGTCAGCAATGAGCCCAGCATGCTAAGGGCGTAATAGTCTTTCGTGCCCTGTGCAGGGATGTGATAGGCCTGGATGTATGCAGGCAGCTGAATGTTGTCATATACTGTGTCACGCAACTCTTCCGTGCGTTCGGGCTCCACCTCATCCGGACGGAAAATCTCGTGGCCACCACGGGGAATGTCTGCGAAATACTTTTCCACCAAGGCTTTGGTCTCATCTATTTGAATATCACCGGTCACAACAAGTACGGCGTTTTCAGGCACATAGAACATGTCGTGGAAAGCCATGATCTCTTCTTTGGTGGCGTTGCGGATGTGTTCATCCTTGCCCAGCACATCGGATTGATAAGGGTGAACGGTGAAGGCACGCTTGATGGTTTCGGTCATCATCCTGCCATAAGGGCGATTGTCGCGGGTCTGCTTCATCTCCTCCGTGACGACGTCTTTTTCGATGGCGATGCCCGTAGAGTCGATCACGGGGTGCAGCAAGCGCTCCGACTCGAGCCACAAGCCCAGTTCCAGCTGGTTTGAAGGCAGCAGGACAAAATAGTTGGTCACGTCAAAACTGGTAAAGGCATTGAGCGAACCTCCAGACTGCTCGACGATCTCCGCAAACTCCCCACGCCCGATGTGCTCGGAGCCCTGGAACATCAGGTGCTCAAAGAAATGGGCAAAGCCCGTACGGTCGCGGAACTCATTCTTCGCACCTACGTGGTACATGATGTTCACCACGACATTGGGTGTGGTGTTGTCTTCGTGCAGGATCACGTGGAGCCCGTTGTCGAGCGTGTACTCCTCAAAGGCGATCCGGTGCTCCGATGCGCGGGTTGCAACTACCGCAAACAGGAGCATGGTAAAGATTAAACATTTTTTTGTCAGCCTCATATGCATGTAAGTTTAATGTGAAAGTATATAAACATTGTATAAATTCAAACAAAATTATGGAAAATAAGTTTACCGGTATTTTAACAATTGTTAATTGGTGCGCTTACAGCGCTTAATTTATGCAATAATACGGGCTATGAATAGTCCAGGTCAAGGCCCAGTTCATCCTTCAGTCTGCTGATGTGGGGGTTCTTTTTGATCAGCTCTTCAAGCTTTTCCTTTGGAAGGTATGCTTTCTGTTTCTTTTTATGCTGCCGGATGACTGTCTCCAGGCGCACCCGGGCGTTGTCCAGTTTCTGGTGCAAATACGCAAGGATGTCGGCAGCGTTTTCCCGGATCAGCTCTTCCTGAATGGAGTTTTCCACATAAACGATGACCGTATGTGTATCCTTTAATTGGGGGTCGTGTTGTGTAAGCGCCATATGGAGCGAGAGGCTGCTTTTTTCATACCTGGCTGCCATACTGCCCCAGGCTGTGGCCAGCTCTTTTGCAGAAAACGGAGATGCGGGTAAGTTTGCCGGTGAAGTGGCCTGCTCCTCTTCCTGGCTTTTGTTTTCCCCGGTGCTGCTGATTTTCAGGCTTACCTTTTTGATGGCGCCCTTTTCGGCGGATCGAATCCGGGGTGTTTCAGGCGTCTTTTTTTGGCCTTCCGGCACATTCAGGGAGGGCGCGGTGGTTTTTTGGGCTTCTTCTATCGCCTTGACGGGCTTTTTCTCTTTGTGGGATGGCTTTTTTGCCCGGGGTTCAGTGGGGGGGAGTCTCTTTGGGGGGCTTATTGCTGTGGGCTGGCCTTTTTTTTTTCCAGGGCAGCCATCTGCAGCAGGGCAAGTTCAAGGACCAGCCGCTTGTTGCTGGAGGTCTTGTACTGGACGTCGGCCTTGTTGTTGACCTCCAGGGCTTGCATCAGGAAGGGCCTGGGGCACTTTCCGGCCTGTTCCTTGTATTTTTCTCGGATGTCGTCGCTGGTCTCAATAAGCTGCAGGGTAGCCGGATCCTGGCTGACCAGCAAGTCGCGCAGGTGCGCCCCATAGCCGGTGATGAAATCAGCCCCTTCGAAGCCTTTCTGCAGCACCTCCTCCAGCATGAGCAATATGCCCGTGGCGTTTTCCTCCAGGATGAGGTCCGTCATCTTAAAGAAGTAATCGTAATCCAGCACATTCAGGTTTTCGACCACCTGGTCGTAGGTGATGCTGTTGCCGGTGATGCTGACCAGCTGGTCGAAGATGGACAGCGCGTCGCGCATGGCCCCGTCGGCCTTCTGGCTAATGATATGCAGTGCGTTGGGGTCAGCCTCTATCGACTCCTGTTCAGCCACATACGAAAGCTGCTTACCGATGTCCTTTACCGTGATGCGCGCAAAGTCAAAGATCTGGCATCGCGACAGGATGGTCGGGATGATCTTATGCTTCTCGGTGGTGGCCAGGATAAACTTGGCATAGGATGGTGGCTCCTCCAGGGTTTTCAGGAAGGCGTTGAAGGCCGCCTGGGACAACATGTGCACCTCGTCGATGATATATACCTTGTAGTCGCCCACCTGCGGAGGTATCCGCACCTGCTCCACCAGGGTACGGATGCCGTCTACGGAATTATTGGAAGCCGCATCCAGTTCATGCACGTTGAAGGAGTGCGACTGGTTGAAAGACTCGCATGACTCACAGGTGTTACATGCCTCAATGTTTTCGGTGACCTGCCGGCAATTGATCGTCTTCGCAAGGATGCGGGCGCAGGTGGTCTTGCCCACGCCCCGAGGTCCGCAAAAAAGGAAAGACTGCGCCAGGTGATTGTTCCTGATGGCGTTCTTCAGCGTATTGGTGATCGCCTGCTGCCCAACCACCATATCGAAGGTGTCGGGCCTGTATTTCCGTGCAGATACAATGAATTGATCCATCAGGTTGCAGTGTTTTGACGCAGATGCAAAGATAAAAGATTTTGGCTATTGGCTATTGGCTATTGGCTTTTAGCTTTTGGCTGTTGGCAAGAATCCCTTTTTAGTTATTATTGATTCCTGGATTTTTTAGTGTCAATTGCCAGACGGGCGATAATATCGCCTGGGCCTTAAAAAAAACCTTTGAGTATTTTTGCCAACAGCCAACAGCCAATAACCAACAGCCAACAGCCAACAGCCAACAGCCAACAGCCAACTATATGAGGCCTTTTTTGTGCTTTTCGCCGATGGCCTTGAGCATGTCTTCGGTCATCGCATCCAGGTCATAATCCGGCTTCCAACCCCAGTCTTTGCGGGCAGCGGAATCATCCACCGAGTTTGGCCAGGAATCAGCGATATCCTGACGGAAGTCAGGCTCGTAGCTAATCTCAAAATCAGGAATGTGCTTTTTGATTGATTCAGCCATCTCCGCCACGGTGAAGTCCATCGCACCCACATTGTAATCGCAGTGATAGTTCAGCTTGTCGAAGTCTGCTTCCATGAGGTCAATGGTTGCCTTGAGGCAGTCCGGCATGTACATCATCGGGAGACGCGTTTTTTCATTGACGAAGCAAGTGTACTTCTTGTTTTTTATGGCTTCATAATAGATGGCCACGGCATAGTCGGTGGTGCCTCCACCAGGGAGGGTTTCGTGGCTGATGATGCCGGGGTAGCGCAGTCCCCTGACGTCCATCCCATACTTTTTCACATAATAATCACCCAATAGCTCACCGGCAACTTTGGTCACCCCATAAATGGTGGTGGGCTTCAGGATGGTCTCCTGCGGGGTATTGTCCACAGGCGTGGTGGGACCAAAAACGGCAATGGAGCTGGGAACCAACACCTGCTTCATCTTGCGCTCACGGGCAAGCTCCAGGATGTTGATCAGGCCGTTCATGTTGACGTCCCAGGCCAGCATCGGGTTCTTTTCTCCGGTGCCCGAAAGAATCGCAGCCATGTTGATGATCACATCAACCTTGTACTTGTCCACGACAGACACCAGGCCTTCCTTGTCGAGGGCGTCCACGACCTCACAGGGCCCTGTCTCCAGGAGCTTTTCTGAAGGCTTGGTCTTGCGGACACCCGCAACAACCTGGTCGCCGCCATAAATGTTTCGTAATGCCAGGGTTAACTCCGATCCGATCTGTCCGGCTGATCCAACTACCAAAATGTTTTTCATGCGTTTATGGTTTAAGTGTTTATAATGAGTGACGAAATGACAAAAGGACGAAAAGACAAAAGGTCAAAAAGACAAAAAGACAAAAGGACAAAAAGACAAAAAGACAAAAAGACAAAATGTCAAAAGGTCAAAAGGTCGAAATGTCTAAAAGTCCAGGTTTGCAATGTGCTTGAGGTTTGAAGTCGATAGAGGCATTTGTGTGCATTTGCGTCCCATTTGTGTTTATTTGTGGATTACTTCCTGCTTCTTACTTCTTACTTCTTACTTTCTACTTCTTACTCCCCAGCTCCCGGAAGCCAATGGACAAAAACCGGGCATGGGCAAAAATATGCATTTTTTGCGGATTCCAAAAAGAAGGAAAAGCGAAAACCATGTTCATCAAAAACAATATCTTTGCCCTGAAAACCACATAAAAAAGAATCCCATGTACGGAAAAATCAAGGAACATCTTCAGAAGGAATTACAGGAAATACGTGATGCGGGCCTTTATAAGGAAGAGCGCATCATTGTGACGCCCCAGGACGCAAAGATCAAGGTGGAGTCGGGGCAGGAGGTGCTTAACTTTTGTGCCAACAACTACCTCGGACTGTCCAATCACCCGGACCTGATCCAGGCGGCCAAAGAGGGCATGGACGAGCGGGGTTTCGGCATGTCGTCGGTACGCTTCATCTGCGGCACCCAGGATCTGCACAAGACGCTCGAAAAAAAGATCGCCGAATATTTTGGAACGGATGATACTATTCTGTATGCGGCATGTTTTGACGCCAATGGCGGGGTGTTTGAGCCCGTGCTCACCAAGGAGGATGCCATCATCTCCGACTCGCTGAACCACGCCTCCATCATCGACGGGGTGCGGCTCTGCAAGGCGGCCCGTTACCGCTATGAGAATGCCAACATGGAAGACCTGGAAGCCAAGCTGAAGGAGGCTCAGGCACAGCGTTTCCGCATTATTGTTACAGACGGCGTATTCTCGATGGACGGCAATGCGGCGCCAATGGACAAGATCGTGGAGCTGGCAGAGAAGTACGATGCCATGGTGATGGTAGATGAGTGTCATTCGGCTGGTGTCGTGGGTAAGACCGGTCGCGGCGTGACGGAGTTGTATGACATCCGTGGCGAGGTGGACATCATCACCGGGACGCTGGGTAAGGCCTTTGGCGGTGCCATCGGCGGATTTACCACAGGTCGCAAGGAGATCATCGAGCTGCTGCGTCAGCGCTCACGTCCTTATCTCTTCTCCAACTCCCTGCCTCCGGGTGTCGTGAATGCCGGCATCAAGATGTTCGACATGATGGCTGAAACCCACGAGCTGCAGGATAAGCTGCATCGCAACACCGAGTACTTCATGAACAGGATGGAAAAAGCCGGCTTCGACCTGAAACCGACACAGTCTGCCATCGTGGCCGTAATGCTCTATGATGCACCCCTGTCGCAGAAGTTTGCCGCCAGGCTGCTCGACGAAGGCATCTACGTGATTGGCTTCTACTACCCGGTAGTGCCCAAAGGCCAGGCGCGCATCCGTGTGCAGGTTTCGGCAGCCCACGAAACCGAGCACCTCGACCAGTGTGCGGACGCATTCATCAAAATCGGAAAAGAGCTTAAAGTCTTGTAGTGTTGAATCTCATTGATACGCATACACACATCTACCTGGCGCAATTTGATCAGGACAGGAAGGATGTGATCGCCCGTGCTGCCTCAGAAGGCATCTCGCATATGCTGATGCCCAATATCGACAGCCATACGGTTGCCGATATGCTCAAGGTAGCACGGGCTTTTCCGGATACCTGCCTCCCAATGATGGGATTGCATCCCACCTCTGTGAAGGAATCCTATAAAACCGAATTGGACCTCATCGCCTCCTGGTTTGAAAAAGGAGATTTTGTTGCCGTAGGGGAGTCAGGAATCGACCTGTACTGGGATACCAGCTATGAGCAAGCGCAGAAAATCTCACTTGAGCGCCACATCGAATGGGCCCTGCAATATGACCTCCCCCTGGTGCTGCACGCGCGAAACTCCCTGAAGGAACTGTTTGAGGTCTTATGGCCTTACCGGCAGAAAAACCTCCGGGGCGTGTTTCACTGTTATCCCGGTGGGGTGGAGGATGCAAAAAAAGTTCTCGACATGGGCTTTGTGCTGGGCATCGGCGGTGTGGTGACCTACAGGAACAGCCTGATGGCCGAAGTGGTCGCCGCTGTGGACCTGGAACACATCATCCTGGAAACCGACGCGCCGTTCCTGGCCCCGGTGCCCCATCGCGGCAAGCGCAACGAAAGCGCATGGGTCAGGCACGTAGCAGATAAGGTGGCAGAGATCAAAGGAGTGGATATGGATGAGGTGGCCCGTGTGACTACCGCGAATGCACGTCAGTTGTTTAGACTACCTCAACCTTAACCTCAACCTCAGCCTTAACCTTAGCCTCAAAATGCCTGATCAGCCTCACATACTCGTCATATACACCGGCGGCACCATTGGCATGGTGGAAGATCCGGAAACCGGTGTGCTCAACCCCTTTGACTTCGAACACCTTACCGACCAGATTCCGGAAATACGGAAGTTCAACTGCCACATTGAGAGCATTTCCTTTGACCCCATCATCGACTCCTCAAATATGGAACCGGAAGTGTGGGTCCGGCTGGCGACAATCATCGAGGCACATTACGAGCAGTATGATGGCTTTGTGATCCTGCACGGCTCGGATACCATGGCCTATACGGCTTCGGCACTGAGCTTCATGCTCGAAAACCTTTCCAAGCCCGTGATCCTGACCGGATCGCAGCTGCCGATCGGGAAAATCCGTACCGATGGGAAAGAAAATTTCATCACCTCCATAGAGATTGCCGCTGCACAGAAAAACGGCCGCGCCGTTGTCCCGGAGGTTTGTATTTATTTTGAATACCAGCTCTACAGGGGCAATCGCACGCACAAATTCAACGCGGAGCATTTTGAAGCATTCCGTTCGGATAATTACCCGGTGCTTGCCCAGGCGGGGGTGCACATCAACTACAATGAAGCCGCCATCCAGAAGGCCACAGACCAGGAGTTCAGGATCTTTACCCGGATGGACACCGATATTGCCATCCTGAAAATTTTCCCCGGCATCAGTCGCCAGGTGGTGACCTCGGTCCTGTCGATCGAAGGGTTGAAGGCGGTGGTGATGGAAACCTACGGCTCAGGGAATGCACCTACCTGCAGCTGGTTCCAGGAGGAGGTGCAGGCTGCTGTGGACCGTGGCCTCGTGGTCTGCAATGTGACCCAATGCCAGGGCGGGTCGGTCATCATGGGCAAATATGAAACCGGTGCCTGGATGGAAAAGGCCGGGGTCATCAGTGGCTATGACATGACCACAGAAACAGCCGTCACCAAGCTGATGTACCTGTTCGGCAACGGCTATGCTGCCCCAAAAATCAAGAAATACTTTCAGAAGTCCCTCAGGGGAGAGGTCACTGTGGTGAAATAACCCAACAGCTTGCTGCTCCAATGCACGTATCAAGCTTCACCGCAGGTAACTTCATGCCTCAAATTCCGAATCGCTTCGCTTTCAGGACCTCGCTGTCGCTCAGCCGCAAAAATCTTTACTCACCCTGATAGCACTTTTCCTCATGCATGAATGGATACCTGAAATCCGTCGGGGGATTAAAGGTCTCTTTAACCGACCGTGGGTTGGTCCAGCGCAGGAGGTTAAGATAGCTGCCGGCTTTGTCGTTGGTGCCGGACCTGCGTGAGCCGCCGAAGGGCTGCTGGCCTACCACTGAGCCGGTCGGCTTGTCGTTGATGTAAAAGTTTCCAGCTGAATAACGGAGGATCCGGCAGGCTTTGACAGTGGCATACCTGTCTTTCGAGAAGATGCTTCCGGTCAGGCCGTAGGGCGAAGTCTCGTTGCAGAGATGCAGGGTCTTTTCAAAGTCCTCATCTTCATATACGTACACAGACAATACCGGGCCAAAGATCTCTTCTTCCATGGTGACAAAGTGCGGGTCTTTGGCCAGGATTACGGTGGGATCAATAAAGTAACCTTTCGACTTGTCGCCTTCTCCACCAAAGATCACCTCGGCATCAGCCGAGTTTTTCGCCGTGTCAATATAGCCCATGATCTTGTCCCAGGCCTTTTCATCAATGACGGCATTCACAAAGTTGCAGAAGTTGCGCACGTCTCCCTTCCTGATCATATCAATATTGTTACCCATTTTTTTTCTGATCTCCGACCAGAGTGATTTGGGGATGTAAGCACGGGAAGCGGCTGAACACTTTTGCCCCTGGTACTCGAAGGCTCCCCTCACCAGTGCCGTGGCCACCTCATCGGTGTTGGCAGACGGATGCACGAACACAAAGTCCTTGCCACCCGTTTCACCCACCACGCGAGGGTAGGAGCGGTATTTGCCCAGGCTCTTGCCCACCGTTTCCCATATGTTGTCGAAGGTGGTGTCGGACCCGGTAAAATGGATGCCGCCGAGGTTTTCATCCTGCAAAATGATATCGCCGATGACCCTTCCCTGTCCGGGAAGGAAGTTAATGACGCCGTCAGGAAGTCCTGCCTCCTGGTATATCTGCATCAGGTAATAATTGGACAGCAAGGCCGTGGTGGCTGGTTTCCAGACTACGGTATTGCCAAGGACGGCCGGGGCAAGTGCCAGGTTGGAGGCAATGGCCGTGAAGTTAAATGGGGTGATGGCAAAGACGAAACCCTCCAGCGGCCGGTATTCCACCCTGTTGAGGTTGCCCCGCTCGGAGTGCGGCTGGTCATTATATATATCACTGACGTAGTGGGCGTTGAAACGGATGAAATCCACGGTCTCGCATACTGCCTCAATTTCCGCCTGGTAAGCATTCTTTCCCTGCCCCAGCATCGTGGAGGCGTTCATCAGTGCACGGTACTTGGTCGCGATGAGTTCGGACACTTTCAGGGTGATCGACACGCGCTCCACCCACGACATTTCAGTCCACTCCTTGTGGGCCTTCATGGCGGCGTCAATGGCCATCTTGACCTCTTTTTCGGTGGCCTTGTGGTAGGTGGCCAGCACGTGCTGGTGATTATGCGGCATCACCACCTTGTCGGTGTTGCCGGTGCGGATCTCTTTTCCGCCGATGATCAGGGGAATGTCGACCTGCATGTCGCTTTGCCGCTGAAGTTCTGCTTCCAGCTCGCGGCGCTCGGAAGTGTCCTTGGTATAGGGCTTTACCGGCTCGTTTGCCGGCCTGGCGTAGTAAAACTGTGCGTTGTTCATCGCATCCTCTTTTTTGTATTTTACAATGTATACATTTTTCCTAAGGATGTAACAATTCCAGTTGCTGATGGTTCAAAAGCTTAGGTTTTGAGGTTACCTGGCATTTGTGTGTATCTGTGAAAACTATTTGTGCTAATTTGTGGATATCTTTAATCCAACCCTCAAACTTCTATGCCCGGGCAAAACACATCGCATCCCCAGATCCTTAGACCTTTGGACCTTTCGACTTTTCGACTTTTAGACATTTTGTCCTTTCGTCCTTTCGTCATTTTGTCCTTTACACTCCCTGAGCTTGCGCCTTGTCAATCGTGCGCTGGGAGATCCGTATGCTGATCTCATAAAGGATGAAAAGCGGCACACCCACCATGATCTGGCTGAAGATGTCGGGTGGGGTGATCAGGGCAGCCAGGGCGATGATCAGCACGAAGGCGAGCTTGCGCTGCTTGCGCATGGTTGCCGGGGTGAGGATGCCGGCCTTGCTGAGGAAGAAAACGAATACGGGCAGCTCGAAAAGGATGCCGGCGGCAAAGGTGATGGTGGTCACCGTGGTGATGAAGGAGCGCAGGGCGATCTGGTTTTCCACCAGCCCGCTGACCTGGTAGGAGCCAAGAAAGTTGATGGACAAGGGGACAATCAGGAAGTAGGCGAAAAGGATCCCTGTGAGAAACAATCCGGATATGACCAGTACGGCGCCCCGGGAGTTGGCGCGCTCACTTTCATTGAGGCCCGGCCGGATGAAGCGCCAAATTTCCCATACGATGTAAGGGACCGCAATGATGATCCCCACGATCAGCGACACGATGACGTGTGTGGTAAACTGACCGGCGAGTTCAATGTTGATCAGCTGCACCGGGTCCTTGTTGATGCAAAGGGCGGGGATGCCCAGCTGCGCTGAAAGCCAGCAAAAGGCCCTGTTGGTCAGAAAATAGGGCTCCTTGGGTGCGAGGATGACCTGGTTAAAGAGAAAGTCCTTGGCAATAAAGGCAGCGATGCCTAACAGCAACACGGCGAGGGCCGACCGGATCAGGTGCCCGCGCAGTTCCTCCAAATGCTTCCAGAAGGTCATGGTCGCATCCGGTGAGGGAGGGTATTTGTCTTCTTGCTTTGCCAAATCAGTTTAGTTTGCACCCAAGGGTTGGGTATCATGTGCTGTGCAAAGATAATGAATTGTCTCTCGTTCTGTATGGGGTTAAACCTCAATCCCGCTTAACTCACTAATCCAATAAATCACCGCATTACCAAAGACAACCCAAAAAACTCAAGCAATCTCAAACACATTAACCCAGCACAAGAACTGGCATACCCGGACTTTTCGGCCTTGAGACTTTTCGACTTTTAGACCTTCTTTGACAAAAAAAGCCCACGCTGCATCCACAGCACGGGCTTTAAGTTTCATGACGCGGTTAACCGGTCAGTCAGGTCTTATTCGGGATGAATTGCGTCAACCGGGCATACATCTGCGCAAGCACCGCAATCAGTGCATACATCAGGATCAATTTTATAAATATCACCTTCA
>PUOJ01000116.1 GCA_003552075.1 Bacteroidales bacterium
ACCAGTTCGTCAAAACCAGCAGCTATTGCGATCTCAGCAATTGACTCGCCACCGGGGGCTGGTGCCTGATTATTGTTGTTTCCCTGATTTTGCGGGGCGTTTGCAGAGGCCTCGGTATTTTCGGGCTCATCAAACATTTGAAGGTCATCCTTTTCGCAGGACACGGCAATAAATGCAACAGCGGACAACAGGAGGATATTGAAAATCATCCTGCTTCCAGTCTTGGTTTTTTTTGTTCACAAAAGCCCTTCATCGGCAAAGCTGGAATAGCCGTAGCGGGTTACAATGATATGATCCATCACGTGTAGATCCAGGAATTTACCCGCCTGCACACATTTCTCAGTAATTTTCTTATCTCCCTGGGAAGGTCGTCCCTGTCCCGATGGATGATTGTGGGCCAGGATTACGTCTGATGCATTCGCCTTGAGTGCCCTGGCGGATTATGTAACCAGTGACGGAACGGACACTCATGATGCGCTGATCGAAGGCGGCAGCAGTGGTTTTGAAGCCACCATGGGTGGGTTCCTCCGATCAGCTTCCGGCTCTTTCTTTGGCATGGGGGAGGCCGGTTACTGGATCTCTTCCACCACTTGTGAGGCAGACTTCCACGTTTATCATTTGATGGTCAATGACTCATTGCCTTTTCTGACGCAGGTGGCCGGTGAAAACATCTTAAAGGAAGATGGATTGTCTGTCAGGTGCATGAAGGAAATGTAGGGGCGCCTCCCGGGTCAGGTTTTTTCTCAGGACACGGTCCAGGATTGCATGGCGGTATTGGTGCAGGCCCTGTAAGCTGAAGTCAGCGCTCTGGGTTTGAATACAAAGGATCCACATCAGGAAAACAATTTGCATTCTAACTTTAAATTCACTATATTTATATGTTTCCGAATCCGTTCCCTGCTTTGCCAAACCTCATTGCCCGTTTGATCTTCTCCCTGCGGGTGATGCCTAAATAACAGCGCCATGAAAAGGATCGTAACAGGCATTGATTTTTCCAAAACATCAGTGCTGGCATTCCGGTATGCCATGCAAATGGCAAAAAAGACCGGCAGTGAGTTGCTGCTGGTGAATGTGCAGCGACATCTTGACTATGAAGTTCCGACGGCAGCCGAAGAACCCGCGGGGCCGGATCATGTCATGAAACAATTTGAGGAGCTGGTGGCAAAGCACCGAACTGACGATGCGGTAAGGGTGGAGTTCACTGTCAAGGAAGGCAGGGTACACGAGGAGATTGCCAACATGGCTAAGTATGCCGATGCCTGGCTTGTGGTGGTGGGGGCACACGGCTTATCAGGTTTTGAGGAGTTTTGGATGGGTACGCAAAGCTACCGCGTGGTTTCTACCTGTATGACCCCGGTGATTACAGTTCGCCAGGGGTTTGATATGGAACGTCCCCTCAAAACGGTGGTCATCCCCATCGACAACACCCTTGAAACCACCCAGAAAATTCCCTTTACCCTTGACCTGGCCAAACAATACGGTGCCGGAATACATGTGTTGTCACTGATCAGCGACAGCACCATGGGAACAAGAGAAAAGGTGGAGACCAGCACACATCAGGCAAAGCGCCTTACAGAAGAAGCAGGGCTTCAGCTGCTGCTCCATGAGGAACAATGTGAAAACATCACCACCAGCACCATCAAATACGCCCGGAACGTGGATGCCGACCTGATTTCCATTATGACAGAACAGGAATTTGCCCCGAAGAATATTTTTCTGGGCCCGTATGCCCAGCAGATGGTCAACCATTCACCCATCCCGGTTCTGACCATGCATCCCAAGGCTTTGGTGCAATCCAGGCATGTCATTTGAATTTCCGGGAGGAAAAATAGCCGGTGGGGATCCTAAGGCGTTCCCGTTTCCCCGTTTGAATACCTTGCAAAACGGTCCTGGCTGCGAAGGTCCGGAGAGCGGACGCACCTATACGGCCTGCATGCGCCTGGAAGATCGCAACACCCTTCGCCTCAGGGGTTATGTGATGGGCATGCGTTTCCTGGGCCGCATCACATAATGTACATGTGCAGACGGGCCGCCGGAGTAACCCACCTGCAACATAGCCCGGGGAGATGACAATCTGATCAGGTATTTCGCGCAATGCGCTGCAACAAGCCGTCCTTTTTAATGGGCAATCATTTTATTCATTGTGAATAATGCAGGATAAATATTTAATCGGATGACAACGCTGTTGCAGGCCAAATTGCAGATCATTAGGTTTTTTGGCTATATTTGTTTAATAACGATGAAAAAAATGTTGATGTGTTGTACACTCTTTTAACTTAGAATATTTATGAACATTAACATTTATAACAATCATATCTATTTAAAGAACAACCCTACCTGGCATGAAGAAGATGCACCCTTCAAATCAAATAAAATTATACAGTTAATAAATCGCAATCATATTTATTTCAAAACCGTATGTGAAATTGGTTGTGGCACTGGGGAAATACTAGTTCAACTTGCAAACTCATTCGATGAAACTGAAATGTTTTATGGGTTTGATATATCAGCAGATGCAATAGATATTGCCAAGAGAAAAGAAACCAATAGAATAAGATTTGAACATAAAGATATATCTGAAACGCCCGATAAGACTTTTTATGATCTGCTTTTAGTTATAGATGTGATTGAGCACATTGATAATTATTTTAGGTTCTTAGATAATATTGTTACAATGGGGAAGTATACAATTTTTCATATACCACTTGATATATGTGTGTGGTCATTATTCAGAGAGAAGATGCTGATTGAATCAAAACAAAGGGTTGGACATATTCACAATTTTACTGAAGAGTTTATTACAAGTATTTTAATGGACAAAGGGTTTAGGGTAATTGACAGCATCTATACTGAGCCGATCTTTGCAAACAAGTCCTTTAAACAAAAAATAATCAGCCGAGTTAGAAAAATACTGTACTTTATAAACAAAAAATTTTGCACAAAAACCATTGGAGGTTATTCAATTCTTTTATTAACAGAAAACAACACACGAGAAACAGGTAAATGACCGGGGGTAAAATCCGTAAACGCCAGCCATCATTCTTGGTCACATATGGCGCCGGATTAAAAACAATGATCAGCCATATGGCCTGGCCCATCGCAATGCACTTAAGGGTTCGCAAAAGTTCATCAATTGGTAAAGGGATTGGAATAAATCGTCAAAAGCTTTTTTCTTGCATAGACTATTCTGCATGAAGGCGAGATCTGTATTTATTTATGACACGCACGGCTTGAAACAAACGTTTCAGGATTTCAGAAGCCACTGCCGTCCAGTGAGTATTGTCTTACCTGATGGTTAAAAACAATATCATGAAACCCCCCTGAAGGGGAGGTTTTAAAGTATATCGTCTGACCTTTATATTGATTCAGCAAGATCGTTATAGTGTGACCGTAAGGACCTGAGGGCACAAAACTGCCTTGAGCCATAGCATGCTCTGCAATTGTATCCCAACTTGATCCATCCTCGGAAACCTGTATAGCCCAAGTCCCGTTATGGTCAAACAGAAAAGGTATCACATCACCATCAAGCTTTTGATAAAAATAGCCTATATGTAGAGCAATTTCGTGATGTGTCTGTGGAATGTCTATTGCGCCAGAATAAGATGTCAAACCAAAAGTTGCCAGGGTTTTGGATTTTGAAGGCAGTTCTTTTGTCCTAACAATGGTCGATTCATTTTCAGGCGTTTCGACGCCATCAATGTTTACTCCAGAAACCTTTGATTTTACAAATCCATTATATGTCGGTGAATTATACTGTGTTGTATTAGTTGTTATTAATTGGTCATTTGTTTTCTTCCAAGCAGTATATTTTGGTGTAATATGAAACTGGTTTCTGGTCCATTCACCCTCGTGCCAAAAGAAGTGTTTTTCATAGTGGTTATAGCCCAAAAGGGTTGGGTTGGTAAGTGCGTTCCAGCTAACATGAATTAAGTCGTCGTTAAGTGATATACTCAGGCCAGTTACCTGTGGTAATTCAAGAGCTTCAAGTTCAATGTTGACTTCAGCGTCCATATCTGAAACAGATACTTCTTTTGATGCCGAAAAGTATTCTTCTGCTTCCACCACAATTTCATATTGTCCATTGCTCACTTCATGAAAATTAAAATATCCGTTTTCGTCAGTTGAGGCAGATGGTGATTTTTCAGTATTTTCAAAGGCAGGATTTAAGTCTGATGACCTAGCGTTTGTCAGCTGATTATTGCCTACAAGATAGACAGTGGCGCCTTCAATACCACTGCCAATTGAGTTTTTAACAAAACCCTCTAGTTGGAATAAGCTTTCAAGCGTTGTAAATGATATTGCATCACCGTACCCAGTGCCTGCATTATTATTGGCATACGCCCTTACGTAATAATTGACATGGGGTTCTAAGCCGGTCATGCTACTGGTAAATGTACCCTCTCCTGGTCCTTCTTCAACTATCCCTAAATGGCTTTCCAGTGAAGGGTCACTGTTTTTACACCACACCAAACCCTTTGAATTAACCTGAGCACCACCGTTATCAGTGACGTTTCCTCCGCTTTTTGCAGATGTTTCTGTTATTTCACTCACAGGCAGCGTCATCACTATAGGAGAACGAGTGGGTTCTGAATCTTCATCACTACACCCAACGATAACAAATAGAATTATAAAAATCGCTGAAAACGTGTAAACTAAAAATTGGATTTTGCTTTTCATGATGTTTTAGGCTTGATGTGGTATGGTTAATTAATATATGTCGAGCAGCAAGGGCAACTAGAAAATCGGTTTTATGGCTATAAATGTACAAAAACCTCCATCTATACAAATCTTTTTGCTTATTTTTTATGCATTTTTACTCGGATAAACCTCAAACACCAATGAAGGTGATGAGATTATGGGAAGGTGAATCTTAGCCTGAATGTGGAATCAAGCAATGATGTCCTCGACATTCACTTTGGGCCATGGCAGCGTGCTGGTTGCTTATAATTAACTCAAAGGGGTTGGTTTCTGAGCAAACAAATGGCGAAAAAGCAAGGAAGAATTGCAGGAGCAGACATTTTGTTTGCCGGCTTGGATTCCATTGATGGGGATTCACCGGAAATAACGGATTTTATTGAACATTTTGCGCAAAACAACAGTAAAACGGAGGAAACAGGGCCACTGAAAATTGTTTTTTTGCAAGAGCGTTTAAGAATGATTAAGTTAAAAAAGCTTAACAGATGTAAAAAGCTTCAGATATTCTACGTTCATAATATTTTTAATATATTTGACAGACAGATGCATGGCAATGCGATCTTTGATATGCCATAATGCGTTTGTGGAAGCACAATTATTTGCAACATGGTTTTTAGCCTGCAATATTCACAAAAAGCAAACAAATTAAGTTTTTGCAAGCACTTGTTATTACGGCCATATAATCAGAAAGATACAACATTTTGTTTGCTTTTTGCGAATAATGCAGGTTAGGTGATTTAATTATATTGACACATAAAATAATACTTTTATCTTAATTTTTTATGTTAAAAGATTAAGTTTATGAATAAGTTTTATCGTGTGCTCCTTTTGACCATGGGTATTATGTTGGTTTTGGGGGGGAAGCCAGGAAAGACAAATTTGCAAAACCAAAGCCCTGTAATCAATCCATCCGGCTTGGCGGAATTTTCTGTAATTGAGCAATCGCGTGATGTTGAGGAAAAGAGGGTTACAATGGAGCAAATACAGAACCGCTGCTTGAGCCTGCATGGTGCAGATGGTGTGCAGCTGACAGTTGAAGATATCGTAGAGTTTATACTTGGCCCAGGGATTTCTTATTCCAATGTAAGCGCACAGGGAATTTTTGGTGATGCCTCTGAAGCCTCTATCGGCGTTTTTTCAAATGGGGATTGTGTGCCATTGATGTTTGATGAGGGCGTCATACTTTCTTCAGGGACCCTTGCCAACGTGATGGGGCCCAATACCAGCAGTGAGACTTCTGCTTCTCTTGGTCTGCCAGGCGATGCTGACCTCAATGGCTTGATCCCTGGATACGAAACTTATGATGCCAGCTGGATTGAGTTTGATTTTATTCCGGACGATGATCAGATATATATTCAATATGTTTTTGGTTCTGAAGAATATAATCAATTTGTAAACTCGGAATATAATGATGTATTCGGGTTTTTCGTCAATGGTGAAAACATTGCCTTGTTGCCAGGCTCAGATATTCCCGTATCCATCAACAATGTGAATAACGGACATGCTGTTGCTGGGGAGACAGCCGACGGTCCCTGTACCAACTGTGAATTTTACCGTGACAATGCTGATTTAAGTAACCCTGTCTTCGATATTGAATGTGACGGGATGACAACATTGCTTACAGCAACATCAGAGGTAACCCCAGGAGAGACATACACCATTAAGTTAGCGATTGGAGATGCTGGTGATGATAAGCTAGACTCATGGGTGTTTATCAAGGCAGAGAGCTTTTCTACAGAAGAACCAGCACATGCCAATGTGATAACAAACGATGCTGAGCAGGTCACAAACAACGAGGCCTTGTTGGGAGGAGAAGTTACTTATGATGGCAACCTGGAGGTTACAGGTCGTGGCGTATGGTATGGCACAAGCCCCGACCCCGCGTCCACCGGCACAAAGATTCCAATGGGAAGTGGTCTTGGCTCGTTCAGTGATACAGTAACAAACTTGCATCCGAACACGCATTATTACTTTATCGCTTATGCAGTGAATGATGAAGGAACCGCTTTTGGCGAGGAAAAAGAATTTACGACCCTGGCAGCGCCTCCTGCCGTAACCACCGGCGAGGCAAGCGAGATTGACTTTTCTTCGGCAATCGTTGGTGGAGAAGTTACATTTGATGGGGGGGCTGACGTTTTCGAGCGTGGGTTTTATTTCAGCGACACACCAGATCCACAGTCAACAGGAGCAAAAATCTATGAAGGAAGTGGCACGGGGCAATTCTCATCATCACTGACCAACCTCATTCCAGCTACAACATATTATTATGTGGCCTTTGGCACCAACATGGCCGGCACTGAATATGGTGCAGATAAATCTTTTGTTACAACGGAAGAGTCCGTTTTCGTACCCAATGCCATTATGCCTTCCAGTCATATTGAAGAAACCCGGGTTTTCAAACCAACCTTTGATGTGAACCCGGATATCTATTCGCTGGAAATTTTTAATCAATGGGGGGAGAAAATATTTTCTTCAGATGATGCGACCATTGGCTGGGATGGCAGCCTGCAAAACAGCAAAGCCAAACAGGGCACTTACATTTACAGAGTTTCATATGTTGATCTTAGAGGAGAGAAAAAGGAAATGCATGGTCCATTTATACTTATCAGGTAGTTGAATCCCATAAAAACCAATCATTATGTATCAGCCCATGACACGCACAATTATTGGGTTACTGGCTATCATCCTATGCGTTCAGACCAGCAAGAGCCAGGATGCCATTTTTTCCCAGTTTTACGCTACGCCTGTTTATATGAATCCGGCTTTCGCCGGAGCAGATTCTGGTTTCAGAACCGCATTAATCTATCGCAATCATCCTTTGCAGCATGCAGGAAACTTCTCCACCATGCATGCAGCAATAGACGTCTTTGTCCCAGAACTATACGGAGGAATAGGGCTAAATGTTACCAGCGTTTACCAGGGAGGATTAAACTGGAACAACCATATTGACTTCATGTATGCTTACCACCTGCAATTATCTTCCGATTGGTACATGAACCTGGCAGCACAGGCTGGCTATTATCGACAAGATGTCAACTGGAGCAGCCTGAATTTTACAAATCCAAGCCAGGCAGGTCCATCGCAGGAGTTTACCCACGCTCCTGATTTTGCCGCAGGAATGATCCTGTATAATGACTGGATATATGGAGGTTTTGCCTCACACCATCTTACAGAGCCAGCGATAGGTCTTTTTGGCGACCAACGACTGCCAAGAAAATATACAGCAACCTTTGGAATGCATATCAAACCGCAGGCTCAAAGACGGGCAAACATGACCAAGTATTATATTTCGCCAAACATCATTTTCCAAAACCAGGGCGATTTTACCCGGTTTAACTATGGCTTATATTTTGGCGTGGAGTCTTTTGTAGCAGGACTATGGTATCGCCATAGCCTGGATAATCCAAGCTCACTGATTGTTTTAGCAGGTCTGAACCTGGGAGACTACCGCATTGGCTATAGTTACGACTATTCGCTGTCGGGTTATACCGACACCTTCCATGGTATTCATGAAATTAGTGTTTCATTTAGTTTCCTTACCAGAAGGCAAGAATTACGTGAAACCTTTATCAATTGCCCGGGATTTTAGCCTGCATTCAATCTGATGCGTATAGTAAATTATTCGCTAAAATCGGACTATCTGACACAGAGAAGGCAGGTTGTAGGTAATGCAACCTACGCTGGGAAACCATCCCTGCTGCCTATTATATTTCCGGCTTATCCTAAGTAGCTTTCGCGCCATGTCTGAAAATGATGGATAGAACCAGCACCCTCCTGATGACAGTCAGTTGCCGGACTTGCTGCTATTTGATTAATCCGACACCCTGTTAGAAAGGCTGGTATTGGCCGATGTCACTTGGCCAGACGGGAAAAACCACGTATATTTGAACACCTGCTTAAATCAGGCCAATAATCATCAACAAGCAATAAACGATGAAGCAAATTACCTTACTTACCCTGATTCTCTTTTTCACATCGATGAGCCATGCCCAGTCGGACCGGATCAACGGCTACTGGATGACGGAAGACGACGAATCGCAAATTGAGATATTCACCGATGACCGCGGCGAGGTGCGCGGCAAGATCGTCTGGCTGGACGAGCCTTACGAAGAAGATGGCTCGCCAAAGCTGGACGGGGAAAACCCTGAGCCGGACCTTCGCAGCCAGCCCATCCTGGGCCTGGAGATCATCGAAGGGTTTAGCTACGATGCTTCTGACCAGGAATGGTCAGGTGGCAGCATTTATGATCCGGAGAGCGGACGCACCTATACGGCCTACATGCGCTTGGAGGATCATAACACCCTCCGCCTCAGGGGTTATGTGATGGGCATGCGTTTTCTGGGCCGAACCACTTACTGGACTCGTGCGGACGGGCCGCTGGAGTAAGCCCCCTGCTGCATCCCCCTGGCAAACAGATCCACATACTCCCTGACGAGCATGGAAGGCACCTTGTCATCTTCCACGATCAATATCTTAATTCTAAGCCATTTTGATGGGGATGCGCTTTTGTCTAGGGGAATGTATCCTTGCCAGCTGTATTCCCGCCTTCCGGCCTTCCGTCGCAGGGAATGGTGAAATAAAACGTCGAGCCCTGACCTTCTTCACTCTCCACGCGGATCTCTCCCCCCAGCATTTCCACATAGGCTTTTGAAATGGCTAGTCCAAGCCCGGCACCCTCCCTGGCTGCATGGTCTTCAATGTCGGCCTGCACGAAACGGTCAAATATGGCCTGCTGCCGCTCTTTCGGAATACCTATGCCCTTATCCGCTACGAAAAACTCAAGGAAGGCCCCCTGGTCCCTGCAACCATATTGGATACGACCTTCCCTGGAGTATTTCATGGCATTTTTAAGCAGGTTGGTCAACACGGCGAGTAGCTTTTCCCGGTCCGTAAGCACCCTGGCCCTTTCGTCTTGCAGCTTTTCCGGCATCATCAGCTGCAGACCCTTTGCTTCAACCTGTGGCTTGAAAAAAAAGTAAATGTAATCCAGCTGCTCGTTGATGTCGGATACTGCCAGATCCACCTCCATCACTCCGGCTTCAATGCGCGAGATATCCACAATGTTATTGATGATGTTCAGCATGCGCACGCCGCTCTGATCAATGATGTCGATGTACTTTTTCTGCTCTTCACCAGAAAGTTGCGGGTCTTTCAACAATTCAGCGAAGCCCATGATGCCGTTCATCGGGGTACGTATCTCGTGGCTCATGTTGGCCAGGAAGGCAGATTTCAGCCGGTCGCTTTCCTGCGCCCTGAACAGAGCCTCCTGCAACTCCTGCTCTTTCTTTTTGTCTTCTGTAATGTCGCGAAATTCAGTAACCCTGACGGTTTTGCCCTTGTAAGGAATGTTTTTTGCCGCTATACGGAGGGGAAATTCCTCACCATTCTTTCTCTTGCCAATGGCCTCATAAGGTTTTTCGTAACCTGTCAGAATGTTTTGCATGACCAGGTCCCTTTTAGCTTCTGCGATCAAAAGCAGACCATTCATCCCGATCAATTCCTCTGTGGAGTAACCGGTCATCTCAGCAAGGCCTTGGTTACAGTCCAGGATGATGCCCTTGTCATGGATGGCAATGCCTCCAAAACTGGCATCGTGCAGTGCCTTAAAACGCGTCTCGTTCTCTTCGGCTTTTTCTTTGGCCTGTTTGAGATCCTGCACAAAGATGTTTCGTTGGATGGCCATGCTGACCTGTGAGGAAACGAACTCAAGGATCTCCTGGCTGCCCTGGTCATACGCATCAGGGTTATGGTAATCCTGAACTGCCAGCACCCCGGTCACTTCCAGTCCCGAAAACAGGGGAACCCCGAGCCATACCTCACACATGTTGCCAATCTGTTCCACTTCATCAGCCTTCATGAGCTTCAAAAGCGCAGGTTTTTTCAAAAGCAAGGCCTTTTTCTTGCGTACCACAAGACCGGTAACTGATTTTTTGGCCGGCCACGTTTCTATCTGGTCCTTCTCATCTGCGTGATATGGGGTCGAGAACAGGTCGCTTTCCTTGTCATATAAAGCAATGTAAAAGTTTGAGGTGTCAATGAGCTTGTGGAGAAGGCGCTTAATGAATTCCATCAGAGATTCCAAATCTTCAGAATAAAACGTGGCATTGGCAATCTTCAGGAGCACTTGCTCCCTGGCCTCCTTTTGCTTTTTTTCAGTGATGTCGCGCACGATGGCCAGGGCTCTTTCGCCTCCACATGCCACCATACGGCTTTCAAAGAATTGTTTTTCCCCGGAGAGCTCCATGGAATACTCATAAATTTGTGATTCCCCGTCCTTAAATACCTTTTCCAGGTGTTTAAGCGTTAAAAGGGCCAAATCCGGTGGCAAGATTTCTGAGACGTGTTTTTTCAGGAAAGCCTTGGGTGCCATCAGCAATTCTCTTTGATTGGCGGCCCCATAGTCAACGAAATGACCTTCCTTATCAAAAAGAAACATCAGGTCGGGATTCGCCTCCAGGAGGGCACTTTTTTCGGCTTCAACAGCACGCAGTTTGTGCTCGGCCTGCAGGCGCCCGGAGATGTTCCTGATGTTATATATGATTTCTCTTGGATTTCCATCAGAATCTGAAACCATGTTGCCAATGCTTTCAACCCATAAGTAAG
>PUOJ01000174.1 GCA_003552075.1 Bacteroidales bacterium
ACGGAAATCGAGAAGGTGGAGTGGCTGGAACCCCATATAGTGGAAGAACAGCAGGAGTCAGCAGAGGAGGGACAAAAAGATGCGCAGCAGAAAGCTTCGAAGGCGGAGCCGCATGAAGATGCAGCTGTGGACAATGAAGATATCACCGTGGGCCGTGACGAGCAATCCACAGAGGATCGTGAGGAGAAGCCTCGTGATGCCGGTGCTCCCGGAGATAAAGAGAAGCAGATCAGGTTGGATCTGGACATCTAGCCTTGACATGACACTAGCCTGTATTATGCATGTATGCTAGACTTAAACCCTTAGGCCTTTCGAAGCTTTTATAAACACAGGATCGCAACACAAGACGTGATCTGGATGGGCAAAAACGAATTGGGCCAGGCACGCATGCTTGCTTTCAAACTGATTTATCCTTGCCGGAATTGGCGCTTGTTGAAGTTGACGACCAGCCAACGAAGGGCGCTTTACTTTTTGCTTGCTGCCAGTTTTACAATTTCCAGGATGATTTGGGTAGCTTTCACCATGCTTTCCAGCGGGATGTATTCATAGCTTCCGTGAAAATGGTGTCCGCCGGCAAAAAGGTTGGGGCAGGGGAGTCCCATGTAAGATAACCTGGCCCCGTCGGTACCGCCCCTGATGGGCCTGATCAGGGGTTCGACACCGATTTTTTCCATGGCCTCCCGGGCCAGATCAATGATATGCATCTGATCATGGATCCGTGCATACATGTTGTAATACTGGTCTTTCATATCAAGCCTGATGCGTTGCCTGCCATGGCGCTCTTTGAGTTGGTTGACGCTGTGCCTGAGATGGGCCTTCCTGCTTTCGAACCGTTGTTGGTTATGGTCGCGGATGATGTACTCCAGGGATGCCTGCCCTACTGTTCCCTGAAAAGAGGTGAGATGATAAAAGCCCTCGTAGTTTGTGGTATATTCGGGTCGCTCTTCGGCAGGTAACAAATGGTTCAGCTCCATACCCACCAGGCTGGCATTGAGCATCTTGTCCTTGGCCTCTCCCGGGTGGATGTTTCTCCCTTCTATGTGGATTTTCGCATAGGCCGCATTGAAGTTTTCGTACTGCAACTCACCAAGCTCGCCACCATCCATGGTATAGGCAAAATCTGCCCCAAAGCGCTTCACGTCGAAATGGTCTGCCCCCCTGCCAATCTCCTCGTCCGGAGTAAAACCTATCCGGATCTCACCGTGCTGTATTTCAGGATGCTCTTGCAGGACATGGAGGGCTGTCATGATCTCTGCGATGCCTGCTTTGTCATCAGCACCCAGCAGGGTGGTGCCATCAGAGGTGATCAGCGTCTGTCCCTTGTATTTTTTCAGGGAAGGAAAATCGGAAGGTTTCATCACGAAACCTTTCTCCTTGTGCAGAATCAGCTCGCCTCCATCATAGTTTTTATGGATCTGCGGGCGTACATCTTGTCCCGCCATGTCAGGACTGGTATCCAGGTGGGCAATGAAACCGATTACCGGAACCCGGGCACTGGTGTTGGCAGGCAAGCGCCCCATTACGTAGGCATGGTCATCCACCTCAACATCTAGCACTCCAAGTGCTTTTAGCTCATCAGCCAACATGTGGGCGAGGTCAAACTGGCCGGGTGTACTGGGGCTTTCCTTGCTGGCTGGGTCACTTTGCGTGTCGACAGCGATGTAACGAAAAAAACGGTCGGTGAGGGCTTGGCGATCAATCCGGATGTCTTTGGCCATGCTGTTTGTTTTTTTGCAAAGGTAAGTCTTATTAAATTCCTGATTGCACAATCATTCCAAAGGGGGGGAATATACGGCAGATTGGCTGCCATGCTAACAAGCCGCCGGGCAGGATATAAGTAAAGGTTATCCGGATAAGGCTTCAAACATCTGTTTCTATGGGCTGCTCAGATGCTCGTGGAACTGATCTGAGGAGAGATCAGCGTTTTTTAAGCATGATTCCGGCCATAAAGCGCCCTGTATGGCCGTTGTCAGCTCGCGAGGAATAGAAGAGGGAGTTGTTGCACTGGCAGCAAACGCCCGAGTTCTCGATGTTTTCTTCTTTTACCCCGGCATCTTTTAATTGCCGGATGTTGGCAGCCCATTGGTCGAAAATATGCTTTCCAGGTTTGGAAGATGGTTTTATGACGTCTTTCAGGTTTCCAAGTGCCATTCTGGCTTCCCTGAACACGTCATCACCTACTTCATAGCAGCAGGGGCCATTCGACGGACCCAGCGCGGCCAGCATGTTTTCAGCACGGCTGTCGTAATGCTGGACCATTTTTCCCACAACTGCGGTCACGATCTTTCTCAGTGTCCCTTTCCAGCCCGCATGCAAGGCAGCGATCACCTGGCGCACCGGATCATAAAGCAATATGGGCACACAATCGGCAACCTGGACGCACAGGCAAATGTTTTTCACGTTGGTGATCATCCCATCCGTATGAGGCAGGGCAGATTCCAGCTCCATCGCACCGCGGCCCTTGCAGGCTTCATTTACGACAGCTACATTGGCACTGTGACACTGGTTGGCAAAAGTGAACCTGGAAAGGTCCGTGCGCAGTTCGTCTGCAAGAATGCGGCGGTTCTTTAACACCCTGAAGTTGTCATCTCCGACGTGGAAACCGATGTTCAGAGATGAAAAATTGCCGCTGCTGATTCCACCTTCACGCGTGGATACGAAGTGTAAAAGACGATCGAACCCCGAAAGCTGTTCAAACGTTCCGGCAGTTATGGCTCCATGGTGGTGATAGCGCATGGGTGATGCTATTGTTTATCCATCAAATTTAAGAAAATTCCGATTATGAATAATCTTCAACCAACCCAATCATATCTTTTTTATCTTTGAATACATAATGGAAGGCATGCAAACCCGTACCCGCAGCAGTTGACCTGCGGTGAAGCAAGAAGCAGGAAGTAAGAAGTAAGAATGTAACCGAGGCATTTGTGTGTGCATTTGTGCAACCATTTGTGTTTATTTGTGGATTTTCTAATCGCCTCGGGTAACCTCATACCTCAAACCTTTTATTCCCATGGCTGGCATCTATATCCACATCCCTTACTGCCGGCAGGCCTGCCACTACTGCAACTTTCACTTTTCGGTGTCGCATCGCAACAGGTTGGCTTTTCTGGATGCCCTTTTGCTGGAAATATCGATGCAGGCAGATTTTTTCAAGAATATCGGGGAGGGTGGTGAGATCAGCACGGTATATCTGGGAGGGGGCACACCCTCGGTTCTTGAGAACCATGAACTTTACAGACTTTTTGAGCACCTCGGAAGGGTTTTTTCGATTGCCGGGGCAGAAGAGGTCACCCTGGAAGCCAACCCCGACGACCTGGATCGCGAAAAGCTGCTTTTTTTGCGAGATACACCTGTCAACAGGCTGAGCATTGGCGTGCAAAGTTTTCATGACGACGACCTCCGGTATATGAACCGCCTGCACAGTCCGGCACAGGCCGTGGAATCCATTGAACTGGCTCAGCAGTTGGGTTTTGACAGGCTCACTGCGGACCTGATCTATGGTACGCCCACCATGGATGATCGCCGGTGGCAAGAAAACCTGAGTCGGATTGTCAACATGGGTATCCCGCACATATCAGCATATGCACTGACGGTTGAGGAGAAGACCGTATTGCATTATCTGATTAAAAAAGGCCGCATTGAAGATGTCTCCGAGGAACAAAGCGCCAGGCAGTTTGAGCTGATGTGTACGCAACTTTCTTCTGTCGGCTATGCCCATTATGAGGTTTCTAACTTTGGACGCCCCGGGCACTATGGGTTACATAACCTGTCTTACTGGACCGGCAGGCCATACCTCGGGCTGGGACCTTCTGCACATAGCTTTACGGGTAGGCGGCGCTTATGGAATCCGCCCAATACTGCCCTGTATGTGCAATCGATGCAGGAGGGCAACATGCCGGCTTCGGGCGAAACCCTCTCCAATGAGCAAGGCTGCAACGAATATGTGATGACTTCCCTGCGCACAATGTGGGGCTGTGACCTTGGCCGCATCCGCGATCGATATGGTGAAGACCTGGCCCGGCAGGTGGAGAATAATGCGGCACGGCATCTGCAGCAGGGGATGCTTCATCGATCAGGCAACCATTTGCTGGTGACCCATCAAGGTAAGTTTTTTACCGATGGCATTGCTGCTGCGCTTTTTGTGTGAATGGAAAGGACGAAAGGACAAAAAGTCGGGGTACGCGGTGAACCTGGAGTGGTTGGGTGGTCTTTGTGCGGCAGAGATGTGAGGCTGGAAGTTTGACTCTACTTTGCCCTGGGGTGATAGGAAAGCAGGTTTTCCCGCAAATATTCCCTGCTCAGGTGCGTGTATATCTCGGTGGTGGTGATGGACTCGTGTCCCAGCATGTCCTGCACGGCCCTCAGGTCTGCGCCCCCTTCCACAAGATGTGTGGCAAAACTGTGCCGCAGCGTATGCGGACTCACTTTTTTTTGTATCCCGGCAGTTTTACATGACTCCCTGATGATGTAAAATACCATCACCCTCGACAGGGCTTTCCCCCGGCGATTTAGAAAAAGGTGATCCTCAAACCCCGGTGCCACCGGGATCTGATTTCTATTGTTACGTTGGTAGATTAACATATGCCTCAGCGCCTCCCTTCCTATGGGCACGATGCGTTGTTTATTTCCCTTGCCGCTGACCCTGATGAATTCGTCTTTTTCAAAAATATCGGATATTTTCAGGTGAAGCAGCTCGGACACCCTTAGGCCGCAACCGTATAGTGTTTCCAGGATGGCCCTGTTGCGCTGCCCTTGTGGCTGACTTAAATTAACGGCTGCGAGCATCCGGTCTACCTCATCAATGGTAAGCACCTCAGGAAGTTTCCGTCCTGTGCGTGGCAGGTCGAGTGCTGCACTTGGGTCGTGGTCAATGGCGCTTTCAATCAGCAGATAATTATAAAATGCGCGGATGCCGGAAATAATCCTGGCCTGTGTGCGCTCGCCTATGCCCATGCGGTGGATCCAATGCAGGAAGTCGTGCAGTTCTGCCCGGCTTAAGGCCAAAAGCGACTTTTGGTCGCCCCGTTGATTGAGATATTCAACCAGCTTTTCCACATCATGCAGGTAGGCGGAAATGGAGTTTTCCGACAAGGAGCGCTCCAGTCGCAGGTACATTTCAAAGCCACGGATCCAGCTGACACGGCTCATGTGCAGGTATTATGGGATAGCTGCCATTAAGCAGGCGGTTATTTTTATCTTACAAAGTTAATAAGATATATGCGGAAACGCGTCTTGCCAGATAAATCGATACCCTGTGGTCCCGGCAACTTTTTGCCCATTATTTTGCAGATGAAGTGGGCACTTGCGAACTCGGCGAAGAAAATGCCTCATTACAGGATTTAAGACACACAGGAAGATGATCATTGCCCGTGGGTATTTAGCTCTGCGAACCTCAGTAAAACCATCAGCAAACCTCAGCGAGAAAATTAAACTACAAAACATTGACTGCTTGAATTTTGCAAAATTATGAACACATGATCACGTGCCTTTTAACCATTGATGCAACAAAATCACTAATTTTGGGGCGTCCTTGCCATTGGCCGGACATCATCAGATCAACCCCTATGAAAAAAAGCAAGAATTTTCAGATCATTCGCGATTTGCTTATCCGTCCGGAGGCATTTTACAAGGAGTTTGTCAGTGACTTACCCCAGGTTCGGTCATTTTTCTTTGCTTACGGGCTTCCCTTGATGGTCCTTGGCGCGGCAGGCCGGATGACGCGTGAGCTGATGAGGCACATCAGCCGGGATGTGGAGGTGTATGGGGATCAGCTGGCCGGCATATTTATCGTGAGCCTCATTGGCTATGTATTATCCGTGTGGCTGGGCGGACTGATAATCAGCAGGCTTGCAAAGTCATTCGGCAGCCGGATGGATGCAGACCGTGCGATATTGCTTTGCATGACGGCCTATACGCCTTATATGATCGCGCAACCACTTGCTGCCATTGGCACCGGGATGGATCCGCTGGCCCTCATCGGGCTGATGTATGCCGTATTTATTCTTGGCAAAGGCCTGGGGCCCATGCTGGACACGCCGAACAAACATACCGTTGGTTTTGCGCTGATCGGCTTTTTTGTGCTTTTTGGCATTGCGCACGTCAGTTATTTGCTGCTTGCGGGACTGTTCATTGCCGGCCTCGCACCCAGTCCGGGGCCGTGATCTGCTTTCTTTTGCACACGAAGACATTTTATTTTGCAACAATCAGGATGGCAGGTTCGGCTGTAGGGAACCTGCCCCACAACCAAAAACATGGATGATGACAGCCATAAATACACGTTTTCTGTTGCTGGGCGTCAGCGTTGCACTCTTTTTGATCGTGGCAGCCTGGTTCAGGTTTTCCGGTGGCGGTGTTCAGGACAAGTCGCATGCCCGCGACAAGAAAGAAAGCCTTGCAGAGGCGCAACAGGAGCCTGAGAGGGATATCTTTGGCCTGCCAGTGGATGGATACCTGCCTGTAAAGGCAAGGGTGGGCCGTGGTGCCACCCTGTCGCACATCTTTGGCAATCTTGGCTTCAGTCCCCGGCAGATTCACGACATCTCCAACAGGATGGCGCCTGTTTTCCGCCCCTCCCGCATCCGCCAGGGCAATGCGTATCATACCTATACCAGGGGCGACAGTGCGCAGGTGCTGGACTA
The DNA here is from genome assembly GCA_003552075.1 of Bacteroidales bacterium. Taxonomy (GTDB): domain Bacteria; phylum Bacteroidota; class Bacteroidia; order Bacteroidales; family UBA7960; genus PUPG01. The sequence continues at coordinate 6,639 of PUOJ01000174.1, forward strand.
CCTGGTCTATGAGATCAATGACGTGGATTATTTGTTGTTTGACTTTACCGACTCTTTGCATGTGGAACGTGGGTCGCGTCCGGTGACCACAGCCAGCGCTGAAGCCGGCGGGGTGATACGGACTTCATTATGGAATACTGTGGTCAACAATAACATCCATCCGGAGCTGGTGCTGCACATGTCCCGTGTGCTTGCCTGGTCAGTCGACTTTCATCGTGTCAGAGAAGGAGATAGTTTCCAGGTTTTGTATACAGAAGAGTATATTGGCGATCAAAGGCACGGTGTTGCCCAGGTGGATGCGGTGCGTTTTGTTCATCGGGGCAGGGAGATAGAGGCTTTTCGCTTTGAATCCGATACACTGACAGGATATTATGACCGCGAAGGCAACAATGTGCGAAAGGCGTTTTTGCGGGCGCCACTGGAATTTGGACGCATTACCAGCCGTTATTCCCATAGCCGGCTGCATCCCATTCATGGAGATCGCAGGCCACATCTGGGCACCGATTACGCAGCACCCCACGGCACACCTATCCTGGCAGTGGGTGACGGCGTGGTCACAAGAGCCTCATACACAAGTGGAAACGGCAACTATGTGCGCATCCGCCATACATCAGTCTATGAAACGCAATACCTGCACATGTCGCGTTTTGCCACGGGCATTCAGCCAGGTGCCAGGGTCGAACAAGGTGATGTCATTGGATATGTGGGGAGCACCGGCCTTGCGACCGGACCACATGTATGCTTCCGGTTCTGGAAAAACGGTCAGCAGGTGGATCACCTGCGCCTGGAGTTCCCCAGCGGTGACCCCTTGCCGGAAGGTTACATGGATGATTTCAGGAAAAAGGCGAAGCACCTGAGTCGCAAGCTGGATGACATACCGGCAGGTGATGACCTGTTTGCCGGCGAGTAAGTATTTTTTGGAGGACTTCATATACAACCAAGCGCCGCAAAGCACAGTGCCTGGATAAATCAGGTATCCTCCCGTGCTCCCAGGTGCTATAACCCCCTCTGACAGGCAACGGGCTCAGGTTTTCGCAGGTATAATACATTGATTTCCATAAGAACAAAGCCCCTGGATGTCAAGGAAACGCCCCCCTGGTTTTGCAGATAAAAGCCCCTTTCTCCGAATGGCTTAAGGTACAGCCAAGAGAGACATCAATGTACTTCCCCATTAAAGGAGTGACTGCACATCTCCCTTGCCTTCACGTAAAACCTCCATTTCGTCGCTGGTGCAATCTATAACGGTGGAAGCATGATTGTCGCCATTCCCACCATCAATGACCATGTCTACAAGATCCTTGTAGTTTTCATGGATGAGTTCAGGATCCGTGGTGTATTCAAGAATCTCATCATTGTCATACACAGAGGTGGATATGATGGGATTGCCAAGCTCTTTGACGATTTCCCTGGGGATGCTGTTATCAGGAATCCGGATACCTACGGTCTTTTTCCTGCTTTGAAAAAGCTTGGGCACGTTGTTGTTGGCGTTCAAAATGAAGGTGTATGGACCCGGCAAGGCCTTCTTCATGGCCTTATAGATGCTTGTACTAAATGGCTTGGTCAGATCAGAGATGTGGCTCAGGTCATCACAAACCAGTGAAAAATTCGCTTTTTCTGGCTTCAGGCCCTTGATTTGTGCAACACGTTGCACTGCTTTGGGCTGATGGATATCACAGCCTATGGCATATACCGTGTCGGTGGGATAGATCACCACACCACCCTTTTGCAAACAGTCCACAACGACCTTGATGAGCCGGCGGCTCGGGTTCTCAGGATAAATTCTTACAAGCATGGCATGTCTTTTAGGATTGATTACAAATTTACACTTATTTCACGATTGTGTTTATTTTTTGTGATTGTGTCCATATCTTTGCAAACGTCCAGGTCAATACTTTTTCAGGTGCCTTGCGGCATCCATTTATTATGAGACAACTGTTAGCCCTCGTTTTGTTTTTGTCTTGTCTTTCCCCTGCCATTGAGGCAAGTGAAGGACTCCACACCCAGAGGATTTCCTTGCAGCAGGAATTTTCCTATGCGCGTTATCCAGACGCCCAGGCTGAAGCCGTAAATGCCCTTTTGCTGCACATTGCTGAAGGCGCTGGTAAGTTACGGGTGCGTACGTCTTATGGCGTACGTATTGACATGGAGATGCTGCTGGAACGGGTGCATCGCGACAGCCTGCTGGCCCGTGTGGTTGCAAAAGAGGTCAGCATAACAGGAGACAAGCATTATAAGGATTTCAGCCTGGAACAACTCATGATCCCGGATGCATTCAGCATCCAATGGCATGTCCTGGACGAGCAAAACGACACTGTTTTTCATTCCGCCTATCAAAACCAACGATTGGATATTCCTCTAGATGACTGGCCGAAGCATCTTTTCTATTTTTCAGGAGACTTATACGGATTGTCAGTCGCATTTGACGATTTGGCGATGCATTATAAAGCGCAGATGGATGATCGCCTGGCAAAGTGGCGTGCGGCATTGCACAGCTATTATGATGCTTCTTCTTCCATCGATATCATTGCCAGTGAATTAGCCGATTTGGATCCCAGTGATCCAAATACCCTGTTGCTCGATGAGTTTAAACTCTGTGAGGCGGAAGCCATGGCTGGACAAATACGGTATGCAGCCTTTCACGATTGGCTGGACCTTGATGCACATGATCCGGAGGATGTACTTACCCGCTTTCAAAACAAAAAGAGTCAGATCGATTACTTGCGCCAGTCCTTCAATCATGCCATTGCCAACCTGGACGCTCTGTATTATGCAGAGGGGAGCACACTGGTTGTTGAAGAGGGCTGGGATGCGGCAAAGGAGGCCTTTGCTTCGGCGGTGCATTATAATCCATTTCATGTGCCATCTCATCTTGGCCTTGCAGAAGCAGATCTGCGGGCTGGTGAGCTTGTCTATGCCCTTGAAAGGCTTGGTCATGTCATTGCTGATATGCAGCCACTGAACGACAGCGATAAGCATAGTGCGGAGCTTGCCGATACCCTGGTAAACACATTTTTTATGCATGCCAGGGAGCTAATTGAAGCTGATCGCCTGACCAGCTCGTTGGATACCCTGCAGCATGTCCGAACATTCTGCTCCAGGGTGCAAAGCCATTATACCTGCCCGGAGCAATTACAATACCTTGTCGACACCTCACACCAGGGTATTTACCGGTCTTTTCTGACCGTAGCAAGGCGCGCCATCAGGAATGATGATGTCGGTTTTGCCAGGATGTATGTGGAAAGCGCACTGGATTATCAGTACCGGCATCAAAAGCACATCCCGGATGCCCTTGATGCAAAACACCTGTTGCTGCGCGTAATGACACGTCAACGTGTGCTTGCAGACATTGCCATGCTGGGCGGCAACTATGACCTTTCGGGTGATTATCGCACGCAGACTGCGGGCCTTGCTGGGGATCACCCTGACCTGTTTCATTACGTGTATACGCATGGGGATAAAGAGCAACTCAAGGCTGCCGCTTTGAATTATGCCGTGGCCGGATCGCCTGAAGAAAGTGTGTCGTTACTGAAAAAGCTTAAAAACATGGGATTGCAGGCCAGCGATTTGTCTTACCATCAGCGCACAGTGGCTGCTGAGGCCGCCATATGGTTGCGCAACATGCAACCTGAAGCAGATCCGGATGAGCTTCTCACAGGACTAACTGCGCGCGACCCGTGGTTCCAGGTTTTTGACAAGACATTCCGCGCACGCTGGCAGTAATAATTTTAAAACTGCCCGTTTATTTCCAGTCACATTCCTGTAAATCCTCCTCCCTGTGTCCCCCTATCCGGCAAGTACCCTGGTCCTGCAACTGGCTCCCAGCGCTTGACGCTCCATTCACATTGCCCGGCGCCCATTGTGCAATGCTTCATTACTAGCGCTCAAAAAGCAGCGCCCGGTCACAAGGTCAGTAAACAGGATTTTATTGTGTTTTCTTCCGGATGATAAACCCGAAATGATGCGCACCAATGACCATCCCTGCAGCAATCAGTACAAGGTTTTTGATGATGTACTGACCGACAAGATTAGGAATGAATGGTGCTGCCGTAAAGGTTTCAGAAGGGAAAAAGAACAGCGGTGTAACCGTGCCCAACATTTGCAGGAACAGCAGGGGGATGGCAACACGCATGAAAATTCCAAAAATGAAGGTGATGCCGATGACGACCTCCCAAATTGCCAGGAGAGGCATGCCCAGAGACTGCTGGACCATGCCAAATGTCATCACTTCAATGGTTCGCGTGGCCAGGTCTTCGGCAGAGCTCATTCCCGGGAAAAGCTTCTGTATCCCAAACCAGAAAAATATGATGCCAATGCTGATGCGCAAGAGGAGCACACCATACTTGGCCATCCATTCATAGGCTTTTGCTTCCAGTGTAGAGTGTCTATGCATGATATCAGTGCTTTTTTGTTTGGAAAAACAGAAAAGGTACTTGAATTGTTTACGCTGAATGGAAAGATTAATGTTCCGGTGGCGTGGGTTGCTGATCGAGTGCTACGATACGGTAGAGGTCGGTTCGTCTGTCGTTCCAGTTGGTGACGGTGCCCCGGTTGCGGTGTCTTTTGAGCAACTCCAGGTCGATGTCGTTGATGATGACGGTTTCCACGTTGGGCGTACACTCGCCTGCAATGGCGTCCCGTGCAAAAGAAAAGTCGGAGGGGGTGAAAATCCCCGACTGGGCATACTGGATGTCCATGTTGTCGACTTGCGGCAGGTTGCCGACGGTTCCGGCTACCGCAACAAAGACCTGGTTTTCTACACATCGTGCTTGTGCACAGTACCTTACGCGCAGGTATCCCTGTCGGTCGTCGGTACAAAACGGCACAAAGATGAGCCGTGCACCGCGTTCTACGGCAATGCGTGCCAGCTCCGGAAACTCAATGTCGTAGCAGATCATGATGGAGATCCTGCCTTTGTCGGTATCAAAGACCTCAAGGCTGTTGCCGGGTTGTACACCCCACCATTTTTTCTCGTTGGGGGTAATGTGCAGCTTGTATTGTTTTCCGATCTCCCCGTTGCGTTTGAACAGGTAGGCAATGTTATGCAGTTTTTCACCTTCCGGGGTGAAATGGGAGCCGGCCACAATGTTGATATTGTATTTAATCGCCAGTTCGCTGAAAAGTTCGAGGTATTGTTCTGTAAATTCGCCGATTTTGCGGGCTGCGGTGCCGGGCTCTTCTTTTGGAAAAAGTGACAGCAGTTGCAAGGTGAAGATCTCCGGGAACAGCACGAAGTCACTTTTATAGCCTGAGGCGACATCTACGAAATATTCGCATTGGATGGCAAACTCATCAAAGCTTTTGATGGGTCGCATCTGGTATTGTACCACGCAGATGCGTACAGGTGCGGCTGCCAGGAACTGTTTTTGTTTCTCTTCCTGAAAATCGAAGTTGGCCCACTCCAGATACGTCGCATAGCCCGCAGACTCGCTGTCATCATCCATGTATTGCCGGATGATCTTCTTGAGGGAGAAGCCGTTGGACAATTGCGGAGTCAGCACGGGGTCAAAAAGCGCCCTGCTGGTCACACGGTCCACATATTGCGTGATGCTGAGTTTGTCACGGTGGTCCTTATAGCCGGGGAGCCTTCCGCCGATCACGATGCGACGCAGGTTCAGCTGTCGTGTAAGCTCTTTACGCGCTTCATACAGCCTTGTGGCCAGCTTCATGCCGCGAAACTCCGGGTGGACCATCATCTCGGTGCCGTAGAGTGTGTCTCCCTCGGGGTTGTGTGTGCCGATGTTGCCATAGTCGCAGATCTCATCCCACGACATGCTCATGTCAAAGTCATCGGAGTCAATGATGAGGCTTCCTGACGAGGCAACCAGCCTTCCGTCGATCTCTATTACGATCTGCCCTTCCGGGAACAGCTTAACCTGGTTTTCAATGTTCTCGCGCGTCCAGAGCTCCATGCCCGGGAAGCATATCTTTTGCATGGCCACCAGTTGATCAAAATCCTCCATGCGGAGCTTTCGCAGCGTAAGCTGAAACTCGAAGTCGTGAAGATCAATCTTTTCCATCTCAGTAGCTGTCCCTTATGTCTGTGATTGCTCCATCCTTGAAGTTTTCGGAAAGCAGTATTCCGGCCAGCTTCTTGCCCGCCACGGCAGGAGGTACAAGCTGTCCGGTTTCCTTGAGTGAAACAAATTTATCGCGATGGATGAAGGCCCGCTCGCTGGAACCACGTATGGTAGTTTGCATGCCAGTATCGATGATTCCAGGCGCCACCGACATGGTTTTAACCGGATATTTTTCTTCTTTTTGTTCTTCAGACACACATTGCCCAAACATGTCCAGGCCAGCCTTTCCCGTGCAATAGCAGCTCCATCCATAATATGGGTTTTGCGCTGCACCCGAAGAAATGTGTAACACCCTTTTTTCGGTGTGCCAGTCCCGAACGTGCTTGATAAAGCTTGATGTGAGCAGCATGGGAGCGATCAGGTTCACACGCAAATGCTTTTCTGCCTCCTCCGGCGGACAGTTTTCTGCGCGGTCAACAGGCGATACCAGGCCTGCATTGTTTACCAGGTAGATCCCTTCTGTCTGTGTGCTATCTATTTTCTTGAAGATATCTTCGACAAGCGCAGGTATGCCCTGTGTGTTGGCGAGGTCGTAAAGGAAAAAGTCCAGGCTTACATTTTTGGCAGCAGCCAGCTTTCTGAGCTGCTCACTTTCGCTGCGTGAAATACAAAGCAGGTGATGGTCTTCACGGAGTAACTCCAGTGCAAGCCCTTCCCCCAGCCCCTTGCTGGCCCCTGTGATGATAAAATACTTCATTTGTTTAATTATCAAAATGGCAAAAAGTCGAAACCTTACTCCACCTCTTCTTCCTTGATGAAACCGACCGACTTGATTGATCCTGTTTGTGGATGAAACTCGATCTGCAGGTCTTCAGCCGGGAGGTGGGTGACAATGCCGAACTGGTTGACCAGCATGCGTGCTTCTGCTCTTCTTTCATCCGCAATAAACACATTCAAATCCGCATATTCAGGTATTCTGTAATGAAAGCCTTTTGGCTTTGGTCTTTTCGGCTCCTGTTGCTGACTGATCTGCCTGGCAATTGCATCGGTGGTTTTGCTTCTGTCGTATGTGATGGTTACGGGAAGCCCGTCGGTGTCACCTTCAGGCAGCACTCCCCTGGATGATGAAAAAAAGAACAGGGTATGCCTGCCAGCGATGTCTTCTTTTTCCGGGCGGTGAACAAAACGATAGCGAATGGTGTCGGATGCGCTGATTCCGGTAAACAAATCCAGGTAGTCGCTTTCCATCCTGTCCATCTCACCGTACATATACTCCAGGGCTTCTTTGGAATAGTTGATTTCCTGAAAGCCGCTGATCAGGTCAAATTTCTTTTCGCGCAACTCCATGATGTATTCTGCCACTTCGCTGGCTCTTAATTCATCGCTTTTTTCCACCCAGGAGCTTCGAAGGGTCTCCCGTTGAATGCTGATGGTGTCCAGCATCACGTGTTCAATCACCGTGTCAATCTGTTCCTTTAAATTGGTGTCTATGAAATAGTTAAAGGTGGCGTCGGTGCCAAAATGCCCGATATTGTGGCTTTTGGTCAGTGACTTGTCAAATGCGCCATCCTCATATACCTTGTTATAACTGAACAGCAGCCCTGATTCGCTGAGGGCCATCAGGAACTTATCTCTTTCTTCCTCATCCTGCTCGGGAATGTGCACGACATAAACCTCTGCAGGATCAGGTTCCACGTAGTGGCTAACCTTGACACCTGTAATTTCATAAGCCAGGGATGGCTCCATGATGACATCAGGCAGGCCGAGATACTTGTTGGCATAGGCAGCATATGGCCCGGGCCGTTGGATGCTTTCGGTGACCTCCACATCGACGGTTACGATTGTTCGGGGTAAAAAGTAATATGCCAGTGACCCTGATCCGGGGTGTTCGAACGTGTTGGCATGTCCGGTGGTGACAGGCTTTTTGCTCCCACAGCCCGGAAGTATCAGGATGGCAGCCAGTATGATTAAAACAATGGTCTTTTGCATCAGCCGGTGGTTTTTGGTCTAACGAAGAAAGTCCAGTGCCGCATTCTTGTCAAACTCCAGTGTAGGTTCATCCTTGCGGAACACTTTGATGGTTTTTGAGCCAATGTATTTGATGTCTTCGCCTTCCAGGCGGAGCATGGTCCCCTCTTTCAGTCCGACCACGATCATCTCCGGGTTGGCCACCAGGAACTCCCTGATCCTGTCTTCCCGGCTTTCACCTTTGTGATTGGGTATCATGGAATCGGTGTAATGGGGGTTAATCTGGAACGAGATAAGGTTTAGCGTGCTAAAGCTACTGGGCTCAACAATGGGCATGTCATTGGTGGTTTTCAGCGAGGGGCAGGCCACGTTGCTTCCGGCACTCCATCCAATGTAGGGTGTTCCTTCAAGGGCTTTTTTACGAATGGCTTCCATTACACCTGTCTCATGCATCATGTGCACCAAATGGAAGGTGTTTCCACCGCCCACCACGATCGCCTCTGCCTGCTCTACCGCAGCCACGGGATCTGATGCTTTATGTACGGATGTCAATACGTAACCCAGTTTCATGAAGATGTTCTCCACCTTGGAGGTGTATGCGTCATAAGAGATGCTCACACCGGCATAGGGAATGAAAAGCACCTCCTTTACCGCATCCCCCAAAAAAGCTTTGATATGGGGCTTGGTGTAATCAAGGTATTCTTCACCGTAATTTGTTGAATTGCTGATTAATAAAAGTCTTTTTGACATGATAGTAATGTTTTTGATGTGTGGTCAGAACCAATCCGGTTGCTTACATGCAATGGCGGGATCAAAGGTATAACAAAAAAACAGTTTCCTGCATATTATACATGCTTTTCAAGGGTTAAACGTCAAGGAATTGTCATTTTATATGCAGAAAAAAGATTATTTTTGGGCAGTCGTTGACTTGCATTGCTGAATGACCATGTATATTCCATCCGAAAAAATTGGTGAAGGTAAGTTCCGTGAATGTTTTGCCGTAGAAGGTGACTCCGGATTGTGCCTAAAACGTTTAAAGCCAAACCTTGGGTTTTTCAAGCGCTTGTATTTATATGTGCTACGCCGTCGTTTGCATGAAGAAGAACAGAAGATTTATGAGAGCCTGCCTGCCGAACTGAAGCGCTATTTCAATCCCATTGTGGATATTTCTGATGATAACCTGTTAACTGCCAGGCCATTGGATTATGACGGGACGCACTCCAGGCCAGTGAGAGACTTTGGACAGATTTCGAATGCCGGCTTTTGGGAACAGATCGAGGAGATCGTTGCTTTGCTGGAAAAACATAAAATCTGGTTTTTTGATGTCTTCCAGTCAGGGACAAATATTTTTGCTCAGCGACTTTCAGAAACAGAATGGAAGCCTGTGATAGTCGATTACAAGCGTATTGGCTGGAAGTCTTTTCCCATGCAGTTTAACCTGCTGTTTGATTCGGAAAAGCGAAAAAAGTTTTACCGCAGCTACCGGCGTTTTGAAGACAGCTTCAGGGCAAAATGAAGCCAGCCTCGGGACAAAAAAGGCCGGACGCCGGTCTTGCTGACCCACATCCGACCCTTTTGCCTGTTTTTTGATCCATGACAGGTTAATCCGCAGATCTTCAGGCAACCCTTTCTATCATATCTGCCACACGGCTGGCATAACCATATTCATTGTCATACCAGGAAACCACTTTTACAAACTTTTCGTTGATGACCTGCGTAAGCAAGGAGTCAACTATTGATGAATGTGTGTTTCCGATAATGTCAGCTGATACGATGGGTTCATCGCAGAATTCCAGAATACCCTTCATGGGTCCTTCAGCAGCCTGTTTGAGTGCCTTGTTGATGTCTTCTTTGCTGACAGCGGTGTTGAGCTCGCAGGTCAGGTCAACAACGGAACCATCTGGTGTGGGCACCCGCATGGCAAATCCATCCATTTTTCCTTTAAGTTCCGGAATGACGAGTCCTACAGCTTTTGCTGCACCGGTGGTGGTAGGGATGATTGACAAGGCTGCAGCCCGCGCACGACGCAGGTCTTTATGTGGCGCGTCGAGGATGATCTGGTCGTTGGTATAAGCGTGGATGGTATTCATCAAGCCATGCTTGATGCCAAACGCGTCGTTGAGCACCTTGGCTACTGGTGCGAGGCAGTTCGTTGTGCAGGAAGCGTTTGAAAAAATCTGTTGTTCTGGCTTGAGATCGTGGTCGTTGACACCAAGCACAACAGTAGCATCCACATCATCAGGGGATTTTGATGGCACGCATAGCACAACTTTTCGTGCACCAGCTTGCAGATGCTTGCCAACAGTGTCCCTTGTACGGAAAACGCCGGTAGACTCCACTGTTACGTCGATACTTAAGTCTTTCCATGGGAGATTGGCGGGGTCTTTCTCCTTGTATACCTTTATCTTCTGGCCGTTCACAACCAGGTCATTGCCGTCGGCCTTTACATCGGCAGGAAATTTGCCATGCACAGAATCATATTTTAATAAATGTGCCAGCGTAGCACTGTCAGTCAAGTCATTTACGGCAACGACTTCTACATTTTCGCGCTCCAGGACCGCTTTCAGGGTTAACCTGCCTATGCGGCCAAATCCATTGATTGCTACTTTGATCTTTTTCATACTCACATCGTTTTAATTATTCAAAAAAGGGATGTAAAGATACAAAAAATGGGAGACTGCAGAAAAGTAAATGGCACATGACCAATGAAACGGTTGCTTCTGTCGCGGCGCTGCCGCATTATGTGTCGAGGAAATTATTCATTATCTTTGCATGGCACAAAATAAATGGACTTCAACGTAGTTATTACACTATAAAACAATCCAATAAACAAACCGCCCATGTTACTTTCTTTTTTGTTAAATATTCAGGCAGGCACAGAGGAGGCCCTGACTGATACTTTAGCACATGCTGAGGCCGAATTGGCCGAGCCAACCTTGTCTTTCTGGAACCTTGCCCTCAAGGGGGGCTTTGTGATGATTCCATTGGCCATTTTATCTATTGTGGCCATATACATTTTCATAGAGCGTTATTTTGCCATTAGCAGGGCTTCCAATGAGGAGACCAACTTCATGAACAACATTCGTGATTTTATTCATAATGGGCGGATTGATTCGGCCAAGTCGCTTTGCCGGAACAACCAGTCTCCAATCGCACGGATGATCGCAAAAGGCATTGTACGTATCGGCAGACCTCTTAGCGACATCAATGCAGCCATAGAAAATGTAGGCAAGCTGGAGATTGCCAAGTTGGAAAAGAACATTGCAGTGCTGGCCACGGTGGCTGGAGCGGCACCCATGCTGGGTTTTCTTGGTACGGTGATGGGGATGATCAGGGCATTTTTCAATATGGCCCAGGCCGGCCCGAATATTGACATCAGCTTGCTTGCCGGGGGCATTTATGAGGCGATGATTACCACCATGACTGGACTGGCTGTGGGTATTATTGCCTTTATTTGTTATAACATCCTGGTGGCTCGTATAGAAAAGGTCGTGTTTATGCTGGAAGCCAGGGCCACTGAGTTTATGGACCTGTTACATGAGCCTGCCTCCTAACAAATACCAGCCGGAAATGTGTTCTTTATGCCATATGCAACTGGGCATTTTCGGAGACTATCATTAAACTGAGGTTTTTTGCAGTGAAAGAAATTGTGATATCATGGCAATAAAAGCAAGAAATAAACGCAACCTGCAGTTCAACATGGCATCCATGTCGGACCTGGTATTTTTGTTGTTGATATTTTTTATGTTGACATCGACGCTGGTTGCCCCAAGTGCCATCAACCTGTTACTGCCTTCAAGTGACAGCCGTTCCATGGCGCCGCAAACGATTAACGTGCACATCAATGAGCACAGGCAGTTGTTTTTAGAGGCAGATCCGGTTGACCTGGACGGCTTGCAGGAAGGTTTGCTTGTATCACTGGATGGAATTCAAGACGGCACGGTTGTTTTGCGTGCCGACCACTCCGTACCTGTTCAGGACATTGTGAATGTCATCGATGCGGTAGAAAGCATGAACAGTGCATATGGGTTTCGCCACCGGGTGATACTGGCCACACAGCCAAGACAATAAATGCAACTTATTGATCATGGAAGCATCCAGAAATAAAGACAAGACGCGTGCATTAGCAGGAACAGCTATTTTTCATGCCCTGCTCCTGATCGCCTTCTTGCTATTTGGGCTGACAGCACCGGAAATCCCCCAGGAGCGTGGTGTACTGATCGCTTTGGGTTATACGGACGAAGGTGCCGGCGACCGGCAGCCGCTCACGGCATCTCCGCCTGAGCCTGCGCCGGCACCCGCTTCACCCCAGACGGAGCCGGATCCGGTCGTTACCCAGGAGACCGAGGAGACTGTGGCCATTCCTGATGCGGCCGAGGAAATACATACAGAAGCCGAAGATACGGATACCGACAGGCCTGAAACCACGCCTGAACCTGAAGAAGTGGCCGAGGAAGAACCTGAAGAGGAGCCTGAGCCTGAACCAGATCCACGTGCCATGTTTCCAGGGCAGGATCAGCGAAGCACTGACCGGCAGCAGCAGGGAGAAACTGAAGAGGAGGGAGATGCTGGCAGCCAGGAAGGCCTGATCGATGCAGATGACCTGGAGGGAGAAGCCGGCGGCGAAGGCATAGAATACAGCTTAACCGGCAGGGAGGCCAACATCCTTCCAAAACCTGATTATACTACACAGGCTACGGGCAGGGTAGTCGTGCGTATCGTGGTAAACAGGGAAGGTCATGTACTGCGGGCTACTCCCGGTGCCAGGGGTACGACGACCACGGATGCCACCCTTCACCGCCTGGCTGAAGAAGCTGCCATGAACGCTCGCTTTAATCGCTCTCCCAGTGCACCAGAGCAACAGACGGGTACGATTACCTACATTTTTATCAGGCGAAACTAACCCGCATGTTGTGCGCAAGCTTTCTGTCCTATGGCAGATTGCCTTCATCATTTTTATATTTCGGTCAGATGAACCGAGCACTTTGCGAGCTCGGCGAAGCCAAATCGCCATTAGATATTCATTACCCTGTTTGTCAATTCTTTGGCATGGAGGTTTCATCAATGATGCAGCCCATATGGATTACCAGGAAACCATCGCCTATCTGTATAGCCAGTTACCCATGTTTCAACGCATTGGCCCTTCGGCATATAAGGCAAACCTGGACAATACCCGTGCCCTGCTCGATCACCTTGGAAACCCTGAAAAGGCGTTTCGCAGCATCCACATTGCCGGCACCAATGGCAAAGGATCCGTAGCCCATATGCTGGCGGCGGTGTTACAGGCCCAGGGGCTGAAGACAGGCCTTGCCACATCTCCTCACCTCAAAGACTTCCGGGAAAGGATAAGGGTAAATGGCCAGCCCATTCCTAAGCAAGAGGTGGTCCGTTTCGTTGAGCAGCATAAAGCGTTTTTCATGGACCTGCATCCTTCTTTTTTTGAGATGACCATTGCCATGACCTTCGATTATTTTGCCAGAGAAAGGCTGGATGTGGCGGTTGTGGAAACGGGCATGGGAGGGCGGCTTGATTCTACAAATGTACTGCAGCCCGAGGTGTCCGTCATCACGAATATCGGACTGGACCACATGCGTTTTCTTGGACATACCATGCCAGACATTGCCCGAGAAAAGGCCGGCATCATAAAGGAAAACACTCCATTAGTCATTGGAAGAAGACAGCCGGAGGTGCAGGAGGTCTTTACTGAAACTGCGAGCCGGATGGGTGCTCCACTCACCGTGGCAAGTGATCAATACCGGGTAAAGAATTACCGGCAAATCTCACTGCATGGCATGCCCTGCCTTGAGGCAGACGTGCTTTATGCAGGTAAAACGCAAAGCTACTGCCTGGATCTGCCTGGTGAGTATCAGCTGGAAAACCTGATTACCGTGCTGGCAACCGTCGATCTCTTGCGTTCTCGGGAGGAGTGGACCGTTTCAGGAAAGGCCTTGCAGGAAGGCTTACAAAGGGTAAAACGAAATACAGGCATGCAGGGGCGCTGGCAGCAAATTGGAAGCAATCCGGTGATCATTTGTGATACCGGACATAACCGGGAAGGGATCACACACATCATTAGGCAACTTCGCAAGCTTACCTACCAAAAATTACATATGGTTTTTGGCATGGTAGCCGATAAAGACCTGGCGCCCGTGCTTTCCCTATTGCCCAAAGAGGCCCGGTATTATTTCTGTCGCCCCGATGTCCCCAGGGGGCTGGAAGCAAAAAAGCTGGCCGCAGAGGCCAGCTTTTGGGGTTTGGAGGGCAATAGCTATCATCGCGTAGGTGAAGCGCTGGAACAAGCCAGAAAAAATGCTTCACCCCGTGACCTTATTTTTATCGGAGGCAGTACGTTCGTCGTCGCAGAAATCCTCTGAGGTATTATTCTCTTCCCTCTTCTTCTTTTTTCTCTTCTTCTCTCTTTCTTTCTAACTCTTCCTTGGCTTCACGCCTTCTTTCTTCCAGGATTTTCTCACGTGCACGCTCCCTCGCAAGGTACGATACATACTCCTGTAACTCCTGATCCTGGCGGAATTCGTTAAGGATGTCGCGATACTTGTCCATCTCCATCTCATGGTCTGCGATAATCACCTGAACCATTTCCTGCATCTCACGCTGAATTTGTGTGACGTGGGGTGCGGCCTGGTTGAAGGCATCTATTTCTTCGCTGGAAAAGTTACCACCCTGAAGCGCACCGATTTGTGCGGCACGGGCAATCTGATCAAAGCGTTCGCGGGTGAGCCCGTGTTCCTCTGTGGTTTCTGAAATGCGCTCCTGTGTGCTGCGCTGCAACGCACTCACTTCCTGGTTGGCATCAAAGAAAACCAACAGCGTTTCATCTTCAAAGTCAAATTCGACATCAGCCCATGGATCTTCTTCTTCCTCTTCTTCTTCGCCTTCAATCACTACCTCTATTTCCTGTGCATAGTGATTGGTTGGCATGCCAAGAATCATACCCAGGGCAATCAGTAATGCCATTAAGCCTTTTACCGGCGCGAATGCGTTTTGTTTGATGGTTGTCATAGTTTGTAATTGATTTTGGTTTAGTTGTCACGAATGGACAAAAATAATCATTATTCAAAAAAACAAGGCAAATAATTTAGTTAAAAGAGCCAAAATATTATCACTTGCCTTTTGATGGTGAAGTGGACTTGCATATTACAATAATCTCATAATCCCATGCATTAAGTGCAATATCTATGCCATCATTTTCCAGCTTCGTCCAATCGCTATGCTTTCGAAAACCTGCCTGAATAGGGGAGGTAAGCAGCAGGGTTTCTGCCAGACTGGCCCCATATAACTTTCGGAAATGATCCGGAATGCGGATGTGTATTCCCGGATAGCTTGTATGGGAAAAATTGGCTGCAATCAGCCATATTTCCTGCTTGTTCCAGCGGAGATAAGCATATACCGGGTCAGGGAGCCCCTGGTTCTGCCACATCAGGTCATAAAACCGCCCCCGGGCGATCACCTCCTGTTTGCAAAGTGACAACATTTGTTGATATGCTTTCCTGATTTTTTTTTCTTCCCTGGAAAGTTTTTCTTCATTACAGGCACCTTCGTCATACCATTTTTGAAAGGAGGGGACCCTGTCATAATCAAAGATGCTGGTTTTTCCGTCATCTCCACTGTAACCGCTGGCGCCTTCAGCCTTTTCGCCCGTTTCCTGTCCAAAATAGAGCATCAGGGGACCTTTGTTCATCGTGGCGGCAACTGCCATGGCGGGTATGCCTGCCTCTGCAAGGCCTGCAAAGTGATGTGAGGCAATGCGTTCCTCGTCATGGTTTTCCATAAAACGCAGCATCGCATCTTCCAGGCCCTCCTGCGATTGCCACACCCCGGTAAGCTGTTTTGCGGACTCACCCTGGATAACCCTGCGCACGGTGTCGTAAAAACCTTCCTTGTCGTATAAATAATCAAAGCCTGCATCAAGATAAGAACTGTAAGCCTGGGGGTTATAGCTCTCCGCAATAAAAAGCAGGCCCGGGAACTCCTTTTTTACTAATGGGATGAGCCATTGCCAGAATTCCACGGGTACCATTTCCGCCATGTCGCAGCGAAAGCCCCGGATCCCCTTACCCGCCCAGAAGCGGATGATGGCAAGCATCTGCTGCCAGGTAGCGGGCGGTGGATCAACGTGCATTGTTCCCCCGTTATCGAAATCTTTGCCATAATTGAGTTTTACCGTTTCGTACCAATCGTGAAATGAGGGCCTGGAAGAAAAACAGTCATTTCCTGTAGCTTTTGCAGGATATTCTTCAAACTCCTTATGAGGAAAGGCTTTGGCGGTAGGAAGGTCATAAACCTCGGGCGGCAATTCGAGCTTTTCACCGGGGATATAATAAAAGTTGTTGTCCTGGTGGAAACGTTGATCGATCCTGTCGTGTTTGCCAAAACTGACTGCCTTGCCGGCGGGCTGGTCACAATGATATCGACGGGCCACATGGTTTGGCACGAAGTCGATGATGGGCTGAAGGCCTGCCCCATGGCAGCGGGCAATCAGGGCTTCAAATTCTTCCATGCGTTCTGCGGGATTTGCTGCCAGGTCCGGACACACATCATAATAATCTCTGATCGCATAGGGTGAACCTGCCATGCCCTTAATTATAAGTGGGTTATCTGCATCAATGCCCTGATCAGGATATGCAGTGCAAGAGGCGTGCTCCAGGACGCCCGTAAGCCAAATGTGGTTGGCGCCAAGCAATTTTACCTGGTTCAGGAAATGCTTGTCTAGGTCGTTGAACTTACCGCATCCGTTATCGCTGATGCTTCCCCATGGTGTAATCTCTTTTTTTACATTGCCGGCGAGCCTCACCAGCACCTGGTATATGATGATTTTTTCGTGTTGCATGTGTTCATGTTTAGTCAAAAATATCAAAAAGTTGAAATGTCATAAGGTTGGTCTCCGGCTTCCGGGCAGGCCTCATTCATCAATAAAAAAGTCATCTGTAAAGTTGAGCAGAAACAGCTTGCTTGTTGCCCTGGTCACTGCGGTATATAGCCAGCGCAGGTATTCATTGTCCGGGGTTTTGTCCGGCAGGTACCCCATTTCCACAAAAACGTGTTGCCACTGGCCTCCCTGGGCTTTATGGCAGGTCATGGCATAGGCAAACTTCACTTGCAGTGCATTGAGGTAAGGATCTTTCCGGATGTGTGCCTTCCTGGTTCGCATATTTGGGATGTCCTGATAGTCCTGTGTGACGGCGTCATAGAGTCTGTTGGCCTCTTCTCCGGAAAGCGCCGGTCCCTCGGCATCAAGGGTGTCAAGCAGGACCTTTGCTTCGAGCAAAGGCATGTCCGGATAGTCAGCCATGCTTGCACTTACGTCCGCAAAGCGGAATCCGTGTATGGTCTCCTCCCTGTTGATGCGTTTGATCTCGAGGATATCTCCGTTGGCAATAAATCCGGCATCGTGGTCTTCGGGCAGCCAGTAGTAATTGTTTCTGACCACCATAAGCCGGTCTCCCGCACTGAGCTCATCCTCCATGAAGAGCACCCGTTGCCTGATGTGGCGGTTATACAGGCTGGCTCTTTTGTTGGAGCGGCAGATCATCAGGGCTTCCCCCTTTTCCTTCCCGGCAAAGGCAGCGTCCACCTCGTCAGCCGCATCCGCGCCCTGCACGCGGATAATGTCAGGGAATCCCGCTGTCTTGAGGGCTGGGAATCCCCCTTCCTGGCTGGCAAGCATTTTTCTTAACGATGTGGCGTTGTGTAGTATGCCACTGTCGAGAGACTGCCTGACGACTTGTTGCAATTCAAAGCTGCTGATGGACAGGTGGTATCTCTGTTGCAGGAAGGAGGTGCTAAGCGCCGGACTTTCATGCGACATCACCGGTGGAAGCTGTGCCGTATCTCCGATAAAAAGCATGCGGCAGTTTTTTCCGTTGTATGCGTATTGCATGAGGTCGTCGAGCAGGTTTGCGCCGCCAAAAAGGCTGCCTTGTTGTCCTGCCTGGCTGCTCCAGGGGATCATCGAGGCTTCATCCACGACAAACACCGTATTGCGGCGGTTGTTTTTCTGGAGGGCAAAGTGCATGATGCCCTGTGCATCGGTTTGCAGGCGATATATTTTTTTGTGTATGGTGAAGGCTTGTTGACCTGAATAGCCGGCGAGCACCTTGGCCGCCCTGCCGGTGGGAGCCAATAGCACATAGCCCATGCCAAGTGATGGCAGCACCTCCACCAGGCTGCTTACAATGGTGGTCTTCCCCGTGCCTGCATATCCCTTCAGGATAAACAGCGAGTTGGGATTGGGTTCAAACAGAAAACCAGCCAGCGCCCCAATCAGGTCATCCTGATCCTGTGTGGGCACATAGGGAAAACGCGATTTGATCCTTTTGGATATTTCAGTTGCTGATTTTGCCATGTGCGGATAACATCAGAAGGGGTAACCGATGCCCAGGTTAAAGTTCCACTCATTGAATGAAGGCAATCCTTCTGACCAGCGTTCGCCGGAGGGCATTGCCGGGTTGTGCAAGGGGAAGGCGGCGTCGAGGCGAACGAGAAAGAAGTTGAAATCCAGTCGCACGCCCGCGCCCAAGCCGATGGCAATCTCCCGGTAAAAGCGATCAAGGCGGAATTCGCCGCGGGGAAACTGCTCATTCTCCTGAAGGAACCATACATTGCCTGCATCCATAAATAAAGCGCCGTGCCAATACCGGTATACCGGGAAACGGTATTCTATATTGGCCTCCAGTTTGATGTCGCCATACTTGTCAAAACGGAGCAGGTCCGACGCCTCATAACCACCTGGTCCAAGGTTGTATATGCTCCACGCCCTGATACTGTTAGCCCCCCCACCATAATAGCTTTTTATGAATGGCATGACGTCGGTGTTTCCGTAAGGTACACCAATGCCCCCCATAACCCGGAATGCCAACGTGTTATTTTCGTCCAGCACACGGTAATACCTGAAGTCTGCATCTGCTTTAACAAACTGGGCAAAGGGGATATCCCGCAAGGTGTAATTGTCTTCTTCGTTCCTGGACAGGTCCATCCATTCGGCAGCAAGATACATGAGGTTACCTGCCGATTCCAGGTTGGCACGGAAATATACGAAGTCAGTTTCCCTGTCTATCTGCTGCGTGCTGTAAGTATAATTGTATTTCATCCCCCCAATCAGATGATCGCGATATCTGCTAAGAATCAATGGATTATCTTCTGGGATGTTGGATTGCAGGATGGAATCGTTGAAGATTTTGATCGAACTGATCTCAAAAGGGATGAATTGATGCTGGCGACGTGCATCCTGTCCCCATCTCACACCATAGCTGAAATTCAGGACGTATCTTGTGTAGTCTGGCCTTTGCCTGTAGTTAAAACCCGACAGCATGGTCGTTTTTGGCCTGGCAGTGCGCGATAAACTTTCGAATCCGATGGGAAACAACAGTTTGGGAAAATCAACAGACACTTCGGCTCCAAGTTCCACGGTATTAAACGGGAGGCGCCGAAAAATCTCTTTATCTACAGATTCTCCGCTGACTTCCAGGGCTCCTTTCAGGCGCATGTTAAGTATTTCAGCTCCTCCAAACAGATTCCTGTTCTGATAAAGGAAGTTGCTGGCAATACCCAAATTCCCGGCTGTGTTCAAGCCTTCGGCCTCAATGGTAAAGGCATTGGATGGCGAGCGGGTCAATTCCACGCTTGCATCCAGAAAGCCCAGGGAGTCCTGCTCGCTTCCGTTCGGATTCACAGCCTCCCTGAATCGGAGGTTGATATACCTGAAATTCCTCAGGCCGGCAAGATAGTTGTGTGTTTGCTCCAGCAGCTGTTGATTAAACAAATCCCCGGGACTGAAAAAAATATTGTTGGCAATGGTTGAGGGCCGGATAGCCAATGGGTCATTGTGCAAAAAAGTGTATGTCCTTTCAGGATTGCTATTGTTTACATATGTTGTTGTGTCAGCATAGGAGATATTGGGATCCAGTCGCTGGTATTCGGGATATATGTATACATTATTGATTTTGTATCTTTTGTGTGGCACCACCCGCAAACTGTCAGGATGTCTGTCAAAACGTTTACGCGGATTTTCGATGATCATTTCGATATCAACCTGTTTATTGGTCAGTGTGCTGTCTACCTGAAAAAAGATGAAATCCCGTGAAAAATTAAAAAATCCTGCATTCTTCAGGTGCCTCGTCATCCGCTGCCTTTCCTGGTGCAATAAATCGGCGTCATAACGATCACCTCTTGAAAGTAAAGAATTGGTGGTGTCTGCGTGCACAAAAGAAGCAAGGCGTTCATCCCGGATTTGGTAATCGATGTGCCTGATGGTGTAAGGGATGTTTCCCTTTATGGCATAGGTGATGTTGGCGCGTTTGCCCCGGGTGCGCACCTCGTGGTCTACTTGTGCATTAAAATAGCCTTTGTTTTGGAGGAAAAGTTCAAGTTGGCGCTCAGAGTGGTTTGCCAGGGCGGGGTCATAAATTACCGGTGGCTCTCCGATATTATTTTTTATCCAGTTTTTGAAGCGGTTCTCTTCACCCCTGTCGGCCAACTGGTAAATGCCCAGTCGAAAGCGGTATAATCCCAATAGCCTGCGATTCGGAGTCTGTTGGAGGTGGCTTCGCAGTTCATGGGTGTTTAGATCCACATCATCTGCTTCAATACGGTTGCGGTTAAGCAGGTATTGGTCTTCCGGAATGTTTCGCGCAGGGCTGCATGATGCGAAAATCAAGCCAGCAAAGGAAATAAGTAGTAGCAACTGTAATTTGGAATACTGCACCGGGCCTCCTGTCAATTTTTTATCATACAAAATTAACCATTATGTAACATATGTACTGAGATCACAGGTTCATTTTTGCATTTTTTTATCGCATGACTTGTACGGGTGTCATATCAACGCAACTGTAGCCGGCCCAGGTGTTGATCTCTTTCCTGATCTCTGCAAAACACAACCCTTGGATAGCTCATGTTATGGGCGGCTTATGGGCGGCTTTTCTTTTTTGAGCTTAGAAAAACGCTGCAACTTATGCGGCACAGTAGCATTGACAAGATTGCAGTGGCATCCATTTTTCAGGTACTTTTGTGATCTGCTTTTATCCATTTTCATAACTTTGCCAAAAAAATAACGGATGGCATTAATTCAAAGTATATCTGGGATACGAGGAACCATAGGTGGGCTTCCCGGAGAGGGGCTTTCCCCGCTGGATGTGATGAAGTTTTCGGGCGCTTATGGCATGTGGCTGCGCCAAAACTATCAGGATCAGCAAATTCTTGTGGTCATTGGGCGTGACGCCCGGTTGTCCGGCCCGCTGGTATCTGATGTGCTCACCTCCACATTGCGGGCGATGGGCATTGATGTCATTGATGCCGGATTGTCTACGACACCAACCATTGAAATGGCTGTTATCGTGCTCGGTGCCCAGGGCGGTGTGATCATCACGGCCAGCCATAACCCCAAAAACTGGAATGCCCTCAAGCTTCTTAATGCGCAAGGAGAGTTCATGACCAAAAAAGAAGGAGCGGAGATGCAAAAGCTCATGGAGCCTGCTCATTTCTCCTTTGTTCCATCCGATATGCTCGGACGTTTAGATGTCAATGAAACCCTCCTTGAGATGCATATTGAAAGGATCCTGGATCTAGATCTCGTGGATGCGGATGCGATTGCAGCAGCTAACTTCCGCATCGCGGTGGATGGCATCAACTCTTCGGGCGGCATTGCGGTTCCCCTGCTGTTGCGGGCACTCGGCGTCAATGACGTGCATGAGATCTTTTGTGAGCCGACCGGGTTGTTTCAGCACAACCCCGAACCCCTGGAAGAAAACCTTTCCAGGTTGTCTGAGGCCATTGTAAATCATGGTGCTGATCTCGGCTTTGCCGTGGACCCCGATGTGGATCGCCTTGCCATTGTGTGTGAAGACGGAGCAATGTTTGGAGAGGAGTACACCCTGGTGGCCGTTGCGGATTACGTGTTGGCGCAAACACCCGGAAATACTGTCAGCAATCTCTCTTCCACCCAGGCACTTGCCGAGGTCACAGGTAATTATGGTGGTTCGCATGCTTTCTCGGCGGTAGGGGAGGTCAATGTCGTACAGGCGATGAAGTCAAACAAGGCGGTGATTGGCGGCGAAGGCAACGGAGGTGTGATCTACCCGGAACTTCATTATGGACGCGATGCCCTTGTGGGCATTGCCCTGTTCCTGACCCACCTGGCAAAGAAAAAGCTTACCTGCAGCAGGCTAAAAAAGACCTACCCCCAGTATCACATGTCAAAAAATAAGGTCGAATTGCCGGAAGGCACGGACCTGGAGGGAGTGCTAGCTATCATTGCCAACAAATACAACGACCGTGAACAGGATCATCAGGACGGCCTGAAGATCTGGTTTGACAAGGAGTGGGTGCACCTTAGGAAATCCAACACCGAGCCTGTGATCCGCATATATGCGGAAAGCGATAGCCTGGTGAAGGCCGACCACATGGCCACCAACCTGGAGGCGGACATTAGTGATGCGCTGAAAGCCCTTTGATGACTGCCATTGCCTGCTCTATGCTGCTGACATTATGGACGGTGACTGCCAGATGACCATCCATCTCCTTAACCTGTGATTGCCGGGGATGGTCTTGTACATACTCCAACATCCTCCCAAAAGCCTTGCTCTGATAAAACGCTTCGTTTTCCTGTTCAGGAAGGTGTGCGATCATTTTACCCGATTTCAGGATGATTTTTTGAATGTCCATTTGCCGTGCAAGCCATCGGAGATCTACGGCTTTTAACAAGCCGGTGACCGCCTCCGGCATGGGTCCAAAGCGATCCCTCAAGCGGGCTGCGAAAGCTTGAAGCTTTTCGTTGTCTTGAATATTATCCAGCTCTTTGTAGAGCTGCAGCCGTTCTTCAATGTTCGAGACATAATCACTGGGGATCATCAGCTCCAGGTCTGTTTCCAATTGACAATCCCTTTGTGCATGTTGTGCTGCTGCCTCACCCTCTTCTGTCGTAAACACATCCCTGAACTCATCTTCCCTGAGTTCGGCTATGGCTTCATCCAGTATCTTGTGGTAGGTGTCGAGGCCTACTTCAGTGATGAAGCCGCTTTGTTCTGCACCCAACATGTTTCCGGCTCCCCGGATGTCGAGGTCACGCATGGCGATGTTGAAGCCACTTCCAAGCTCCGAAAACTCCTCAATGGCCTTGAGCCTTCTCCTGGCCTCGTCCGTGAGGGTGCTGAGGGAAGGGGATAGCAGGTAGCAAAAGGCTTTTCTGTTGGTTCTTCCCACGCGGCCGCGCATCTGATGCAGGTCACTCAACCCGAAATGGTGTGCGTTGTTAATGATGATGGTATTGGCGTTAGGGATGTCGAGTCCGGATTCGATGATGGTCGTTGAGATGAGCACGTCATACTCGCCGTGAATGAAGTCGACCATGATCTTTTCCAGCTGGCTGCCCTCCAACTGTCCGTGACCAACGGCAATCTTCACGTCCGGGCAGCTGCGTTGCACAATGGCAGCTACCTCCTGGATGTTTTGCACCCGGTTGTGTACGAAAAACACCTGCCCGCCACGCGAGACTTCATATTCGATGGCTTCCTTGATGAGCTGGTCGTTATACACGTGGACCTCCGTGATGATGGGATAGCGGTTCCTGGGGGGGGTATTGAGGAAGGAGAGGTCTCGGGCCCCCATCAGGGAGAACTGCAATGTGCGTGGAATGGGTGTGGCCGTCAGTGTCAGCGTATCTACATTGACCCGCAACTGTTTGAGCTTCTCCTTGGACGACACGCCAAACTTTTGTTCTTCGTCTATGACCAGCAGCCCCAGGTCTTTAAACTTCACATCTTTGCTGAGTAGCCGGTGTGTGCCGATCAGGATGTCCACCCGGCCGTCTTTTGCCTCTTCCAGGGCTTGTTTTTTCTCCTTGTTGGTGCGAAAACGACTCACGTAATCGATCTTGCAGGGAAAGTCACGAAGCCGTTCACTAAAGGTATAGTAGTGCTGAAGCGCCAGGATGGTCGTAGGCACCAGCACGGCGACCTGCTTAGAGTCGCTGACTGCCTTGAATGCTGCCCTGATCGCAATTTCTGTCTTGCCAAAACCCACATCACCACAGATCAGCCTGTCCATCGGGATCGGTGCTTCCATGTCTTTTTTTACATCCTGGGTAACCTTTTCCTGGTCAGGAGTGTCTTCAAAGATGAAAGAGGCTTCAAGCTCGTGTTGCAAATAGGTGTCGGGAGAAAAGGCATGTCCTTTTTGGGCCTTGCGTTTGGCGTAGAGCCTGATGAGGTCAGCCGCAATGTCCTTTACCTTTTTCTTGGTCTTGTTTTTCAGCCTGGCCCAGGCATTGCTTCCCAAGCGGTGCAGGCTTGGCGTAACGCCCTCCTTGCCTGCATAACGGGAAATGCGATGCAGGCTGTGTATGCTCACATACAGGATGTCGTTGTTCTTGTATACCAGCCTGATGGCCTCCTGCAGCCTGCCATTGACCTCGATCTTTTCAAGGCCGCTGAAAACCCCTATGCCATGGTCGATATGTGTTACATAGTCGCCGGGCTTCAAATTGTGAAGGGCCTTTAGGCTCAGTGCTTGTTTGCCGGTAAACTTATCGCGCAGCCTGTAGCGGTGATACCGGTCAAAGATCTGGTGGTCGGTGTAACAGGCCACCTGATTGTCCATGTCGGTAAACCCTTCATGCAGGCTTAGGAGCATGGACTCATATGCGAGGTCATCGAGTGTATCCCGGGAGGCCGTCAGCGTTTCAAATATGTTTTGAATCCGTCGGATCTGCTTTTGCGTATCAAAAAGCAGGATGTTTTGAATGTCCTTGCGTTGGTTCGATGACAACCGCTGGATGAGCAGCTCAAATTGCTTGTTGAAATTGGGTTGTGGCTGGTGATTAAATGAAAAATGGAATGCGCTCCCTTTAGACAGATGCGTCCTCCTGAACTCAACCAGCTTATGAGCCTGCAATTGTTCCAGCACCTCTTCGCTGCCAAGGAATTTTTCTTCGCTATACCGGCCTTCCTCGAAGCCCTTGCTGATCACATCCAGCAGCAATGCCGTATCATCCGACCACACAATGGTGTTGGCAGGCATGGAATGCAGTAGGGACTCCTTGCTGACCTCCTGCTTCGTTTCAAGGGCGTGGATGTCGGGTAGGATGCTGACGGACTCCAGCATGTCTATGGAAAGTTGATTTTCCGGGTTGAAGGTCCGCAGGCTTTCCGTTTCATCTCCCAGGATCTCAATTCGAAAGGGGTAGTCGTTGGAAAAGGAGAACACATCCACGATGCCGCCACGGATTGAAAACTGGCCAGGTTCAACGACGAAGTCGACACGCTCGAAACCAAAGTCTACCAATACTTCCATCAGGAAGTCCACAGAAAGCTCATCATTTTTGTTTATCCGGAAGGTGTTTTTCATCAAGGCCTTTCTGGATATGATCTTTTCGGCAAAAGCTTCAGGATAGCTGACGATGAGTGTTTTTGACTCGGCCGTGGACACGCGGTTCATGACTTCCGCCCGCAGCAGGATGCCGGCCTTATCTTCTTCATTTGACTTTTCGGGCTTTTTATAAGATGACGGGAAGAAAAAGCTGGTGCGGTTTTCATAGGCTTTATCCCTTTCATCCAACAGGCTTTCCAGGTCGTTGAAGAAATAAGCGGCCGATTCTTTGTCGGGGAGGACGAACAAAAAGGATTTGGCGACTTTTTGGGTGCTTGCTGCGGCGATCACTGCTGTGGACGAGCCGGCGAGACCTTCTGTGCGAGCAGCTACACGGTCTTTGGTCTTTAAAAAGGCGGTGAGCTCTTTGAAAGGGTTACTTTGGGTAAAAAACTTCAGAAATTGATCAGCAGATAACACAAGATGACTGTTTAGGCGTATTGTTGCATGTAAGATTCCACTTGTTCGACCATCTCACGAGGTCCCACAAAGAAGGGTGCTCTTTGGTGCAGCGTTTCGGGGTCGATCTCCATGATGCGCTTGAACCCGTTGCTTGCTTTACCACCGGCTTGTTCTGCAAGAAAGGCAATGGGGTTGCATTCATACAGCAACCGCAATTTGCCGTCGGGTTGCTTTTTGGTGCCCGGATACAGGAAAATGCCCCCTTTGATCAGGTTCCGGTGGAAGTCAGCCACCAGGGAACCGATGTAGCGCGACGTATAAGGTCGGTGCGTGGATACATCATCTTGCTGGCAATATTTGATATATTGTTTGACCCCCTCCGGAAAGTAAATGTAATTCCCCTCGTTGATGGAGTATATTTTGGATTGCGCAGGAAACTGCATGTCCGGATGTGACAGGCAGAAGATCCCGACAGAGGGGTCAAGCGTAAAGCCGTTCACACCTTTGCCCGTGGTATACACCAGCATGGTGGAGGATCCGTAGATCACATAGCCGGCAGCCACTAAATTGACTCCCGGCTGAAGGAGGTCTTCGCTTGTCCCACCGCCTACTTCCGTGATGCGGCGGTAGATCGAGAAGATCGTTCCGATCGACACGTTGGATTCAATGTTGCTGCTGCCATCCAGCGGGTCCATGGCTACCACGTATTTCCCCATCTCAGAAAACTCATTGCTGAAAGAGATGACCTTCTCATTCTCCTCGCTGGCAATGGCACAACACTCTCCGCCACCCTTCAGGGCGGTGATAAACATGTCGTTGGCAAACACATCGAGCTTTTTTTGCGCTTCTCCCTGTATGTTTTCTTTTCCGGCCGTGCCCAGGATGTCCACCAGCCCTGCGGCGTTGATCTCCCTGTTGACGATTTTTGCTGCCGTAGCAATGTCGTTGAGAAGCCTTGTGAGCGCACCCTTTGCGTGCGGATACTCAGACTGCCTCTGAATGATGAATTCAGTGAGTGTGGTAATTTTTGCGCGTGCTACCATGGTGCGGGTGATTTTTTAAATGACAAAATGACAAAAGGACGAAAAGACAAAATGTCTAAAGGTCTATAGGTCGAAAAGTCCAAAAGTCCGGGTATGCGATGGCTTCGATCTACTTCTTACTTCTTACTTCTTACTTCCTTCTCCCTGTTATCCACTAACACCAAACGCAGCAAAGCAAGGGCAGCATTGCCGGCCCTGATGATGTTTCTCTCCCTTTTATCGCCAAATTGATACTTTTTGCTGGTTACCTCATCGTCTGGTGCGGCTACGGCAACCCATACGGTACCTACGGGTTTTTCTTCCGTGCCACCCTCAGGGCCGGCTATGCCGGTGACTCCGATTCCATAGGTGGTCTTCAGTTTGTTTCGTATGCCCTTTGCCATGGATTCCGCTGTTTCACGGCTAACCGCGCCATGCGTTTGCAGCAGCCCGTGATCAACCTGCAGCATCTTTTCTTTGATCCTGTTTTCATAAGCCACGACACTGCCTGCATAATATGCTGAGCTGCCAGGCACACCGGTGATCCTGTGGGCAATGTAGCCCCCGGTGCAGCTTTCTGCGGTTGAGAGGGTGGCGTTTTGTTCTTTCAGCATCTGCCCAACCACTGCCTCCAGGCTGTCGTCATCATAACCCCAGATGTATTCGGGGATGAGCTTAATGAGTTTGTCCACTTCATTATCAACCCTATGTTCAAGCCTTTCCATGGACTTCCCCTTTGCAGTCAGCCTGAGCTTTACGATGCCTGTGGAGGGGAGGTATGCCAGCTGCATGTCCGAAGGCAGGCTGTCCTCCCAATCGGAGAGCTTTCTGGCCAGGTCCGATTCTCCGATCCCATGCGTAAGTACCGTTCGGTGCAATATGTATTGCTCCCGTCCCATATCCTCCAAAGCGCGCAGCACGTGCTTGCCCATCATCTCTTTCATTTCATAGGGCACGCCGGGCATGGCGATGCAATGGGTCTTTCCTGTGCTGAACCAAAATCCCGGTGCGGTACCAAAGGGATTCCGGATGATTTTCGCCTTATCCGGAACCATTGCCTGGTCGCGGTTTAGCTCACTGACCACCCGGCCCCTGTCTTTAAGGTATTGGGTAATGTCGTCCAGGACCTGTTGGTTCAGCACCAGCTTGCTTTCAAAAAAACCGCACAGCACATCCCGGGTCACGTCATCGCGGGTGGGGCCCAGGCCACCGGTGATCAGCACCAGAGAGCATCTGTCCACGCCATCCTGTAAGGTACGGTGGATGTCGTCCCGGTCATCAGTGATCACCCTGATCTCGTCCACTTCAACCCCGATGTCATTCAATGCAGACGCCATCCATGCCGCGTTGGTGTTCACCGTCTGGCCTATCAGCATCTCTTCACCTATGGATATGATAAACGCTTTCATGATAAAGAAGGACAAAAGGACAAAAAGACAAAAGGACAAAAAGACAAAAGGACCAATTGTTTTGCCAAAAATAATCAATAATATGCAAGATGCCTTGGCAATAAGCCAATTGTTTGTGCTTTTGCTTAACTTTGTCTTTTATGGCTGTTTGCCGTTGGCTTTTGGCTATTAGCTATTGGCTATTGGCTATTAGCTTTCTTGCCAACAGCCAACAGCTAAAAGCTAATAGCAGTCTTGTGGAAATCACAAGCGCCAGATAACCAATAAGTTGAAAATTGTAAGCATATGAAACGAGCCATGCCAATATATTGACACACACGAGAATAATTATGTCATGGCGAGTTTGGCTTTGCCGAGCTCGCAAGTGCTCGGTTCATCTGACCGAAATATAAAAATTATAAACAGATGAAACGAGCCATGCCAATCTATTGACACACAAGAGAATGATTATGTCATGGCGAGTTTGGCTTCGCCGAGCTCGCAAAATGCTCGGTTCATGTGCCCGAAATATAAAAATTATAAACAGATGAAAATTAAAGAATCTGAGCTTGTATTGAACCCAGACGGGAGTGTTTACCACCTGAAGTTGAAGCCGGAGCATATAGCGCCTAATGTAATTGTAGTAGGTGATCAGGGCAGGGTAGAGGTTATATCCCAGTATTTTGAGAAAATTGAACATAAGATCCAAAACAGGGAATTTCTTACGCATACGGGATATTACCGGGGTGAGCGGATCACGGTGCTTTCGACCGGTATCGGTACGGATAACATTGACATTGTGATCAATGAACTGGATGCCGCCGTGAACATAGATTTGGAGAAACGTGTCGAAAAAGAGAAGCACACCGCGCTGAACATCGTGCGGCTGGGTACCTCAGGCGCTTTACAGGAGGACATCCCGGTAGACACCTTTGTGGCGTCGGCATTCGGATTGGGTTTTGACGGGCTGCTCCATTTTTACCAGTACGATCAGGGCTTGACCGAGACGGCCATGGAGGATGCATTCATAAAACATACGGCCTGGAACGAGCGCCTCGCGAGACCTTACATTGTGGCGGGCTCTGATGACCTGCTCAAGCAGGTCGCGGCAGACCTGAGAAAGGGCGTAACGGCTACCGCACATGGATTTTTCGGGCCACAGGGCAGGGAACTGCGCATTCCACTTGCTTTCCCGGAGCTAAACGACAAAATGGCCACCTTTAACCATCATGCGCAACGCATCACAAATTTTGAGATGGAAACTTCTGCACTCTATGCCCTGGGAAGGATACTTGGTCACAACACCCTGACGGTGTGCAATATCATAGCCAACCGGGCAAGGAAGGAATACAGTGAAAATTACCAGGAGTCCGTAAAGAAGATGATCGGCTACGTCCTGGATAAACTTGTCAACTAAGCCGCGAAAGATATGTCAGCATCAGGCAACCCAGATGAAATACAGGCCTTGGTAAGCATGGTGGACGATCCGGACCCGGATATTTACCGGGAGGTTTACGACAAGATCATCCAGCATGGTGAAGATGCCGTTCCCTTCCTTGAAGATGAGCTCATAAGGGTTGCCGGAG
>PUOJ01000109.1 GCA_003552075.1 Bacteroidales bacterium
AAGATTTCATCCGTCGTGCACGTGAAAAAGGCATTTATGCTGCTTTTAAGCTTGTGCGCGGCGCATACATGGAAAAGGAGCGGGAAAGGGCTGCCAGGATGAATTACCCGTCACCGATATATCCTGACAAGGATGCAACCGACAAAGCCTTTGACGATGCTGCTGAGCTATGTGTCCGTAACCTGGATGCCGGGGCCGTATGTGTGGGCACCCACAATGAGCACAGTTGCATCCGGGTGGTGGAGCTGATGAGGCAACTGGACATAGCACCTGAGCACAAAGATGTTTCTTTTGCCCAGCTGCTTGGCATGAGCGATCACATATCCTACAATCTTGCCAATGGTGGTTACCAGGTGTGCAAATATGTGCCCTATGGGCCGGTAAGGACGGTGGTACCCTACCTTATCCGTCGCGCCGAAGAGAACACCTCGGTTGCCGGGCAGACTTCCCGGGAACTGTTCCTGATCCGGAAAGAGCTGCAAAGACGAAAGTCATAAGTTGTGCCTCTGCCGAATCGCTTCATAGGTAAGAATGGCCACGGAGGCAGCCACATTGAGGGAGTCAATGCTTCCCATCATGGGAATGCGCACAGGCTGACCCGCCAGGCTTCTCCAGGACGCTGAAAGCCCCTGGTCTTCAGTTCCGAATACCAGCACAACGGGACCGCGCATGTCTGTGTCAAAATACATGCGGTCGGTTTGCAAGGCAGCTGCCACAACCTTTGGTGTTTCGCCTTCAGGCCAGTTCTTTTCCTCGTTGAGCCATTGTATGACCTCTTCTGTGCGGCTTGTGGTCACCTGCATGGTAAAGAGGCAGCCGAGGCTTGCGCGAATGACATTGGGGTTGTACATGTCGGCTTTTGCATTGGCTAGAATGACTGCATCCACACCAGCGGCATCTGCCGTGCGCAGCACCGCCCCGAGGTTTCCGGGTTTTTCCAGCCCTTCAAGAACCAACACCAGCGGGGGGTCCTTCAGCATGAGCGACGCCAGGGCACGCCTTACCTGATGACCCACCAGGATGATCCCCTCGGCATGACCACGGTAAGCCATCTTGTCATACACTGCAGCAGATACTTCAGTAAGCAGGTTTTCATGTAAAGCCAAATCCACAGGGTACTGCTGCTCCGGGGTGTATAGCTCATTGCAAACCAAAATGTGCGCAGGAATCACCCCGCTCTTCAAAGCCAGCGAGACTTCACGCCTGCCTTCCGCTACAAACAAACCAGTTTTTTCCCGTTCGCCTGCCTTTTGCTGCAGTTTACGTACTTTTTTGGTCAGCGGGTTATTGGTGCTGGTAATCATCGCAATCTGTCATTATACATGTGTTTATTTTTTTTAACTAATTGGTTATACGGCGTTTATTATTTTAACAGGAATGCTATTGGCTCTTGGCTTTTAGCTTTTGGCTTTCTTGCCAATAGCCAATAGCTAAAAGCCAAAAGCCTACTTAGTTTGAAAGTTCCCGCGACAATAATCACCCTCCTGTGTGTCAAAATCCTGACATGAGCGTTTCATTTAATACATTTTTCACTTTTCACTTTTCATTTTACATTTAATACATTTTTCACTTCATATGGTGTCGCGTTTAACCTTGAAAAACAACCGGTGAAACAGAAATACGGCAAAGGCCAGCGCGTAACAGATGACCGCGATGGTCATCACAGCCATAAAGCCCTTTTCCACTGCGATCAGCATGGCCAGCGAGGTACTGATCACGGAAAAAGAGCCGTTGATACCCCAGGCCCAGGGTGTCTGGCTTGGATCATAACCTGAAAGGTAACGTATTCCCAGTGGAAACATCATCCCTTTAAAGAAAGAAGGGATGCCTATGAGCAGGAGACTGATCAGCACTTTAAAAGCTATGGGGCTGGCAATCGTATTTTGCAGGATGGGGGTCAGGAAGAAGGTGTAAAACAGGAGCATCAGTGTGATGATCATGCCAATGAGGGCCGGTGATTTTGGGATCGCCGGGACTTTCCCGGAGGTCAGGCTGCCCGCGCCGCTGGCGATCAGCATGGTGCTGATGACTGCAGACAAGGCATATACCGGGTGACCGAAGTAGAGCACGAAGCGCTGAATCAGGATGATCTCCACAAACATGTAACCGACACCAAGTGCGCCGAAATAGAGCAGTGTTCCGCTTTTGCCCTGCCGGCTTTTCCTGAGTCTCAGCAGGGGCAGGATGATGAACAGCAGGGCAAGCAGCGTGCTCTGCGCCAGTGTAACGATCACTACGAGGTAACCCAGTTCGAGAAAAGGCACTTGTTGACCGCCAAACATGTCTGACAGTTTGTGCAGGTTCCCCAGTTTCAAAAATTGCGAAAAATAAGGTTTGTTGTCGGTCGCCGGATGGATCATGAACCCATACGTGTCGAGAAAATCCTTGTCACCGGCTACAATCCTGTCCACATAGGTAAAGAAATCATCATCTTCAATGCTGTTGTACCTTTGCCTTTCATCAGGCGAGATGTCTGGCAGCAGCAGGGGATCAAAGTAGTGTTCGACGGCAAACTCCCGAATGGCGTCGATCTCCTGTTCGCTAAGCGCTGTTTTTTTCAGCACAAACGTGATGGTTCCCCACGAACGCAGTGCGGCCAGGTGTGCTTCAGGTTCTTCGATGCCCTGGTTGCGGGCAGTCTGTACCAGGGTGGCCAGCAGCTTGAGGTTGGTCCTTGAAGGATAGTCTGTCCAGGCAGAAACAGATATGACGCCTTCCGTGCTGAGGTGTTCCCACATGAGCTCAAAAGACTCCAACGTCAGGGTGTAATTTTCCTCCAGTGCGTGTATTCCGGCAGTTCCGCCAAAGGCTTCCTGTTGCGGCAGCACGATGAGGTCATAGCCGGCCTTTTCAAGGGAGGCCAGGTAGCTGCGTGCTTCCATCGAGTGGATGTCGAGGTCGTCGTGCAGAAAAAGCTTGCCGCTGACCGCAGCAAATTCTTCCTGCATCAGGCTGACAACACCGGCATTGGGAATGATGGCATCTACGTGTGTTGGATTATG
The DNA here is from genome assembly GCA_003552075.1 of Bacteroidales bacterium. Taxonomy (GTDB): domain Bacteria; phylum Bacteroidota; class Bacteroidia; order Bacteroidales; family UBA7960; genus PUPG01. The sequence continues at coordinate 3,003 of PUOJ01000109.1, forward strand.
GGTGAAAGCTTGTGCCAGCGGTGCCCCTTCCCCGGCGTTGACCATCAGCACATGCGCACGCTCACCCATGACCCAGGGCAATTGCCCGGTGGTGTAATTCAGGATGTGACGTTGCTGGCCTTCTTCATAATTCGGGATGACCCCGTAAAAGTTGCCATCCACAAAGATATTTTTCTTTACCGGCACCTCTCCGGTAAAGGAGAGGCTGAGTGCCGGAGCAAATCTCAGGGCTGGTGACTCCACCACGTCTATCAGCCCGTGGATGTCCGGCTGGCTGTGAATGACTTCAGCTTCCGGAAGGTTCAGGCTTTGCGCCAGGCTTTTGTATTGCGAGATGGGTATATGTCCCGGCTCACGGACCAAAAACACCGCTACCAGCAATGCGGCACTCGCCAGCACGACATGTCCGGCACGGTACCTTGCAGTCATGCTGAGGAGTCCGGAGAACACGGAAAGCAAGCCCACCAGTGGCGGTATTTGTTGGGGAAAAAGATGTCCGAAAAGCAACAAGACCATGACCCCGCCTGCACCTGAGCCGATGAGGTTTGAGAAGTAGTAGGTGCCGATTTGTCCGGCATATTTAATGAAGATGATCCCAATGGCAAGGGCTCCGGCAAAGAACGGGATAAAATAGATGATGTAATTTGCTGCGAGAATCGGCAGCTGCGACCTTTCCTGAAACAGCAGGTAGACGTCAAACTGAAATACTTCCAGGCGCGTGACATCAAAGGCCACCATCATGCATAGCCCGCTGATGGTCATCAGCAAGGGGACCAGCCATTCTGCAGCCCGTAGGAGTTTTTCCCTTGCCAGGGCAAGCAGGGTGCCACTGGCCCCGAAGCCAAGCATGGCAATGGAGATGATCATATAGGCAAAATGATGCCATTGTACTATGGAGATGAGCTGCATCAGGGCCAGCTGAAAGGCAATGATTGCAGCAGAGTGTAAGCCCAGGCTGATGATCAGCCGGGGGTGCACGTCCATCAGTTTCTTTCCCATCATTCATCCGCTCTTTCAAAAGGCACAAAGCGCACAGGCATCAGGCTGCGTGTGCTGACGTGACCGTCTTCTTCCTTGGTGACAAGCATAAGTTGTTGTGTCTGGAACGCAGAGCCGACCGGTATGATCATCCGGCCGCCTTCCCTGAGCTGTTCCACGAGGGGAGGGGGGATGTATTCTGCAGCTGCGGTGACCACGATGGCATCAAAAGGGGCATGTTCCTCCCAGCCATAGTAACCATCCGCAATTTTTACATGTACATTATCGTATTCTGCATCTAGTACTTCCCTGGCCCGCTCACCTAATTGCTGGATGATCTCAATGGTATACACCTCATCAATGATCTCGGCCAGCACGGCTGCCTGGTATCCGGAGCCGGTACCGATTTCAAGTACCCTGTGTTCGGGTTTGGGTTCGATGATTTCGGTCATATAGGCTACGATAAAGGGCTGGGAGATGGTTTGCCCGAATCCAATGGGTAAAGGCCTGTCCTGGTAAGCATTGCGGCGTTGCACATTGTGCACGTAAAGGTGCCTGGGAACGCTGCGCATCGCATCTATTGTCGCTCTGTCGCGGATGCCCCGCGCACGGATCTGCGTGCGCACCATGGCTTCACGCTCCCGCGAAAAATCGTCTGCATACCCATCCAGCGGAATCACGCATAGGGTAATCAAAAACAATAGCACTCCTGTCATCATGGCTCGTTTTTTTAAGCATGTCTAAAGGTCAAAATGTCTGGAAGCTCATCACTCAAGTGGGAGCCCTGAAACCTATTCCAGCGTATTTGACATCCAAATATAAGTGATATATAGGTTGATAACAAATATGGCCATATTATTCAAGGCGAAGCAAAAAGTCCATGGTATCCACGCGATCGGCATAATCCCAGGGTTTTGGATGCTGGCTCATCCCGAGGGGCACCATATCCGTTTTAATCATTTTTAACGCCGGCGGACCCACGACACATTGCAATTGGCTTTTTTTGCCCGCCAAGATTTTCGTTACCGAATCCATATCTTTATAGAAGCTGTAATTCAGCACCCCTACCGGTGATGCCAGGGCACTGTCATCCTGCATGATAAAAAAGCCATGGTCACGATAAGGTGTTTCGGTGCTTTCGTACAAGGCACGCTGATAACGAATGTTATTCATATACGCCTTGTTTTCTGAAACATATTGGTACTCCTGCCATGCTTCTGCCAGCCTGTCGACGGCATATCCTTCCGGCACAAACAGATGTGTGACGTTTCTGCAGCCCAAGCCGTAATAATAGAACACATCCCTGCCAAAGGCACGCAGGTCAGCCGGTGACTCCTCTCCGGTAAGGATGGCAGCCGAGTTTCTATTTTTGCGGATAATATGTGGAAGGTGCCCGTAGTGCCAGGAGAAATAACGCGCCGTGTTGTCGCTTCCCGTGGCGATCACCGCATCTGCCGCGGAAAAATCATCCGTAAAAAGGGTGTTTTCCCTGAACCAGGGGTGCATCCTCCCGATCATCTCTCCGACGGCAGGCGGCAGCAAGGCATCCAGCGAGGCACATTTGGCCAGGAGGGTGTTTCCGGAAAGCCATACAGACAACATGTCATGAAATCCCACCAGCGGGATGTTGCCGGCCATGATCACCGCCACAGTTTTTTGTTTTTTTTGGTTGCGAAGGTCCGGGTAAGCCTTAAGCCAGCGCTGCAAAATGTTGGGGTCCAGCATTCCGGCCAGTGAATGCAGCGAACGTCCAATCTCCCGGAAAGTAAACCAGGGGTTGCGATCCCGGCTTTTGACAGCCGCCTCATAAAGGAGCTTGCAGTCAGGATCCCGGGTCGCTGATGCGTTGGTCAACATCCCTGCGGTTTGGGCAAATATGCCACCCAACTTAACCAAATGATTGATGCAGGTGTCTGTATCCGGTCGCATAGGCCTATTTTTCCAAGGTAAAGATAATACTTCCCGCAATGAAAAAAAGACATATTTTTTTTCTTCGCTTAAAAGAAAAACAAAGGAATTTGCGTTCACCGAATGTCAGAAATCCCATGATATGTTCAGCACCGCACTTTTAATTTTTCTTTGGCTGTCTGCAAGTGCAAATCATGCCGCCACGAAAGATGCTTCGGACAGCCTGTTTTTTCGTAATGCCGAGGATTCGCTTGTGGTCTTGGCAAACCAGATTCCTGGTCCTTCGCGGGACAAGGAAAGGATGGACAATCATGCCAAATTTTCGGACTATTTTGAAGAAATCCTCAATGAGGAACAGGCATTTGCCCATCCTTTTGACTCCCTGAGGACCGTCTCCCTGTTGTATGCACCTGACAGCACGTTCCGGATGATCACCTGGTATGTCCCGCTATCTGGTCAGCGCTTTCATTATGCCGGTTTTGTGCAGTTTCCCGGGACAAAAGGCCAGGCCGGCAGACTGATCGCGCTGCAGGACAGCACGGCTGTCATTGACAGAAACAGGGCTGGCAAACTCGATGCCGGCAACTGGTATGGCGCTTACTATTATGACCTCATCCATCAGGACGAGATGGGCCATTATATGTTGCTCGGCTGGAAAGGGGATAACCCGCAGACCCGAAAACGCGTGATAGAACCGCTATCCTTTGCTGACAATCAGCCTGTCTTCGGGAAACAGGTTTTTGGCGAACCCTTTGAGGAGGAGTATCGCGTGGTTTTTGTCTATTCTGCACGGGTTTCTATGAGCCTCCTGTATGAAAATGACCCCATACGCAACCAGTGGGGTGCTTTCCCCATGATTGTCTTTGACCGGCTCATGCCCACGCATCAAAGCCTTGAGGGACATTACCAATTTTATAAGCCCGAGGTCAACATCTTTGATGGGCTCTTTTTTGATGGAGGCCGGTGGCGTTTTGTCGGCGACGTGGATGTGAGGATGCCCGACTGACGCTGTCATGGCCGGAATTATTTGCCGTTTTCCTTTTCTTAGTGGTTTAATTTTGCCATATTTGTAGCGAAATCCGAAAAAAAGTTGCATCTTGCAACCGATTTTCGTTGTCATATTATTTTCGTTCAATTTCTGGACAAGCACTTTGATCCTTAGTGGTTTCGGCCAAAGCACGGCCGGTAAGGATGGGATGGCATTTACTCATTTCAAGCATATATTCACAAAAAATTCAAACTCATGAAAAAACATAATTTTAGTGCCGGGCCTTCCATTCTGGCAGAAGAAGTAAAAGAAAATACCGCAAAAGCCGTGCAGGATCTCAATGGGATTGGTTTGTCCGTGATGGAAATATCACACCGCGGCAAAGATTTCCAGGCCGTGATGGATGAGACTGTGGCATTATTCAGGGAGTTGCTGGACATTCCTGCCAACTATCATGTGCTGTTCCTCGGAGGCGGTGCCAGCCTGCAGTTTTGCATGGTACCCTTCAACCTGATGAAAAACAAGGCAGCTTACCTCGAAACAGGAACCTGGGCAAAAAAGGCCATCAAGGAAGCCAAAGCTTTTGGTGAGGTAGATGTGGTCGGGTCATCTGCTGACAAGAACTTTAACTACATCCCCAAAGGCTTTACTATCCCTACGGATGCGGACTATTTTCACATCACCACCAACAACACCATCTTCGGGACCGAAATCCACGAAGATTATGACAGCCCTGTTCCCATGGTTGCTGACATGAGTTCGGACATTTTCGCCCGTCCGGTCGATATCTCGAAATATGGCATCATTTACGGTGGTGCGCAGAAGAACCTGGGCCCCGCCGGTGCTACTTTTGTGATTATCCGCGACGACATCCTCGGCAAGGTGGACAGGCACATTCCTACCATGTTGGACTACAAGACCCACATTGACAAGGAGTCCATGTTCAACACGCCCCCCTGCCTGCCGATATACGCTTGTCTGGAGACCCTCCGCTGGCTCAAAAAGCTGGGTGGCGTGAAGGTGATGCAACAGATGAACCAGGAGAAGGCGGCATTGCTCTATGATGAAATTGACCGCAACGCCCTTTTCGTGGGTACAGCTGAGAAAGACAGCCGTTCGCTGATGAATATCTGCTTTGTGATGAACGACAAATACCAGGACCTGGAGAAGGAATTCCTGGAGTTTGCCACCTCAAAAGGCATGGTCGGCATCAAGGGGCACCGTTCCGTGGGAGGATTCCGTGCGTCTACTTACAATGCCATGCCAAAAGAGAGCGTGGAAGCCCTGATCGGGGTGATGCAGGAGTTCGAGAAAAAGCATGCCTGATGGCGTGTTACACATCAGAAGTGACAGTTTACTGACTGGAATACCTTTCCCCGGTTTGAGTAAAGCCGGGGGAAGGCTTTTTATAAACCTAAAAGACGTGTGTTATGAAAAAGGTATTGATAGCTACCGTGAAGCCTTTTGCTCCTGCCGCAGTGGAAGGCATCAAAGAAGTTCTCGACAAGGCTGGTTATGAAATGGTTCTGCTGGAGAAGTACGAGTCTCCGGATGAATGGAAAAAGATTGCCGCTGACGTGGATGCCATGATCATCCGAAGCGACAAAGCGACGGCCGACATCATTGAGGCCGCCTCAAACCTGAAGGTGATTGTAAGGGCTGGTGCCGGTTACGACAATGTGGACCTGGATGCCTGCAGCAAAAAAGGCGTGGTGGCCATGAACACCCCCGGGCAAAACTCCAATGCGGTTGCTGAGCTTGCTTTTGGCATGATGCTTTATCATGTCCGCAAGGCCTTTGACGGCACATCCGGTACGGAGCTGCGTGGCAAAAAGCTGGGTATTCATGCGTATGGCAATGTAGGTAAGTTTGTTGCGGAGATCGCCAGGGGCTTTGGCATGGAATTGTATGCCTTTGACCCCTTCGTCGACAATGCAGCAATTGAAAAAGAAGGGATAAAACCCCTCAAGAGTGAACAGGAACTCTACAAGACCTGTGACTTCATTTCCCTCCACATCCCGTCCAATGAGAAAACAAAAAAATCCATTGGCTATGACCTGCTTTCGCTCATGCCCAAAAAAGGAGCCCTGGTGAATACGGCCAGGAAAGAGGTTATTGATGAAGATGGCCTTTTGAAGCTTATGGCCGAGCGCGATGATTTCAGCTATTTGTCGGACGTGGCCCCTGACTGCCGTGGGGAGATCGAAAGCAAGTATCCCGGCCGTTATGTGTTCACCGCCAAGAAAATGGGTGCACAAACGGCAGAAGCCAATATCAATGCGGGCATAGCAGCTGCCACACAGATTGTAAACTACCTGGAGAAGGGCGACACCACTTTCCAGGTCAATAAATAATCAATGATTGCGATGCGCCGGGCACCATTCGTGAGGTCCGGCGCTTATTTACCGCAGATGGTGATGCAGGCCCACAGGGTTTTAAACTGTAGTTCGATTGCCTCTAATGAAACCGGGTTTTAAGGCCAGGAGGCAACGCGCGCCTTTTCTCATAAGCTGACCTGTCAAGCTGCAAAAGCCCAGGTTTTGCTGAACAATGCGGATAGCAAAGCATAAAGCATATGGCCACCCTTCAAGATGGACTGGCCTCACGAGTTGATCCAATAGCAAGTTAAACCAAATAATTGAATTGAGCAATGGCAATACTGAAACCATTCAGGGGTTACCGCCCCCCAAAAGAGATTGTAAAACAACTGGCCTCCAGGCCGTATGATGTATTAAACAGTGAAGAGGCCCGTGAGGAAGCAGGGGATAACCCCTATTCTTTTTTGCGTGTCGTGAAACCGGAGATCGAATTGCCGGAAGGTACCGACCTGTATTCGCAACAGGTATATGACAAAGCCGTCGAAAATTTCCGTAAGTTCATTGACAAGGGGTACCTGGTCCGTGATGAGCAACCCAACTATTATGTGTATGCACAAACCTGGCGCAATAAAACACAATATGGCATCGTAGGCTGCGCCGGCGTGGAGGATTATCTCAATGACCGCATCAAAAAGCACGAGCTGACTCGGCCCGATAAGGAAGAAGACCGGATGAAACATGTGCGCCATACCAATGCCAACGCGGAGCCTGTATTTTTTACCTATCCCAAAAAGGAAGAGATCGACCGCATTGTTGCAGAAACAGTGAAAGCACCAGCGGTTTATGACTTCATCGCAGATGATGGTTTTGGGCATCATTTCTGGCTGGTTGATGACGATCAGCTCATTGAAAAGCTGGAGCAATACTTTGCGGAGGTGCCTGCATTTTATGTGGCCGATGGCCACCACAGAACTGCTGCCGCCGCCCTGGTGGGCAAGGAGAAGAAGGAAAACAACCCCGGGCATAAAGGGGATGAGCCTTACAACTTCTTTATGGCCGTACTGTTCCCGGATGACCAGCTGACCATCATCGACTACAACCGGGTGGTGAAAGACCTCAACGGGCTGAGCAAGGACGAGTTTATTGATAAACTTAGTGCCGACTTTGACATTGAAAACAAGGGAAGCGAAGCCTATAAGCCCAATGCGTTGCACGTGATGAGTATGTACCTCGAAGGGGAATGGTATGCCTTGAAAGCCAAGACGCACACCTACGACGACAATGACCCGATTGGCGTGCTGGATGTAACCATCCTTTCAAAATCCGTGCTCGAGCCCTTGCTGGGCATTAAGAATCTGCGTACCGACAAGCGCATTGACTTCGTGGGTGGCATTCGCGGTTTGAAAGAATTAAAACGCCGCGTGGACAGTGGCGAAATGCAGGTCGCATTTGCCCTGTACCCGGTGACCATGAAACAGCTCATGGATATTGCCGACACCGGAAACATCATGCCACCGAAAACCACCTGGTTTGAACCCAAGCTGCGCAGCGGATTGGTTGTCAATACACTGGACTAGTGTCGTGTCGACACCTTTTTGGTGAGTGATGCATGGCGGGTTATCGCATGCTGCAACCCAAAACTTTGCATAAAAAGTTTGGGAATCCAATTTTTTTCATAACTTTGCAGTCCTGAAAAAGGGATTCAACAAATAAAAAGATCATTGCCGGGAATGCTGAGGCTTCCCGGCATGGCAAA
>PUOJ01000027.1 GCA_003552075.1 Bacteroidales bacterium
TGCCAGAATGAGATCCCGGAGAAGTGGTGGCAGGTTTACCAAAAGTTCGTATAATTGGCCGCAAAATGGTAACCACATACGGAACAATACCAATAAGAAAAAAAATTGTTGTATTTTTGGTAAATTATGTGTTTGTTGTCAATAACCCGTTTTTTTCTGCGTTATCATTGACGGTTTCATTGCTTGCCCTTGCTGTCGTGTTGGTGAAGCCGCAGCTTTTTTTGCTTCACTCAAAACACAGCGTCGCACATGGCCAAAGATATGCAAGGATGCGTTAATCAGAGAAGACGTGAAGACCAGGGCCTGGGCCGGCCAAAGCAGCGCTAACATGGCAACAAGGTTAAAAATATTGTATATGCTAAAGCGTCTCCCATCGATCCTTATCCTGCTGCTTTTCAGCAGCACTGCCTTTGCGCAGCAGGAGGTGCAGTTTACCCATAACATGTTTAACAACATGGGGGTAAACCCGGGGCTTGCAGGCATGCGGAATGCGATATGCGCCACCGGGCTTGCCAGGCAGCAGTGGGTCGGATTCAGGGATGAAGAGGGAAACCGGCTGAATCCGGAAACATACTCACTGAACGTGGATGCTCCCATCAGGTTGATCCGGGGCGGGCTGGCGGTGGGCTTCATGCAGGACGAGCTCGGGCCGGAGACCGGTGTGGGGGTGAACCTCTCTTACTCCTACCACCTTGATCTGACCATGGGAAGACTCGGCATTGGCGGCCGGATAGGCTTCCTTGACAAGCGTATAGATTTCGGGTCACTGAATCCGCTAGACCCTGGTGACCCCGCCCTGGATGGTGGCGAGGAAAGCAGCATCTTCACCGACTTCTCCCTTGGCGCATTTTACATGCTAGATGAGGAGGCCTGGGCAGGATTGTCATTTACCCAGCTCCGGCAGGCCAGGGGGGGACTGGGCGAAAGCGACTTTGCCTTACAACGCCACATCTACCTGACCGGAGGCTACAGCTACCCACTGCCTGGAAACAGCAGCTATGAAATCAGCCATTCCTCGCTCATAAAAACAGACCTCAATGCATTACAGTTTGATGTAAACACGATGGTTACGTACAATAACCGATTTTGGGGCGGCGTTACATATAGACCTCAGGATGCAGTGGCTTTGATGTTTGGGGTCCAGCTTGACCAGATCAGCATTGGCTATTCATACGACATCACCACGTCGCCGCTGGGAAGAATGGGGCGCAGCTACGGCACACATGAGATCATGCTGCAGTATTGTTTCGACCTGGGACTGGACCGGATAGAGAAAACACAGAGAAATATCAGATTTTTGTAACTTTGCGGTCTGATATTGCAGAGATTATATAAAAACCACGGAATAAATCAACGACATCATGATGTCGTTCATGTCATTCAACCTGCCATGAACCGAGCCATGCCAGCGGGATTGACACATAACGACGATGATTTTTGCATGGCGAGCTCCATGTGACAGAAATATAAAAATTATAAACACATGAAAAAATTTTCCCTGTTGTTGTTAATCGCGGTGCTTTTCGCAGGATGCGGAATGCGGGGCGACAGGGGCCATGTCATTGGCGTGCAGGACAGGCCCAGCGACTTCTATGCAGATCCTCCAGGCATGGTGTACGTCCCGATGGGCAGCTTCACGATGGGGCCGTCAGACCAGGATATCGCGTATGCACAAAACGCCACGTCCAGGACGGTCTCTGTGCCCGCCTTCTACATGGACGAAACAGAAATCACCAACAACCAGTACAGGCAGTTTGTATATTGGGTGCGTGATTCCATTGCAAGGAATATGCTATATCTTGATGGCGGAATAGAGGATTATGTGCAGATGGATCTGGAAGATGCCTATGGCGTCCCCTACGACCCTCCTTTTCTTGACTGGGACGCCGGAATAGACTTTGCTGACCTGGATGATGAGGAGTTGATTATCCTGATGGAAGGTGGTTTGTTCCATATGGATGAAGGCGAGCGCTTCTTCCGGCGCCGGGAAATTGATGTGGACCGGCTGGAATACCGCTACTTCACCATTGATCTGAGGGAGGCGGCCAGGTATACACCCCAGCAAAGAAGGGAGGAGGGCATCGTCAGGCAAGACTTTGTCACGGAGCATACAACCCATGTATACCCCGATACGCTGGTATGGATCAGGGATTTCACTTATTCCTACAATGAACCAATGACCAAGATGTACTTCTGGCACCCCACTTATGATCACTATCCGGTTGTAGGGGTCAACTGGGATCAGGCAAGGGCATTCAACGTATGGCGGACACAATACCTCAACAGCCACCTTGCCGGGCAAGGTCAGCCATTTGCCATGGATTTTGAGCTGCCTTCTGAAACACAATGGGAATATGCTGCCCGTGGCGGCCTTGACCTCAGCCCATACCCCTGGGGCGGGCCATACATGCGCACCAAAGAAGGTTGCTTCCTGGCCAACTTTAAACCGCTACGGGGCGATTATACCGCAACGGGAGCCATGTATACCACGATTGCGGGATACTATCCGCCCAACGATTATGGACTATACGACATGGCAGGAAACGTATCAGAGTGGACACGCAACACCTACGACGAATCTTTCTATTATTTCGGGCCTGACATGAACCCTGATTTTCAACATGAGTTTGATCCGGCCACGGACCATATTTCGATGAGTCGCAAGGTCATTCGTGGAGGCTCCTGGAAGGATATTGGCTATTTTCTCCAGGTAAGCACAAGAGCATATGAGTACCAGGACACTGCAAAATCCTACATCGGGTTCCGCAGCGTACAGACATATCCTGGAGCATCAAGAGAAATGATGGAACAACGCAATCCATCAAATGTGTGGTAAAACATATTACAAACCCAATAAATTCAACACCAACAATGAAATTTGCAAAAAGGAAAGCATGGAAGGTTTTCATGTCCAGATTATACGGGTGGGGGGCATCAGCCGTAATCATCGGGGCATTGTTTAAAATTATGCACTGGCCGGGCGCTGACTATGCCCTGGTTATCGGAATGGGCGTAGAGGCCCTGGTGTTCTTTTTCTCCGCCTTTGAAGACATCCCGGAGGAACCCAACTGGAGCCTGGTATATCCTGAGCTGGCCGGCATTGAGGGAGAGGCACCCCCTCAACGCAGGGTTGCTGCAGGTCCTGCCACGCAACAACATATTACCCTGTCTTCTAACCTGGACAAGCTGATGGAAGAGGCCGACATTGGCCCCGAGCTCATTAACAACCTGGGGCGTGGACTTAGAAACCTGAGTGACAATGCCGCGCGACTTGCCGACCTCAGCAATGCCACCGTGGCCACCAACCAGTATATCCAGAACATGGAAACAGCTTCAAAGTCTGTCCTCGAGCTGAGCCAGTCTTACCAAAACAAGGCAGAGTACCTTAAACACGACCTCAGCCTTTCGGAGGAGTATAACAACAACCTGCAAAATGCCATTGGCTCACTGGGTCAGATGAATGAAGCATACAGGGAGTCTGCAATGAAAGCAAAGGATGGTGTACAAGCCTCAGAAAACCTGACAAAAAACCTGTCGGCACTAAACACCGCCTATGAACTGCAAATGCAGGCTGCCACCAACCAGGCCGAAAACGCCAAAAAGTACGAGCAGGCCATCGGCAGCGTAGTGAATAACCTGGAAAGCTCCGCGGAGAGCTCAAGGAGGTACAAAGAAGAGATGGAGAAGCTGACCAAAAACATCGAGGCACTGAACTCCGTTTACGGAAACATGCTTTCCGCAATGAATTTTAATGTGAACAGATAATCACGTTTGTCTTTGACAGGCAAACTTTAAGATATACATAATTATGGCAGGTGGAAAACAAACCCCCAGGCAGAAGCTGATTGGCTTGATGTACCTGATCTTCCTCTCGCTCATGGCGTTAAACGTATCCGTGGAGGTGCTTGACTCCTTTCCGTTGATCGACCGGAGCATCCAGGAAACAAACAGGAACTTCGAAGCCAAAGTGGAGTCTGTCTATTATGACTTTGAGGAACAAAGGGCCAACTTTTCGGATGAACACGTCCACCCCTTTTACGGTGAAGCGCTATATGTGGGGGAATTGGCAGATTCTCTGGTAAACTACATCCTCACCAAGCGCACGGAGATGCTGGCTGAGGTCAACAACATCTCATTTGAAGAAGCAGACACATTAGACCTTGACGATAGCCGGCGAAAAGACAACTACAGCATTTCCTCGCGCTTCTGGCTCATCGAAGGGAGCACGGACCCCGGAGCCAGGGATGGCGGTCCGGGTACCAGGGCCTATACGCTTAAAGAGAAAATCAGTCATTTTAAAAATGAAATCGACAGCATCCTGGCATTGCATGACCAGGAACTGAAAATGGCCCTGGACGTGGAAGGGCCTTTCCGCGTACAGGACCGTAGCGTTACCTGGCAGGAGTTTACCTTTGACCGTGTCATCTCGGTAGCGGTAGCCACCAACCTGAGCAGGCTCGTCACAGAGGTCCGGAACGTGCACTTCGACGCCATCAATATGCTCTACGACCTGATCACTGCCGGGCAGTTCCGTTTTGATGACGTCACGGCGGCCATCGTGCCCAGGAGTGAAATCGTAATGACCGGCGGCCATTATGAAGCAGACATCTTCGTGGCGGCGATAGACACCAGGCAGGACCCGGAGATCAGCGTGCAGGGTGTGGGTTCCATCCCCGTGCAGGACGGCGTAGGTCGCCTGCGCATCCCGGCAACACAGCCAGGTACCAGAACAATAAGGGGAACGATCGAAGTGATCTCCCCGGCAGGTGTCCGCGTACCCCATACATTTGAGACCCAATATACCGTGGAACGCCCGATGGCAACAGTTTCTGCTACCGGGATGAACCTCTTTTACATTGGCCTCGACAACCCGGTGTCCATCTCTGCACCCGGTGTTCCGTCGGAAAACCTGCGCCCCGAAATATCTGCGGGAGCATCTTTGTCAAGGCAGCCCGATGGCAGCTACATCGTCAACGTAGAACCAGACACCAGGGAAGTAACCATCACGGTAAATGCGATGGTGGAAGGACGTGTTGAAACGATGGAAACCATGGATTTCCGTGCACTTCCCCTTCCTTCACCAGAGCCAATCATTGCCGGTTCCGGCGGAGGAAGGATTGACCGCCAGGTACTCACCCGGGCTGCAGTTGTGGAGGCAACCATGGGCCCCGGATTTGCCTTTGACCTGAGCTATGATGTCGGTTCATTTGAAATGACCACCATCCGGGCCGGAGAGCAAAGAACCGCAAGACAACCCGACGGCGCAGCGCTGACAGAGGAAATGATTAATTATATCAACGATGCCAGATCCGGACAGGTCATCACCTTTGCCAACATCATGACCCGCCCTGGACCCGATGGGGAAGAAAGGAACCTGGGTTCCATGTCGTTTACAATCAGATAGTTTTAAAAATTCAGGAGGTTAGCCATGTTAAAACGCTTTGTGTTATTATGTACAACCCTGCTGCTTTGCTTGCCGCTACTGGCGCAAGAACGGCCTGAACAGGAACCGCCCCGCAGCACTTTTTATGAGAGAACAGAGTGGGGTGAACGAAACCCTGCAGAGCTTGCCAATGTGCGCCAGGCCGACATCCTCTGGTCCAAGAAGGTCTGGCAAAGAATCGACGTAAGGGAGAAAATGAATCAACCACTCTATTTCCCGGAGTCGCCTTCCGGAGATTTCCGGAGCCTGATGCAGGTGCTCACTGATGCCATCATGGAAGGAGAAGTCAGGGCTTATGACGTAGACGACGACAGTTTTCGGAATGACCCCCTGGACCCCCAACAACTCTTCGAGGAAGACCTTACCCGCATGGTCACCTTTACAGTGGAAGGTGAAGAGGTCACAGAGGTGATCGACTTCGACCCCAGCGACGTGTATATATTCCGGATCATGGAGGAATGGTTCATCGACGCAAGCCGCGGCCAGCTGGACGTCAGAATCATTGGCCTGTCTCCTGCACGCCTGGTGACAGATGAAGAGACAGGGGAACTCACCAATGTCCAGGATCCTTTGTTCTGGGTTCCGTTCGAAGAAGCAAGGGAAGCACTGGCCAACGCGCCTGTTTACAGCAGAAGAAACGATGCGCAGCAAATGACATTCGACGACTATTTCATCCGTCGCTTTTTTACCGCCACCATTTACCGTGAAGAACGACCAGACAACAGGGTGATCATGGAGTATATTGATGACCCCTATGAACAGTTGTTGGAGGCAGAACGCATCAAGGAGGAGATCCGCAACAAAGAGCTTGACCTCTGGCATTACTAACCGCCAGGCTGGTAAGAAACATAACAAAGAGGGGGCTTTTGCGGAAAGCCCCCTCTTTGTTTATCAGTGCCATGTCGCCCTGCACTATGTCTTGGAAAAAATTTGTTGCCGCGCCGGGATAGATCTGCAACAATTGCAGCACACAGCATTGCGCAGGATCTGTCTTTATCCATTATGCCTCTCGTCGTGCAATTATATGCTGCTGGTTTCAGATGCCTGTAGTGATAACGCCCCTGAAAACTACACCATGCGTTTCGGATCCACCCAGCGGTCAAATTCCTCCTCGCTGAGGTGGCCGCTCCGGAGGGCAGCCTCCTTAAGGGTGAGGCCCTCCTCGTGGGCCATCCTGGCAATCTTTGCAGCGCGATCATATCCGATTTGCGGATTCAATGCAGTAACTAACATCAGGGAATTTTTCAGGTGTGCGGCAATCTGCACTTCATTCATTTCAATGCCCACCACGCATTTATCGGCAAAGCTCCGTGCGCCATCAGCCATCAGCCTGGCAGACTGCAAGAGGTTATAAATGATCACCGGCTTGAACACGTTCAGCTGGAAATGACCATTCATGCCTCCTGCCGTAATTGCGACATCATTGCCAATGACCTGGGCAGCCACCATAGTAAGGGCCTCCGGCTGTGTGGGGTTCACCTTGCCCGGCATGATGGAGCTTCCGGGCTCATTGGCGGGCAGCGTGATCTCTCCAATGCCGCAACGCGGACCGGATGCCAGCAGCCGGATGTCGTTGGCGATCTTCATCAGGCTCACCGCAAGCGCCTTTAAGGCCCCGCTGCTTTTCACCAATGCATCATGTGCCGCCAGCGCCTCAAACTTGTTGGGTGCCGTAACAAAGGGATGTCGGGTCAATTCTGCAATTTTTGTCGCCACATCACGGTCAAACCCCTCCGGGGCATTGATGCCGGTACCCACCGCAGTACCTCCCAGGGCAAGCTCCCGCAAGTGTTGCAGGCTGTAACGCAAGCTGTCCAACCCATGATCCAGTTGCGACACAAATCCGCTAAACTCCTGACCCAGGGTCAGGGGCGTGGCATCCATCAAATGCGTCCGCCCGATCTTTACCCGCTCACGAAAAGCATCAGACCTTTCGGCCAGTGCATCGCGCAAATGAACGAGCGCAGGCAAAGTGTCCTTGACTATCAAGTCGTAAGCCGCCATGTGCATGGCAGTCGGAAAGGTGTCGTTCGACGACTGCGACTTGTTTGCGTGGTCGTTGGGGTGTACCTTCTTTTTCGGGTCATCCAGCTTGCCGCCCAGAATAACATGCGCCCGGTTGGCGATTACCTCATTGACGTTCATGTTCGTTTGCGTGCCACTGCCTGTTTGCCAAACCACCAGCGGAAAATGCTCATCCAGCTCTCCCGCAGCGATCTCATCGCAAGCCTGCATCATGGCCTTAGCAATGTCATCAGGAAGCAGTTGACGTTCCAGGTTGACCGATGCCGCCGCTTTTTTCAGGAAAGCAAAGGCACGAATGATGGGCAGGGGCATCTTTTCCTCGCCAATACGGAAGTTGCCGATGGCGCGTTGTGTCTGCGGGCCCCAGTATTTGTCTGCAGGGACTTCTACCGGACCCAGGGTGTCCAATTCGGTTCTGTACATAGGTTTTCGTTTAGATTCACAAAACACCAGTCCCGAGGGAAAGGGTCTTTTCCGTAATAAAAGGAATAAATGCTGGGTTTTGTTTAGTCCGAACGACACCGGCAGAATAAGGTACCTTGACTAGTGTCTTGTGAACGACACAGTAGCATTGACGCGACACTAGCGTTTTATCTGTTTGTGTTTTCAAGAGGCCTGCTGTTGACTAATGGCCTTTAACTTTCTTGCCAAAAGCCAATAGCCAAAAGCTAATAGCTCCTTGACAATAATCAACCCCCTGTGTGTCAAGAAATCCTTGCATGGCTCATTTCATGGCGTAAAAGTCATTGCCTTTGTCATCAACCAGGATGAAGGCCGGGAATTTTTCCACGCGGATGCGGTAGATCGCCTCCATGCCCAGTTCGGGGTATTCCAGCAGCTCGACTTCCCTGATGTTTTCCTGGGCCAGGATGGCTGCCGGCCCCCCGATGCTGCCCAGGTAGAAGCCACCGTGTTGCGCACACGCATCGGTGACCGCCTGGCTGCGGTTGCCCTTGGCAATCATCACCATGCTGCCGCCGTGCTGTTGAAAAAGGTCCACATAGGAATCCATCCGCCCTGCGGTAGTCGGGCCAAACGAGCCGGATGGCATGCCTTCAGGGGTCTTGGCCGGACCGGCATAATAGATGGGGTGGTCCTTGACATAGTCGGGCAGGTCTTCGCCGGCATCCAGGCGCTCCTTGAGCTTGGCGTGGGCGATGTCCCGTCCCACGATGATGGTGCCATTCAGCGACAGGCGCGTGCCGACTGGATGCTTGGTGAGTTCAGCAAGGATCTTTTCCATCGGCTGGACCAGGTCGATCTCCACGGCGCCGGCCGTATCATCCTTTTCACGGTAAGCTTCAGGGATGTACTTGCCTGGGTCGTTTTCAAGCCTTTCCACCCAGATACCATCTTTGGTAATTTTGGTTTTGATGTTGCGGTCGGCGGCGCACGATACGCCCATGCCGACAGGGCAGGAAGCCCCGTGACGGGGCAGACGGATCACCCGGATGTCCAGGGCAAAGTACTTGCCGCCAAACTGTGCACCGATGCCCAGCTGATATGCCGCCTTTAACACCTTCTCCTCCATTTCCCTGTCGCGGAAAGCCCTGCCACCCTCATTGCCGGTGTCTGGCAGGTCATCGAGATACTTGGCAGAAGCCAGCTTGACGGTCTTGAGCGTGGACTCGGCAGAGGTGCCGCCTACGACAAATGCGACGTGGTAGGGCGGGCATGCAGCCGTACCAAGAGATTTCAGCTTGTCTACGAGGAAGGCTTCAAGCTTTTCCGGGTTAAGCAAGGCTTTGGTTTGCTGATAAAGTGCCGTTTTATTAGCAGATCCACCACCCTTGGCCATAAACAAAAAGTTGTATTCGTCACCATCCACTGCCGAAATGTCAATCTGTGCAGGCAGGTTGGTGCCGGAATTCTTCTCCTTGTACATGTCCAGTGGAATGGTCTGCGAATAACGAAGGCTTTCTTCGGTATAGACCTTGTACACGCCCTTCGACAAGGCCTCTGCATCACCGCCACCTGTCCATACCTGCTGCCCCTTCTTGCCCATGATGGTGGCCGTTCCAGTATCCTGACAAAAAGGGAGCTGTCCTTTGGCAGAGATTTCTGCATTGCGCAGCATGGTAAGCGCTACGTATTTGTCGTTTTCGCTGGCTTCATCGTCGTGCAGGATCTCAGCCACCTGCCTGAGATGTTCCGCCCGAAGCATGAACGAGACGTCGCGCAAGGCCACGTGCGCCATCCTGGTCAGCCCCTCCGGGTCAACACGCAATATGGGCTGCCCTTGAAAGGTGTCTAATGAAACATGTTCCCTGGTAAGCAAATAATATTCGGTTTTGTCTTCACCTAAAGGGAAAGGGTTCTGGTAAGAAAATGCCGGTGTACTCATGGGATGATGGGTTTTGGTTTATGAGGAATAACGAAAGTTACAATTTTTCGGCCAAGGATCCAAAAAAACAGGTCTTTTTGCTTTACCAGGAATGCATCCCTGGCGCACAAAACTTGACAATCCTTAAAAATCCGTACCTTTGCGTGGTATGGAAACACAACGTCAACAACGGGTCAGCCGTCTTATTCAGAAGGATATTGGCGAGATTCTGCAGCAGTCAGGCAGGGAATGGTTTCCCGGTGAAATGATCACAGTCACCAAGGTGTATGTCACCGCAGACCTCTCCATCGCCAAGGTGTACCTGAGCATTTTTGGCAAGGATGCCAGCGAGGTGATCAGAAAGGTAGAGATGAAGGGCGGTGAAATCCGCAAGCATTTGGGTTTCAGGGTTAAAAACCAGTTGCGGCAGGTTCCTGAGCTCCGTTTTTTTGTGGACGACAGCCTGGATTACATCGACAACATTGACAAGCTGCTGAACCAATAGGTCCCCCTCACATGCATTACGACCCCATCAAACGGCGCCTGGGTAAACTGTTCAACTACAGGCCGTGGACCCGCAGGATGTTTTATCGCCTGCTGGACATCCTGCTGTTACGCACATGGCACATCCACAGGGCGCTGCGCCAGTTCAGCCACGCGAAAGGCCCAGGACCGTTGCATGTCCTGGATGCCGGCAGCGGCTTTGGCCAGTACACCTGGCATATGGCTCGCAAAAACAAGCACTGGCAGATCACGGCCATCGATATCAAGACGGATGAGATCAAAGAATGTCAGCAGTTTTTCAAGCAGGCCGGCAGGGAGGATGTCCGGTTCATGGTCAAAGACCTCACCGAACACGTGGCCCCCGAAGCCTATGACCTGATCCTCTCGGTAGATGTGATGGAACACATCGAAGCGGATGAAAAGGTGTTCCGGAACTTCTGTAATTCCCTCAAGCCCGAGGGGTTGCTGCTGATCAGCACCCCCTCAGACCAGGGGGGCAGCGATGTGCATCATCAGGAAGACCAGTCATTCATTGAAGAGCACGTGCGGGATGGCTACGGCAAACAGGAGATCCGCCAAAAGCTGCTCGCCGCCGGATTCGACCTGGTAGAGAGCCAGTATACCTATGGAAAACCCGGCAGCCTGGCCTGGCGTATCTCGATGAAATATCCCATCCTCTGGCTGGGAAAATCCAAAGCCCTGTTGGCCGTATTGCCTTTGTATTACCTTGTGACGATGCCCCTGGTGCTCCTGCTTAACCTGGCCGACTTAAAGGGCAAGCACAAAAGCGGCACCGGCCTGATGGTGAAGGCCTGGAAAATACAGGACAAGAATAACAATGGATAAGTTACAACTATGTTGAATAAGGCTGTTGGCTCAGGGCAAGACAGCAGAAAGTGAAAAGTCTCAAAAAAAACATATAAACATTTGATATAGGAAATTCCCACGATTACTGATGAAGCACTTCCCCCTATACATCGCCTGGCGCTACCTCTTTGCCAAAAAGCGGCACAACGCCATCAACATCTTGACGATGGTGTCGGTGGTGGGAGTCGCCGTGGGCACCATGGCCCTGGTGATCGTCCTGTCGGTATTCAACGGCTTTGAAAAGCTGATCCTTTCGCTTTTCCACGCGTTTCACCCCGACATGGAGATCAGCCTTGTAGAGGGAAAAACCTTTTCCCTGGACGAGCTGCCGGTCGATGAAATGGCCAGCATACCCGGGGTTATTCACTACAGTGAGGTGCTCGAAGAGGCCGCGATGATCACATACCGCGACAGGCAACACCTGGTGAGGATACGTGGTGTGGGGCCGGCTTATGAAGACATCACGGGCATCGACACCTTGCTGGTGCAAGGAGAATATACCCTTCGCGACAATGGCCGGGATTACCTGCTGCCCGGACAAGGGGTGGCCTGGATCATCAATGCGAGCATCCACGACTACCTGAACCCCATAGATGTATATATCCCACGGCGCGGTCGCACGGCAGGGCTCCACCCGGGACAGGCGTTCAACAGCTCAAGCAATTATGCCAGCGGCATTTTTGCCGTTCAGTCGGAATATGATACAGAATATGTGCTTGCACCGATCCGGATGATGCGGCGCCTGCTCGAGTATGAAGATGAGCTAAGCGCCCTGGCAATCCGCATCGATGAGGGATATAGCCACAACAGGATACAAGAGCAGCTTCAGCGGCTCGCCGGCCCGGAGTTTCAGGTCAGAAACCGCTTGCAGCAACAGGAGTTTCTCTATCGCGTCATGCGATCAGAAAAGTGGGCCATATTCTTCATTCTCAGCTTTATCCTGGTCATCGCCAGCTTCAACGTAATCGGGTCGCTTACCATGCTGGTCATTGAAAAACGACGCGACATCTCCGTGCTTCGAAGCATGGGCGCATCCCGGAAGCTGGTCAAGCGAATTTTCCTGGTTGAAGGGGTCCTGATCAGCATGGCCGGGGCCCTTGGCGGGATTTTCCTGGGAGGACTGGTGTCGTGGGTCCAAATGCGCTTCGGGCTCGTTAGGCTTTACGCAGAGGGGGCCTTCATCGTGGATGCCTATCCGGTAGACGTACAGGTGCCGGACCTCCTGCTTGTCGGCGCCACCGTGTTCTGCATCGGCATGGTGGCCTCGCTCATCCCCCTGCAAAACATGTGGAAAAAGATGGACAAGCCACCGAGTGGGGAGTAGTTACCTGATCGCAGCACCCAACTGCTTTTCGTAGGTCCTGGCGAGTTTTTCCATCACCTTGTCCACCTCCTTGTCTTTAAGCGTCCGGTCAGGATGTTGGAAAATAAAACGCACGGCATAGCTCTTCTTATCTTCGCCCAGCTTTTTAGGGTCTTCAAAGACATCAAACAGGCTGACTTCCTGCAGGATATTCTTCTCCGCAGCGAATGCCAACCTTTGCAGTTCGGCAAAAGGCACCTCTTTATCCAGCAGCAGGGCAAAGTCGCGGCGCATGGCCGGGAACCGGGGCACTTCTTCATAGGTCACTTCACTGACGCCCTGTTGAGTCACCAGCACATCCCATTCGATCACCCCATAAAACACGTCATCCTCCAGTTCAAAGGCCTTGGCCATTTCACGGGTCAGCAGCCCCATCCGGCCCAGATAAAGCTTGCCGTGGTATATATCGATGCCATAGGCAAAACGGGGCTGGTCTCCAATCTCCTTGAGCTGCAGATCCGCTTCTTTCAGCCCGAAGCGCCGAAATACGGCAACTACCGCATTTTTCAAGTCAAAGAAGCCCACCGGCTGTTCCTCTTCGTACCAGGACTCCTCCTGCCGGTTTCCTGTCAGGAAGAGGCCAAGAGCGAGGCGCTCCTGGTAAGCATCATGGGCTTTGCCCCCTGGCGGCACAGGGTCTTTGCCATATATTTTGCCAAACTCGTACAGGCGCATGTGTTGCACCTTGCGGTTTTTGTTATACGCAATGACCTCCAATGCACCGAACACGAGGCTCTGGCGCATCACGTTCAAGTCCTGGCTAAGTGGATTGACAATCGGCACGGAGCGTGCAGGTTCAAAGCCAAAGCTTTCATAATACGCCCCTTTGGTCAGCGAATTGTTCATGATCTCGTGGAACCCCCTAGCCGACAGCATGTCTGCGATGATGTTCTGCCAGGCTTCCTTGTCGGGAGAGGGTGAGGCAACCAGCGATGTGGCCATTTTGCCGGGAACGTCCACATTGTTGTATCCATAAATGCGGAGCAATTCTTCCACCACATCAGCCTCGCGCGTCACATCCACCCTGTAGGTGGGCACAGCCACACGCATCTCCTGTCCTGCCTCATGGACAATCCGAAAATCAAGGCTTTCCAAAATATGTTTGATCGCTGACGCCGGGATGTCTTTGCCGATCAGGGCACACACCCTGTCTTGGTTCAGGTCGATTTCCACTGGCAAGATTCCTTCGGGGTAGACGTCCTGCACATCGGAGGTGATCTCACCACCCGCCACCTCCTTAATCAGCATGGCCGCGCGCTTAAGCGCATAAATAGTAATCTCAGGGTCAGCACCCCTTTCAAAGCGGAAGGAGGCCTCGGTCTTCAGCCCGTGGTGTTTCGACGACTTCCGGATGGTCACCGGGTCGAAGCAGGCGCTTTCGAGGAACACACGCGTAGTCTTTTCCGCCACGCCGGATCCGATGCCCCCGTAAATGCCAGCCATGCACATGGGGTCTTCCACGTTACATATCATCAGGTCATCACCTGTCAGCTCCAGCTTCTCTGCATCCAGGGTTTCAAACACGGTGCCGGCAGGAGACTTTCTGACGACCACCTTGTTCCCTGTAATGGCGTCCACATCAAAAGCATGCAGGGGTTGTCCCATCTCTTGCAGCACGAAGTTGGTGATGTCGACCACATTGTTAATGGGTTTTTGGCCGACAGCCATCAGCTTATCCTTCAGCCACTGCGGCGATTCCCTGACGGTCACACCCGATAGTGTCAGGCTGCTGTATCGAAGGCAGGCCTTCGGGTCTTCGATGGTTACTGGGATCAGCAGGTCGTCATTGTCGGCCTTGAAGCCGGACACGTCCGGCCAAAGCACGGAATGCTTCTGCTGGTTTTGATGCGAAAGCACGGCTGCCACGTCGCGTGCCGCCCCGATATGGGAAGCGCCATCAATCCGGTTGGGTGTCAGGCCGATCTCATATACCCAGTCGCTGGTCACCTGGAAGAATTCCGCTGCGGGCATCCCCACCGGCGTGCCTTTGGGAAGGACCATGATGCCTTCGTGAGAGTCGCCCAGGCCCAGTTCGTCTTCGGCACAAATCATGCCCTCCGAGACCTCGCCGCGGATCTTTGCCTTTTTGATGGGAAACGCTCCCTGGGCAGTGTAGAGCGTGCTTCCGGGCAGGGCTACCACGACCTTCTGGCCGGCAGCCACATTGGGCGCACCACATACGATGGGGAGCTCCCGGTCACCGCCCACGTCGACGGTAGTAAGGCTCAGTTTGTCGGCATTGGGATGCGGTTCACAGGTTACGACCTTGCCAGTCACCACGCCCTGCAGGCCACCTTTTACAGACTCATACTGCTCCAGTGATTCCACTTCAAGTCCGCTGTCGGTAAGCAGCTGCGAGAGGGCTTCGGGCGACATGTCGGTGTCCACATAGTTCTTTAACCAGCTATAGGAAATAAGCATTGACAAATGGATTTATTCAGTTCTATATCAGAAATAAGTGCTTGCAAAAATAAGCAAAATCAGGAAGAGGAAGTGCGCTTTCGGTGCTCCTTGTGCGAGCCGCCAAAGAGTTCATACACATGATACGCGGCTTTAAGCGGACCGTTGTATACCTGGAACTTGCGTCTGGGCTTCAGTCCAAGGTGCTTCATGGCGCTCAGGTCGGCGCTGATCACGCCGGCCGTATAGCCCTGGAAACGATTTTTCAGGATGTCGCCGATGTGAATGTACAATGCCCGGGTGTCGCGCGCGGTCATCCGGTGCCCGTATGGTGGGTTTAGCATCACCCAGCCTGATTTTTCTTTGGGATGGTAGGAAAAGAAGTCCTGCTTTTTAACCTGGATGCTGCCAAGCAGTCCGGCATTCATCGCATTTTGACGGGTAAGGTCGAGCATCATGCCCTTGATGTCGCTGGCGATCACGGGGACCTTCAAGGCTTGCTGCGTCTCCCTTGCCTTGGTGCGGACCTCCTCGAAGAGCTCCGGGCTGAAGTCGTTCCAGTGCGCAAAGCCAAATTCCCGGCGATCGCCCCCTGGGGCAATGCGGGCAGCCATCATGGCGGCCTCGATCGAAAAGGTGCCGCTGCCACACATCGGATCCAGGAAGGGACTTTCCATGTCCCAGCCGGAAAGCTTGATCAACCCGGCGGCCAGCACCTCGTTGATGGGGGCCCTGCCCCCACTGCGGCGGTAACCCCGCTTGAACAGCGCGTCGCCGCTGCTGTCGAGGGACACCCTACACTGGTCCTCATTGACACTCACCACGATACGCACATCAGCCGCAGCCGTATCCACATCCGGACGTCTTCCGTGTGCTTCCTGGAAACGGTCTACGATGGCATCCTTGCTGAGCTGCGCCAGGAACATGGTGTTTTTAAACACTTCGGAGTCGTAGGCGGTGGCGATCACGGAGATGGTCTTTTCCGGGGCAAAGAGCTCCGGCCAGGCTACCTCCATCATCTGCGCATAGTAGTCGTCTTTGTTTTCGAAGCTGAAGGCCGTCAACGGCTTGAGGATGCTCACGGCGGTGCGCAGCCAGATGTTGGCCTGGTAAAGCAGCGCCTGGTCGCCGGAAAAGGAGACCGCCCGGCGCAAGATGCTGACATCCTCAGCACCAAGCGCACGCAATTCATCTGAAAGCACAGGCTCAAGCCCGGCCAATGTTTTGGCAATAAAGGGGTTCTTCTGCATCTGTTTGTTAAATCTTCCCATTGATGATCACCTGTTCCACCTTGTTGCTTCCGTAAGCATAAGGCAAAAAGGCATAGGTGGGAATGCGTTTGGTGATGATCAGGTTGGCCTTCTTGCCGGGGGCTATGCTCCCCAGCTCATCCTGCACGCCCATGGCATACGCACCATTCAAAGTCACGGCGTGGATCACCTCTTCCGGCAGCATCTTCATCTTGATGCTGCCCAGCGACATCACAAACTGCATGTTTCCTGACGGAGAAGAGCCAGGGTTATAGTCACTGGCCATGGCCACGGGCAAGCCACTGTCGATCATCTTGCGTGCGGGCGGCCATACCATCTCCAGGAAAAAAGCAGCGCCAGGCAGCAAGGTGGGCATGGTGTTGCTGTCCTTCAGCGCCCTGATCTCCTCGTCGCCGGTAAACTCCAGGTGATCTACGGAGAGCGCGTCGTACTTGACGCCCACCTGGATACCGCCGGAATAGTCGAGCTCGTTGGCGTGCAGCTTGGGTTTCAGACCGTGTTTCATCGCCGCCATCAGGATGCGGTCGGTCTCTTCCACCGTAAAAAAGCCGCGGTCACAGAACACGTCGATGTAGTCGGCCAGCCCTTCGCCAGCCACCCTGGGGATCATCTCTTCGATGATCAGGTCCACATAGTCGCCCTGCCGTTTCTTGTATTCCGCCGGTACGGCGTGTGCCCCAAGGAAGGTAGACCTGATGGTCAGGGGGCTCAATTCCTTGAGCTTGCGAATGACCCGCAGCATCTTCAGCTCACTCTCGGTGGTGAGCCCGTAGCCGCTTTTGATCTCCACAGCTCCGGTACCCAAAGCCCGCACCTCCTCCAGTCTTTCCAGCGCCTGCTCAACCAGCTGCAGCTCACTGGCATCCTGCATCCTGCGAGCCGAGTTCAGGATGCCTCCGCCCCGCCTGGCAATCTCCTCATAACTCAAGCCCCGGATCTTGTCAATGTATTCGATCTCGCGACTGCCATCATACACGATGTGGGTGTGCGAATCACAAAAAGCTGGCATCACCATCCTGCCGGTGGCATCAATCTCATGCACGTCTCCGTGGCTGGAAAGCTTTACAAACTCGCTGTCGGCAAACGCTGCCATCTCGCCAAACCCCCTGATGACCCCATCTTCGACATACAAATACGCATCTTCCAGCAAGGGGAGCTTTGACATCTCTTTTCCTGCAACCAAAGGACGATTGTCCGGGTCGGTCTGCAGCAGTGCTTTGATGTTTCGGATCAGTATCTTCATAATGGGTGGTTTTTAAGGACAAAAGGACGAAAGGACAAAAAGTCCAAAGGTCGAAAGGTCTAAAAGTACGGGTTTGCAGTGAGTTGTGCCTTTAACCCCATAAGCCTTTAACTCCTTAACCCACTAACTCCTATACTTTCTTGCAACAGCCAAAAGCCTTCTTACTGCTTACTGCCTGCTTCTTACTGCCTGCTCCCAGCTTCCAGCGAACAGCCACCTAATCCGCCCTGATCAACAACCAGACGTCGTGGTATTCAGGGTAGTTTCTCCTGATATGCGCGATGCGTCTGCGGGCGGGTGCCTCTTCTTCGTATGAATCTACAGAAACCCGGTTAAACCCGGTCTCAGAGAGCAGGATGGTCGGACTAAAGTTTTGTCCCCGCAGGGTGACCATGAAGTTTTCCGCGTTTTCTCTTTCAATGAAGCTGCCCAGAATCACAAAATAGGTGTTTTCGTCCTGGGAGACCTCATCTTCTTCCCTCTCAAAGGTAAAACGCTCTTCAACCACCCGTATTTCGGCCTCAGGCGTTGGTTCAGGTTCTGGCTCCGCCTCAGGGATAGGCTCTTCTTCAGGAACTGGTGGTGGTTCTGCGGGAACCATGTCCTGTGAGCGGCAGGCTACCATCAGCATGCTGACGGAAAGCAGTAGAATGAATAGTTTGTTCATCTGTTAGTGATTTGTTATGTTATTTGTTATCTGGTGTTTGTGTTTTCAGGCGGAATGCTGTTTGCTATTGGCTTTTGGCTTTTAGCTTTTGGCTTTCTTGCTAATAGCCAACAGCTAACAGCCAAAAGCCTACTTACTTCCGTGACTCCAGCAGGATCGACAGCATCTTAATCGCTGCATCTGCGATCACCGTTCCTGGGCCAAAGACACCCATCACGCCGGCATCGTATAGAAACTGATAGTCTTGCGGGGGAATGACCCCACCGACGATCACCATGATGTCGTCGCGGCCCAGCTTTTTGAGTTCTTCGATGATCTGTGGTGCCAGCACCTTGTGGCCTGCAGCCAGGCTGGACACGCCAACCACGTGCACGTCATTTTCCACGGCCTGGCGGGCGGCCTCCTTCGGGGTTTGGAAAAGCGGACCCATATCCACATCGAATCCGATGTCTGCATAGGCGGTTGCCACCACCTTGGCTCCCCTGTCGTGGCCATCCTGGCCCATCTTGGCGATCATGATGCGCGGGCGGCGGCCTTCCACCTTGGCGAAGTCGTCGGCCATGAACCGGGCCTTTTGGAAGCTGTCGTTGTTGTCTATTTCCATAGAATATACTCCTGATATTGAACGGATCACGGCCTGGTAACGGCCATAGGTCTTTTCGCACGCCAGGGAGATCTCTCCCAGGCTGGCCCGCTTGCGGGCAGCTTCCACAGCAAGGGCAAGCAGGTTGCCTTCACCGATTTCGCAGGCTTTGGTGATGGCATCCAGGGCCTGTTGCACCTCTTCCTCGTTGCGCTCGGCACGAAGCTTCTCCAGTCGCTTGATCTGTGATGCACGCACGGCCGTGTTGTCCACGTCCAGGATGTCAATCGGATCCTCTTGCTCCCGGCGGTATTTATTCACACCCACGATCACATCCTTGCCACTGTCAATGCGTGCCTGCTTGCGGGCAGCAGCTTCTTCGATGCGCATCTTGGGCACGCCGGTCTCGATCGCCTTGGCCATGCCACCAAGGCCTTCGATCTCCTGTATGTGTGCCCAGGCACGTTGCGCAATCTCGTGGGTAAGTGCCTCTACGTAGTACGATCCCGCCCAGGGGTCGATGGCCTTGGTCACCTTGGTTTCCTCATTGATATAGAGCTGGGTGTTCCGGGCGATGCGTGCCGAAAAGTCGGTCGGCAGGGCAATCGCCTCATCCAGCGCGTTGGTGTGAAGCGATTGGGTATGGCCCAGCACGGCGCCCATCGCCTCGATGCAGGTCCGGGTCACGTTGTTGTAGGGGTCCTGCTCCGTAAGACTCCAGCCCGAGGTTTGCGAGTGCGTTCGGAGGGCGAGCGATTTGGGGTTTTTGGGATTGAACTGCTTTACCAGCTTGGCCCAGAGCATCCTGGCCGCACGCATCTTAGCGATCTCCATGAAGTGATTCATGCCAATCGCCCAGAAGAAAGAAAGCCGGGGCGCAAAGGCGTCGATGTCCATGCCGGCATCCACACCAGTACGCAGGTATTCCAGTCCGTCGGCCAGGGTA
This sequence comes from Bacteroidales bacterium, assembly GCA_003552075.1. Classification (GTDB taxonomy): domain Bacteria; phylum Bacteroidota; class Bacteroidia; order Bacteroidales; family UBA7960; genus PUPG01. Next base: position 19,636 of record PUOJ01000027.1, read on the forward strand.
TAGGCCAGCTCAATGTCGCAGGTAGCACCTGCTTCCTGCATATGGTACCCGCTGATGGATATGGAATTGAACCGCGGCATGTTTTTCGAGGTAAACTCAAAGATGTCGGCGATGATCTTCATCGACGGCAGTGGCGGGTAAATATAAGTGTTGCGAACCATGAACTCCTTGAGGATGTCGTTCTGGATGGTGCCGCTCAGCTTCTCCATCGGCCCCCCCTGCTCTTCGGCAGCCACAATATAGAATGCCATCACGGGCAAAACAGCACCGTTCATCGTCATCGACACCGACATCTTGTCGAGCGGAATGTCGTCAAACAGGATCTTCATGTCGAGGATGGAGTCGATGGCCACGCCGGCCTTCCCTACGTCGCCGATCACCCTTTCGTGGTCAGAATCGTAACCGCGGTGGGTAGCCAGGTCAAAGGCCACAGAGAGTCCTTTCTGCCCGGCGGCCAGGTTGCGGCGATAAAAGGCATTGGATTCTTCGGCAGTGGAAAACCCGGCATATTGCCGCACAGTCCAGGGCCGCATCACATACATGGTGCTATATGGGCCACGAAGATAGGGCGGCAGTCCTGCAGCATAATTCAGGTGCTCCATCTTCTCTAAGTCATCGGGGCCATACACCGGCTTGACGTCAATCTTTTCTGCAGTCTGCCAGTCTTTTTCCACCCGCTGCTCCTTTTCCCAGGCTCGATATTCTCCCGCCTGCTGCTTTTTTGTATCCAAAGAGACTTTTTTAAAATCTGGTCGCATAACTCGCTATTTTTTATTGAAACACCGGATTTACCGGCATATTTGCTAAACTTTCTTCCTTCTCCCTGCGTTTTCCCCCACAACCCATGCGCTACGCGCTACCCTACTTCTTACTACTTACTTCCTACTTCCTACTTCCTACTTCCTACTTCCTACTTCTTACTTCCTACTTCCTACTTCCTACTTCTTACTTCTTACTTCCTACTTCCTACTTCCTACTTCTTACTTCCTACTTCCTACTTCTTACTGCCTCCTCCCGTCCTCACACGATCCCCAGCACTTCATTATACCTCGTCAATGCCTCCAGCACATTAGTGCGCACGTGGATGAAATCATCCACACCAGCATCCTTAAGCTTGTCAACCAGGTCTTTGGGGTTTCCAGCCACCACCACCTGGGTGTTGGGCGCCTCCTTTTTGATCTGGCTGGCTGCAGGAGCCAGCTCTTCGTACTCTTCATCGCTGCTGCAAAGCACCACGATGTGTGCGCCGGACTCCAGGGCAGCCTTCACCCCGCTTGCCACATCCGGGAAGCCCAGGTTGTCGATGATCGCATAGCCTGCCACGCCAAAGAAGTTCGAGCTGAACCCGGCACGTGCCTTACGCATGGCAGGGTTTCCATAGGTAAAGAGAAATACGCGCGGAACATCCAGGCCCTTGCTGGCATGGTTTTCAACTGCCATACGCAAGGCCTCAAAAGCCTGTGCCCCACGATACTGACGCAAACCGGCAAGATCTGACAGCTTCGCGGTGGGCTCCACCTTGTCGAGCACCCGCTCCTCAGTGTTCGGGTAAAGGTTGGTGCCCACAAACACCTGCTTGCGCATGGCAATGTCCATGTCGCGCTTCTGGCAAACCACTTCCACCGACTTGCGGATGAAGTCGGAGGCCACCGCCTGGATAAAGCCACCCTGGTCTTCGGTCTGCAGGAAGAGGTCCCAGGCCGCCCTGGCAAGGGAATCGGTAAGGTTCTCGATATAATAGGATCCGGCAGCCGGGTCGGCCACCTTGTCGAAATAGGCCTCATTTTTCAGGATGATTTGTTGGTTGCGCGCCATCCGGAAAGAGAAGGGATCCGGTTTTTTGTAGCTGCTGTCGAACGGGCCGACGGTCATGCTGTCGACGCCGCCGATCGATGCCGCCATGGCCTCGGTGGTTGTGCGCAGCATATTGACATAAGGATCGTATACGCTTTTATTCCAGCCGGAGGTTACGGCATGGATCTGCATCCGGCCATCCTCAGGAGAAGCACCCGCATACTGTTCCACGATCTTCGCCCAAAGCATCCGGATGGCCCGGATCTTTGCAATCTCCATGAAATAAGCGGAGCCTATGGCCAAGGTGAACTGCAGCCGAGGCGTGATGTCTGCTACCGGAACACCCCTCGCGGTAAGCTGAGCCAGGTATTCGTTGCCCTGAGAGAGCGCGAAGGCGATCTCCTGCACGGCACTGCCCCCGGCATTGTGGATGTACTGGCCGTTGACACGGATGACAGCAAACCCGGGTAAGCGCGCTTTTGCTTTCTTCAGCAACTCAACCAGCTGATCCATGTCTTCATCCGCACCCTTGTGGAACTTTTTGTACAAAAGATAACGGCCCAAAGGGTCTGCGTTCAGCGAGCCCTTCGCATCTGCCGTGCCTGCAATGCCAGCAAGGTGATCGAGAAAGGCAGGGTCATACGTGCTTTGCAGAAAATGAACGGGTGTTTCTTCCATCCGAATGCCTTTTAACAGTTCGGCGAGGTCTTCTTTTGATCCTGGACCGGATACCATCAACCCCACGGACTGTGCCCCTTTGTCCAGCGCTTGACGGGCGAGTGCATTGGCTTTCGCCGGATCGGTTTCTTCAAAGTCCTGGCGAATAGTCCAGTCGTTACCAGTCTTCTGGTTGCCCCGTGCATAAGGGGCCTCGCCGGGCAGGATGCCCACAGGCAGGAGGCCTGCCAGGTGTTCAGCGCGGTAATAAGGCCGCACCTTCAAACCCTCCGGGGTCCTCCAAATCAATTTCTTCTCATAGTCAGCCCCCTTCAGGTCAGCTTCTATCTTCTCCTCCCAGGCTGCCGTTGGCACGGGAGGGAACTGATCAAAGAGCGTGGTGTGCTTTTCCTGATCCATAAATCAATCAAATTTTCAGGGTTAATATGCAGGATGTTGTCAACCTGCATGATCATCGGTTTATATTTTCGCGACGCCATGGCCTGCTGTGCACTTCTTTTTCAGCTTTCTTGCAGTGGTTTTAGGCCGATGATATGGGCCTGCAACCAGGCTTTTGCCACTGTGCTGAAATGAACTGCCCTTGCAAGACGTCTCTCGCGCAATGCCCCCGCCTGTCTGTCAACGTCTTGTCATCAGAATGCATCATGCAGGTTAAAATCGCCCCAAAAATACAATAAAAATGGGAACATTTAGTAATTTCGCACAATCATATAAAAAGGGTGGTGACAGGATAAGGCATTGTGGCCCAGTGTTTCAGCATTTAATTGGAAGCAATGGCCCGTACGGACTAATCACAGATGTCACCATCCTACAGAAATAAACCGCTAATACAGGATCAAATGGAGTACAATTTTCGGGAAGTAGAGCCGCGCTGGCAGGCCTACTGGAAGGAGCACAAAACCTATCGCGTGTATGCAGACAAGGAAAAACCCAAGTACTATGTGCTGGATATGTTTCCCTATCCGTCGGGTGCCGGCCTGCATGTGGGCCACCCCCTGGGATACATTGCCTCAGACATCTATGCCAGGTATAAGCGCCAACGTGGTTTCAACGTGTTGCATCCGATGGGTTACGATGCCTTTGGCCTGCCCGCTGAGCAGTATGCCATCCAAACTGGTCAGCACCCTGAGGTGACCACCGAAAACAACATCCGGCGTTACAGGGAGCAGCTCGATAAGATCGGCTTTAGCTTTGACTGGGACCGGGAGGTAAGGACCTGTGATCCATCCTATTATAAATGGACCCAGTGGACCTTCATCCAGCTGTTTTCCCATTATTATAATTACAAGACACAAAAGGCTGAACCCATTGCCGGACTTGAACGCCAGTTTGCACACAGCGGCAATGTGGACGTAAATGCTGCCTGCGGCGAGGTGACACGCTTCACTGCGGTGGAGTGGCTCAAGATGGACGAAAAGCAGAAGCGCGAGGTGCTGATGCATTACCGGCTGGCTTACCAGGCCGACACCTTTGTGAACTGGTGCCCAAAGCTGGGTACGGTGCTAGCCAATGATGAGGTGAGGGAGGGACTGTCTGTCCGCGGCGGCCATCCAGTAGAACGCAAACGGATGAAACAGTGGTTTTTGCGCATTACGGCCTATGCCGATCGTCTGCTCGACGGACTGGAGGAACTGGCGTGGAGCGAGTCACTCAAGGAAATGCAGCGCAATTGGATTGGTCGTTCCGAGGGAGCAACCATCTTCTTCGGCCTCAAAGACCACAGGGAAAAGATCGAGGTGTTCACCACCCGACCCGACACAGTGTTTGGCGCCACCTTCATGGTGCTCGCCCCGGAGCACGTCCTGGTGAAAAAGATCACCACGAAGGATTACCAGCAGCAGGTGGATGCCTATGTGGCCGCTGCCGCGGGAAAGTCGGACGTGGAACGCATGTCAGAGGTCAAGACCGTCTCAGGCCAGTTTACCGGAGGCTACGCCGTACATCCGTTCAGCGGCGAACCCATCCCAGTATATATCGCCGATTATGTACTTGCCGGATATGGCACCGGGGCCATCATGGCCGTGCCGGGTCACGACAGCCGGGACCATGCCTTTGCCAGACATTTCGGACTGCCCATCGTCGAAGTCGTCACCGGGGGCGATGTCTCCGAAGGGTCGCACGACGACAAGGAAGGCACACTTGTCAACAGCGATTTCATGGATGGAATGGACGTGCCCACGGCCATCCGCACGGTTATCCAACACCTGGAAAGCAAAGGCATCGGAGAGAGAAAAATAAACTACCGCCTGCGTGACGCCATTTTCAGCCGGCAGCGCTACTGGGGAGAGCCCTTCCCTGTTTACTACAAGGAGGGCGTGCCTTATGTCCTCCCGGAGTCGGCACTGCCGCTGGAGCTGCCTCCCGTTGACAAGTACCTGCCGACGGAGAGTGGCGAGCCACCGCTGGCCCGGGCCAAAAACTGGGAAACCGAAGAGGGGTATCCGCTGGAATGCAACACAATGCCTGGATTTGCAGGGTCCAGCGCCTACTACATCCGCTATATGGACCCGCACAACGACCAGGAGCTGGTGTCGCAGGATGCCGTGAGCTATTGGGAAAACGTCGACCTGTATATCGGGGGCGCCGAACACGCCACAGGGCACCTGATCTATGCACGCTTCTGGAACAAATTCCTCTGCGACACTGGTGTGGTGGTCAGGGATGAACCCTTCAAAAAGCTGATCAACCAGGGCATGATACAGGGGCGCTCCAACTTTGTATACAGGGAAAAAGGGCGAAACCGCTTCATCTCCCACGGACTGAAAGACCAGTATGACACGATGCCCATACACGTGGACGTGCACATCGTGGAGAACGACATCCTGGACATCAACGCGTTCCGGCAATGGAACCCGGAATACAAGGAGGCGGAGTTCGTACTGGAGGACGGCCAGTACATCTGCGGCTGGGAGGTGGAAAAGATGTCGAAGTCCTTTCATAACGTGGTCAACCCCGACGACCTCATCGAAAAATATGGTGCCGACACCCTTCGACTGTATGAAATGTTCCTCGGGCCCCTGGAGCAGGCCAAGCCCTGGGACACCCAGGGAATCGAAGGGGTGTTCCGCTTTATCCGAAAGTTATGGCGCCTTTATCATAAAAACAGTACCTTTATTGTATCTGATGATCCCGCCAGCGACAAGGAGAAAAAAGCCCTGCACAAGTGCATCAGGAAGGTGAGCGAGGACATTGAAAGGTTTTCCTTTAATACGGCCGTGAGTGCCTTTATGGTATGCGTGAACGAGCTCACAGACCTGCACTGCAACAAGCGGGAGGTCCTGGAACCGCTGGCCATCATGGTGGCCTCCTTTGCGCCCCATATCGGCGAAGAGCTCTGGCATCTGCTGGGTCACAAAGAGAGTGTGGCCGTGGCACGCTTCCCCGAGTGGGAAGAAAAGTACGTACGCGACGACCAGGTGTTGTACCCCGTATCCTTCAATGGCAAAACCCGCTTCAAGATGGAGCTGCCGGCCGGAATGAGCAAGGAAGAGGTGGAGAAGGCCGTACTCGAAGCCCCGGATGCGCAAAAGTGGCTGGATGGCAAAGCACCCAAGAAGGTGATCGTGGTGCCGGGGAAGATTGTGAATGTGGTCATTTAGGGGGTGTTGCCGGGAGATGGGAGGATGAAGTAAGAAGTAGGCAGTAAGCAGTAAGAAGGCTGTTGGCTTTTAGCTTTTGGCTGTTGGCAAGAAAGTTCTGCGGGTTGTTTTGATTCACCTGCTCTGTTTGCCAAAAGCTAATAGCTAAAAGCTAACGGAAGACCTTTCGACCTTTCGTCTTTTTGTCTTTTCGTCCTATCGACTTTTTGCCCTTTTGTCCTTTCGTCCTTTTGCCCTTTTGCCACCACAAACCAACCAGTATGAAAACAAAAAAAACCAAAAAAGCTGCCCTGTTGCTACTGGCCCTCCTGTCGGCTGCCCTCTTGTGGTCTTGCGACAGCGACGACGATGATGAGCGGAGCAAATTCACCGGGCGCTACGAGGTGGAGGAGCAAAGCCTGGAAACCTATTCCTCCCGGCCGGATTATGAGGTCAGCATCATCAGGGACACCGGGAGTCAGTCACTGGTCATCATCACTAATTTCTATAATTATGATTTAGACGTTTACGCACGCGTAGACGGCAACCAGCTCTTCGTGGAGGAGGAGATTCAGGGTCTTTTTGAGTTCAACGGCTCCGGCACGCTCAGCGGAACTGTCATCACGCTGGATTATACCGTAACCTCTGTATCGGGCGACACCGGGGTTTTTGACCGTTTACGTGCGGAGATGGTACGCAAAGACTGAAATTCACATTGCGCCCAATCTCGAGGTTCTTCCGGGGGGAATGATTGTTTTTCTGCCCAGCATAACATGCAGCGCTCTTTATTTTGAACCCACGCACGCCCCCGTGGTTTTAGAAGATCACCCAGGTTGCCGCCCGCACGACAACCACGAAGTGGTTGAATATGAATTACCCCGAACGAAGTTCAGGGTTATGAACGAAGTTCAGTGTTATTCCAGGGCTACAAAAAAAAGACGAACCTCCAACAGGAAGCCCGTCTTTTTTTATATTGGAAGCGAATGATTGTCTTACATCATTCCGCCCATGCCGCCCATGCCGGGGTTCATCGGAGGTGCGGCTTCTCCCTTTTCTTCGGGGATGTCAGCCAACACACATTCCGTGGTCAACATCATGCCAGCAATGGAAGCAGCATTTTCAATAGCCACGCGGGTAACCTTGGTGGGATCGATCACACCACTCTCGTAGAGGTTTTCAAACTTCTCGGTGCGGGCATTGTAACCAAAGTCGTCTTTTCCTTCCTTCACCTTTTGCACGATGATAGACCCTTCAACGCCAGCGTTTTCCACAATCATGCGGAGCGGCTCTTCAAGCGCCCTGCGCACGATGGAAACACCCGTGTCCTCATCATTATTCTCGCCCTTAATCTTCTCAAGGGCAGCAAGCGCGCGGATGTAGGCGATGCCTCCTCCGGGCACAATGCCTTCTTCTACGGCAGCGCGGGTAGCACTGAGTGCATCGTCAAAACGGTCTTTTTTCTCTTTCATCTCCACTTCGCTGGCGGCACCCACATAAAGTACAGCCACACCACCTGCAAGCTTGGCCAGGCGCTCCTGGAGCTTCTCCTTGTCATAATCACTGGTGGTGTTTTCGATCTGTGCCTTGATCTGGTTGATGCGGGCAGTGATGTTCTCCTTGTCTCCCTTGCCGCTCACGATGGTGGTGTTATCTTTGTCGATAGACACCTTCTCTGCGGTACCCAAGTGTGAGAGGTCAGCATTTTCGAGCTTATAGCCCTGCTCTTCGCTGATCACAGTACCACCGGTAAGGATGGCGATATCTTCCAGCATCGCTTTGCGACGGTCGCCAAAGCCTGGCGCTTTAACTGCAGCAATCTTGAGACTGCCACGGAGCTTGTTCACCACAAGCGTAGCCAGTGCTTCACCGTCCACATCTTCGGCAATGATCATCAATGGCCTTCCGCTCTGTGCCACTTTTTCCAGCACGGGCAGCAGGTCCTTCATGGTGCTGATTTTCTTGTCATACACCAGGATGTAAGGATCTTCAAAGACGGCTTCCATCTTTTCGGTGTCGGTGACAAAGTAAGGGCTGATATAGCCGCGGTCAAACTGCATCCCTTCAACCACCTCCACGCTGGTATCTGTGCCTTTGGCCTCTTCAATGGTGATCACCCCTTCTTTTTTCACTTTCGACATCGCCTCAGCGATCAGTTTGCCGATGGAGTGGTCATTGTTGGCAGAGATGGTGGCTACCTGCTCAATCTTTTCGATGCTGTCGCCCACCTCTTTCGACTGCTTGCGCAAGTGTGCGATCACCTCAGCAACCGCTTTGTCAATGCCTCGCTTGAGGTCCATTGGGTTTGCGCCAGCAGCTACGTTTTTCAGTCCACTATGGATGATGTTCTGCGCGAGCACGGTGGCCGTGGTCGTACCATCACCAGCCACGTCCGCAGTCTTGCTGGCCACCTCTTTCACCATCTGTGCGCCCATGTTCTCAACTGCATCTTCCAATTCAATTTCCTTGGCTACGGTTACCCCGTCCTTGGAAATGGCCGGAGCGCCAAACTTTTTGTCCATGATTACATTGCGGCCCTTGGGTCCAAGGGTCACCTTAACCGCATCTGATAATTTGTCAACACCCTTCTTGAGCGCATTCCTTGCTTCCAGGTTGAACGTGATGTCTTTTGCCATGATATTCTGTTTTTTATTGGTTTGTCAAATTTGTTTACTTGTTGATTAAATTACCGCATACACGTCTGATTCACGCATGATGAGATAATCTTTCCCTTCGAAGGTCAGCTCGGTTCCGGCGTACTTGCCATACAGCACCTTGTCGCCCTCCTTCAGGGTAACCGGGTTGTCTTTGGTACCTTCGCCAACGGCTACTACGCTACCCATTTGTGGCTTTTCTTTTGCGGTATCCGGAATGATGATTCCACCGGATGTTTTCTCTTCAGCCGGTGCAGGCTCAACCAATACGCGATCTGCCAGGGGTTTGATGTTTACTTTTGCCATGTTTTTTTTCTTTTAACTGGTTAGACAATTATGATTGTACGAATGAAATGCAAGAAGCAAGCATGCCTTTCACATGCCAACAGCCACGTTTCACATATTGTGCCAAAGGGAAAAAATGCCGTATGTGTTGACAAATTAGCATATTTCATGTGGGTACAAAAAAAAAGTGTCAGAATGGTATGCCATTCTGACACTTTTTGCAGGTTATTCTGCAGGAATATTAATTTTCAGGGTCAAATGGATCTGCGTCCTGTATATCTTCGACCTCCATGTCGATCGGTTCATCCATGACCTGTGTCCGGTCAAAGTCGCGGCGCGACACGCGCTCAATCACTTCGCTTTCAGGGCCTGCAGCCATTTGGCCCCGCGGGATCACAAAGGAGGTGGACAGGGTCAGCACCAGCAGGATGATGGCAAGCGTCCATGTAGCTTTTTCAAGGAAGTCGGTTGTTTTCCTGACACCCATCACCTGGTTGGAAGAAGAAAAGTTGGAAGCCAGTCCGCCACCCTTGGCATTCTGAACCAGTACAATCATCACCAGCAAAATGCAGGTGATGAAAATCAATACGGATAATAATACAAAAGCACCCATTATTTAGTCAGTTTTGTTGTTTTCTTTTGAGACAGCCTCAATTTTTTTTGCAAAGTAACTGCTTTTTTCCGGAAACTTCAAACTTAATTTCTTAAAAATGCCAATAGCACGGGCTGTTTTTCCTTGCCTGGCCAACACATCGGCCAGGGTTTCACTGATCATATCCTCAGGTTCTTCGAGACTTTCCGGGGCAAAGTCTCCTTCCGGGATGTCGTCTCTCGGGGCACTGATTCGCGGCTCGTTTTCGATAAATCGATTAATGATCTCCAGCTGGGCCGCACGGTCTTTTGATGATTTGGCCGCATGCCCCGCCCTGGTGCCGGGACCCTTTGTGCCAGCCTCAGGCTGAGGGCTGCCCGGCAGCTCATGGCCTTCCTGCTTGTTATCCCCTGGCATTGTGCTTTTTTGCCGCTGTTGATCATCCGGCTGTTGTTGTCCTCCGGCCCGTCCCCCTATCCTGGGTGCCCGGTCACTGAGAATATCCCGGAAGGCGACAGGATCAGGAGCAACGGCCGCAGCTTTGTTTACAGCCTCTTCAAACCCGGGCTTGTCAAGTTTTTTAAGCGCCTTGGCATACATCATCCGCAAAGGCTGCGACCAGGGCTGTTTTTTCAACTCCCTTTCCAGCAGCCTCAAGGCCCTTTTGTCCAGGTCCCGCCGTTGCAATATAATTTCCGTCAATCTGTTCACATCCATATCATTTAATCTCATAAGCCAATCATCGGGCCATCCAAAGGCGGGGACTTTAAGCACCCAGGGAAATTTAAGGCAGCTGACAGCTCAAACCCTTTGTCAGCAAATCTTAAGCCTGAATGTACGCAACCCTTTGCAGACTGATATCCCCACAACACATCCGCCCTTTCACCCATATACATGTCTTAAACTGACAAGCAAAGCGCTCCCTCACGGAGCATGTGTTGAACGAATTAGAAGCATTTGGGATTACAAACGGTTGAAATCAGACTTGCAAACCCCAAACCTGCTTACCAGTTCACCACGGCCTGGTTGAAAATGTCCTGAGCCAGCTCTTCGGTGATCCTGTCAATGGCATCATTTTCAACCTCTGCAAGGCTTCTGTTGCTGTCGTAATCATAATATCTCGAAAAAGTCCGCTCAAAATCTGCATCCTGATCATATTCATTCAGGAAGGTCACCCGCACCGTGATGGTCAGCCTGTTCATCCTGGCGCGGTCATCATCGCCAAGGGCAATAGGTTCTGTTCGGTAGCCAGTGATTGCACCTTCAAAGTGCAGGTCACCAACACCTTCGATCAGCGTCAGGTTGGTCTGCCGCATGAACATGTCCTGCAACTCATCGGTAAAGCGCTGGCTCAAGGTAGGTTGTACCAGGCTGGCATCGTTGGGGAAGTGCGCCACCGAAATGGTTTCCGCCTGCGGGGGGATGCTTGCTCCAGTGAATGAATACACTCCGCAGCCTGCAGAAAAAACTGCCAGGAGAAAAATGATCAAATATGTTCTAATTTTCAGGTACATTGGATGATCTGCTTCAAGTGTTTACATCATGTTAAAAGTCCAAAAGTCAAATTGCCCAAAGGTCTAAAGGTCTGAAAGTCCCAGTTTGTGATTTTTTGTGCCAGTGCAAAGAGGTTTTAAGTTATCCACAAATTGACACAAATGGTTTTCACAAATGCCCCGGGTAACTTCAAGCCTCAAATTGCCTCATTCTCATTCTTAACCTTAATCTTAACCTTCTTACTGCTTACTGCCTACTTCTTACAGCTTACTTCTTCCTCCCAACATCCCCCAAGTCATCAACTGCCATTCACCTGCCTATGCACCCGTCTGCGTGCCTTCTTCAACTTCCTTGCGCCAAACACGAAATACACCACGCGCACAAACACCAGGCTCACGGGATAATCACATTCACCTTTGGCATGTGACCCGTCCTGGTTTTTTCATGCAAAAAGTGTACCCCAGTTTCAGGACGAGACATTGGGTATCAAGAACTGAACCGGGCATTTTTCACTTTTCATTTTTCATTTTTCATTTTTCACTTTTCACTTTTCACTTTGATTACCCCAGGCCATATTCCTTGATCTTTCTGTAAAGCGTCCGCTCCGAGATTCCAAGCTCCCTGGCTGCCTTTTTCCGGCGGCCGTTGTGTTTGTCCAATGCGCGTTCAATCAAGTCCTTTTCTTTTTCCTGCAAGGACAGGTTTTCTTCCACATACTCGTGCGTAGCCTCTTCATAGCTTTCCACGGCATCATCTTGATGCGCTTCTTTATCAGGAACGTTCAAATCCTGTTCGTGGTATACCTGTGGCAGGTCGCGGTCTTTTGCAAGCTTTTCGATCAGGTGGGCGTGTTCTTCCTGGAAGCTCTGGCTCACCTGTTCGTCTTCCAGCATCTGCATGATGATCTTTTTCATGTCGGTGATGTCGCGCTTCATCTCAAAGAGGACCTTGTAAAGGATCTCCCGTTCATTCATTCCCGAGGCCTCCGTCTGTTGCTGATTAAACAGCACCGGCAGAGGGTTGTCCTGTTCCCGGGGAAGGTATCTGTCCAAAATGTCGGCGGTGATGTGCCGGTCTTTTTCAAGCACGGAAACCTGCTCCGCAAGGTTCTTTAGCTGACGGACATTCCCTGACCAGCGGTGATTGATCAGCAACTGTTCGGCATCCTGGGTTAGGTGCAGCGGGGGCATGCGGTATTTCTCGGCAAAATCGGCAGAGAACTTTTTGAACAGCATCACGATATCCTCCTTGCGCTCGCGCAGGGGAGGCACGTTGATGGGCACCGTATTTAACCGGTAGTACAGGTCTTCACGAAACTTTCCCTCCGACACGGCTTTTTGCAAGTCTACATTGCTGGCGGCCACCACCCGCACATCGGTTTTGAGCACCTTGGAAGCGCCCACCTTGATGAACTCTCCGGTCTCCAATATGCGCAATAGACGCACCTGGGTGAGCATCGGCAGTTCGGCCACCTCATCCAGAAAGATCGTGCCACCGTTCACCACCTCAAAATACCCTTTTCGTGCATCGTGGGCCCCGGTAAAGGATCCTTTTTCGTGTCCAAAAAGCTCCGAGTCAATTGTACCCTCAGGTATGGCGCCGCAGTTCACGGCGATATAGGGTCCGTGCTTGCGCGAACTCAGGTGATGAATGATTTTCGGGAAGGCCTCCTTACCTGTACCGCTTTCCCCGGTGATGAGCACGGTAATGTCCGTGGGCGCCACCTGGCGTGCCACGTCGATCGCCCGGTCCAGCCTGGGCGAATGACCGATGATCCCAAAACGTTGTTTAATGGATTGTATGTCCATCATAGCCTACCTCCTGTTTCCTGCTTCGTTTGTCGCTAAGCATGTCATAAAACATGCCATTCCGTCAGTTTATTGTTGCAAAGTTAATGTTTTTTAGCTCCCAAACCCAAAACAGGAGCCCCACCCACCCCGAGCCCCGTAAGCATGCCTCCAGGCCCACTAGCATCCCCACCACGAGCCCCGTCAGGGGCTCAACACGAATAACCCCGCATGCAATGCGGGGCCACAGCGCATGCAATGCGGGGCTACCGCGCATGCAATGCGCAGCCACAGCGCACCACCATGGCTGAGCGCCAGCGTGGCAGCAGGACTGCGTGGCTACCCTGCCAGCATCGCTACACGCCGACGAGCACCGCCCACCACGAGCCCCGCCAGGGGCTCAACACGAATAACCCCGCATGCAATGCGCAGCCACAGCGCACCACCATGGCTGAACGCCAGCGTGGCAGCAGGACTGCAAGGCTACCCTCCCAGCATCGCTACACGCCGACTAGCACCGCCCACCACGAGCCCCGCCAGGGGCTCAACACGAATAACCCCGCATGCAATGCGGGGCTACCGCGCATGCAATGCGCGGCCACGTGCAAGCGGACTAAGAGGCGGCATGCCAGAGGGGCTACCTGCCAGCGGGCTACTCACCTGCCCTGGGGCCACGAGGAGCGTGGGAGACCACCTAAGCGAAAATCACTACCTTTGCACCCAAAAAAGAACGCACCCGTATAATCAGGGACAAGCTGCAACCGGTAATGCGGCAAGACGCGAACCAAAACACAGAATCAAATGGACAGTAAAAGAACACATAAGCGACACACCGTGACGGCAGCCCTGCCTTACGCCAACGGACCCATCCACATCGGCCACCTGGCCGGGGTATACGTACCCGCAGACATATATGTGCGGTACCTTCGCATGAAGGGTGAGGACGTGGTCTACATCTGCGGAAGCGATGAACACGGCGTTCCCATCACCATCAAGGCCAAACAGGAAGACAAAACGCCCCAGCAGGTCGTCGACCATTACCACGCGCTGATCAAGGACTCCTTTGCCCGTTTCGGGATCAGTTTTGACGTGTATAGCCGCACCTCCTCGCCGATTCACCACGAGACGGCCGCTGGCATCTTCAAATCCCTTCACGACAAGGGCGCTTTTACCGAGCACGAGTCGGACCAGTATTTTGATGAGGAAAACAACCAGTTCCTGGCCGACCGCTACATCACCGGTACCTGTCCGCATTGCGGCTACGAAAAGGCTTATGGCGACCAGTGCGAAAACTGCGGCACCTCCCTGAGTCCGACCGACCTGATCAATCCGCGCTCAGTACTCAGCGGCAACAAGCCGGTGATGAAAAAGACCCGGCATTGGTATCTCCCCCTGGATCAGCACGAGGATATGCTGCGCAAGTGGATCCTGGAGGGGCACAAGCACGACTGGAAGTCCAACGTATATGGCCAGTGCAAATCGTGGATCGACCAGGGCCTGCAGCCCAGGGCGGTCACCCGTGACCTGACCTGGGGGGTGAAACTGCCGCTGGAAAACACCGAAGGAAAGGTGCTTTACGTATGGTTTGACGCACCCATCGGATACATTTCGGCCACCCGCGAGTGGGGCGAGGCGCACGGCAAAGACTGGGAAAAATACTGGAAGGATCCGGAAAGCAAGCTGGTGCATTTCATTGGCAAGGACAACATCGTGTTTCACTGCATCATCTTTCCAGTGGTATTGCACGCGGAAGGATCGTATATCCTGCCTGACAACGTGCCGGCTAATGAGTTCCTGAACCTGGAGGGAGACAAGATCTCCACCAGCCGCAACTGGGCGGTCTGGCTGCACGAATACCTGGATGCATTCCCGGGCAAGGAGGACGTGCTCCGCTATGTGTTATGTGCCGCTGCCCCTGAGGCCAAGGACAATGATTTCACCTGGAGGGACTTCCAGGCACGCAACAACAACGAGCTCCTGGCCATCTTCGGCAACTTTGTCAACCGCACGCTGGTGCTCACCCATAAGTATTTCGACGGAAAGGTCCCCCCGGCAGGCGAGCTCAAGGCAACCGACAAGGAGGCACTCGAAAGCCTGGCTGGCTTTCCCGAAAAAATCGGCGAAGCCATTGAAAATTACCGGTTCAGGGAGGCCTTGAGCCAGATGATGAACCTCGCCCGCCTGGGCAACCGCTACCTGACAGAGGCAGAGCCCTGGAAGATCTTCAAGGGCGACCCGGCCCGGGTGGAAACCATTCTCCACGTATGCCTGCAGATTTGTGCGAGCATGGCCGTTTTGTCCGAACCCTTCCTGCCGCATACGGCCCAAAAGCTTCAGAAGATGCTGGCGGTGGATAAGGTTCCGGAATGGCAGGAGGCAGGCCAGCCCCAGCTAAGCGCCGGGCACCAGATCAACAAGGCGGAGCTGCTTTTTGAAAAAGTCGAGGACGCCACCATCCAGGCACAGGTGGATAAGCTGATGCAGACCCGCAGGGACAACGATGCCGGCAAGGCAGTGGCGCCACAAAAGGAAGACATTTCTTTTGATGACTTCACGCGCATGGATCTGCGCGTGGCCACCATCCTGGAAGCAGAAAAGATTCCCAAGACCAAAAAGCTGCTGAAGATGACCGTGGATAGCGGGATCGACAAGCGCACCGTGGTGTCGGGCATCGCCGAATACTACACCCCGGAAGAGGTTTGCGGCAAAAAGGTGGTACTGCTGGCCAACCTGAAGCCCAGGAAGATCAAGGGCGTGGAGTCGCACGGCATGCTGCTGATGGCAGAGAACCAGGACGGGTCGTTGTCGTTTCTGTCGCCTGAAAAGGCCTTTGATAATGGTTCCACCATCTCATGATCAGCACGATTCAGGTTTGACGTTGCCCTGGGGTATTTTGAATGATCTTGGAGTTTTGATGTGTTATTGGGTTACTATGTTAAGGACTTATAGCCTTGCGGGGTTAAAGGGCTTGAGAATAAGGACTGGACTTGGTATGTAAGTGGTTTGATGTGACCCGAGGCGGGTTTGATAATCCGGGTACAGGGTTGACTTAACCAGCCCCGGGGTGCAACGCAACCCATCGGGAACGAACAGCTGCCCGGCATTCATCAGCAGTGCATAACACATCGCAAACCCGAACTTTAAGACCTTTCGTCTTTTTGTCCTTTCGTCATTATGTCCTTTTGTCTTTTTCAATACATTTTAATCACCCGCAAAACACCTTTGGTCTAATTTGTTAGCTCCACAGTCCTTTTTTTTGCGATCTGGTTTTTAATTTTGCAAAAAAGACTTTATCTTTGCAGACGAAAACGGCCCCGTAGTTCAACGGATAGAATAGAAGTTTCCTAAACTTTAGATACAGGTTCGATTCCTGTCGGGGCTACGATCTTTTAACAAGCCGTGATGGATGCCACCCTGAACAGGGTGAAGTGTCCGCGCAGCTATCATAACAAGGTAAGCGCTATGAACAGGAAAGAAGACAGGCCGAGCAAAATTGCTTATGAGCGCCATTTGAACCAGCAGGGCATTCCCGAAGATCAGAAAAAGTCCAATGGTGGCCGTATTCCTGACTACGTTAAA
>PUOJ01000131.1 GCA_003552075.1 Bacteroidales bacterium
AAATGCAGGACTAAAATTACGACGCCTACGTTCATAAAGAGTTAGATTAAATTGATCACGCTTTGCCATTTATGTGTAATTTTATGGCCATAAAACGGTCAACATATTTCAGGCATTGACAAGTAAGAAGTAGGAAGTAAGAAGATGATGACATTGAAACAGCAACCATTTATTATCAGGGTCTATGGCATTGCCATTCATGATGGCCATTTGCTGGTTTGCGATGAATACTGGTTTGACACTTTGATGACGAAGCTGCCGGGCGGCGGCATGGAATATGGGGAAGGCACGAGGGCTTGTTTGCAGCGCGAATGCATGGAAGAACTCGGCCAGCATGTCGATGTGCTGGATCATGTATACACGACTGATTTTTTCCAGGAGACCCGTTTTGTCAAGGGGCGTCAGCTGATCAGCATTTATTACCGTCTTGCCCTGTCGGCGCCTGATGCCCTTGATGTAGCCAGGCGGCCCTTTGATTTCAACGAAAAAAAAGAAGGGGCCATGCGTTGCCGCTGGGTCCCCTTGCAAGAGGTTTCAGCCGATATCTTTACCTTCCCGATTGATAAAAAGGTAGCCGGAATGTTGTCTGCCATGGACATTACCGGACGTGGATCGTAAAACCCAACACTTTCAGGGCTCACAAACTACCTTACGCATAATACAGTCACCCCAAATGCCATCCATCCAGGATCTTTGCATTATTCATGCTTTAATTCAGGTGCAGCTGGTCGAGTCCCTGTCGGAAAAAGACATCCACCGGGATATCCTCACGATTGATGCGGTCGATGTCGCCCTGCAGGGTTTCGCTCATGCTTCCATCTCGCCGGATCATCTCCTGCGCTGCCTGATAATCGCCATCCCCCTGGAGGACAACTAATTTCTCAACCATTTTTGTGACGGCGGCATGTATGTTTTCAAAATCCACCTTGTAGGTATTGGTGTCCGGATCACGCTGGAAGGCTTCCTCCCTGGCAAAGAAGTTGAAACGCATCATGCCGGCTGTGCCGTGGGCGCCGGCATCGCCAAAGCGGCTTGAGCGCAGAATGCTGGCGAAAGAAGTCACATAGGCCTCCTTCATTTGCTGTTCGGTAAACTCACCCATCTCAAACAGCTGATTGATCATGAAGAGCGCCATCAGATCCGTGCTGGTGGCATCAATCACACCGTAATATTCACGGAGTGCATCTCTGACGGAGCCTTCCCCGTCAATGGTACGGGAAATCCCCAGGCCGCCCGCGATTTCATGAAAAGCAGTCAGATGAAAGAAAGCGTCAAAACTGACGTATTCACGCTGATCTTCATGGATGACGATGTCGGCAATGGGCTCCAGGATGCTTTCGTACTTGGCCTCCATGACGTTCCTCAGCTGCATGCTGCGCGTGCCGGTTTCTTCGGTCACATCCGGGTCGTGGGGGAGGTGCAGGGCAATGATTTTTGGACCGGCATTGCAATGCCCGCCATAATAGATGGCATCGTATACAAAGATCTCCGAGTCATCTCCGGGGCTTTCCTGCCTGTATTGAGCCGGCACCGGCAATCTTTGCTGCAGATCAGGGATCAGGTCTGCAAAATGCTCGAGCTTGCTGCTCCACTCGTGATCCTTGATGACCAGATAAGCACTGTGCGCTTTCTTATGGCCAAACTTTCGATCTTCGCCCGTATCGAAGGGACGTGCGACGAAATCAATGTTGTTGTCCTTCATCTCCATCCAGGCCCTATCAGCCTCCTGGTAGTCATCATTTTTCAGGGCGTGCCCGAGGAGGCGCAGGTATCTTTCAAGCCCTTCGTTTTCTGCATAGCCTGCGGCCAGCTGAAGCAGGCGGTCGATTTCCTCATTCTGCTCCGCAAAAGCATCGGCATAGGGGATGGATACCAGGTTGCCATCAGCCGTCCGGCGGATCATCGTAAACGGGCTGCGCTTATCGGGGTCATCCCATTCATTGAACTCCTCCCTTTCCATGTCGACAGGGTAAAAGTTGGCGCCAAGTGGCTTATCGTCAAATCCACGATAAAAAGCCGTGTGCCCCTCCAGCCGGCCCCACGGACCATAGTTGATCAGGGCATATTCCCAGGCATAAGGGTCTTCCATGTATTCCTTCAGTTGCTCCTTATTCCCATACGACTGGATCCAGAAGATCTCGTCTATCACCTCGGCTGCGGAGATGAGTATGGGAATCATTTCCCTTTCCTGGTCACTTAGCCAGGTCAGGTCCGTGGTCAGCACCACTTCTTCATATTGGTCAAGGCGCTCCTGGATCTGCTCCTGGTATTCCCTGTCCACTTGCTGGCAGGCAGCCAGGACACCCAAAACAAATACGACGGCAATAACATGTGCACGAAAAAATTTCATAATCTTTGATTTATAAGGTTAAAAGCATGGGTTGAACCCGCCATCCAATCTGTCGGGGTCCAATGTAAAAGGTTCATTATCATACATAAACACACTAATGGGTGGTTGTTCTGGGTCAAAACCGCTTAGTAATGCAAAAAATGGTTTTGCTGAGCCCAGCATTGTGCTTTATTCACATACAAATATATGCAATTTGGGGATTCGTAAATGCCGGATATCGTTAAATTTACTTAATCTGTATGATGAATAATGCAGGTTAAGGCCCTGAAGCTATAGGCTGCACCCGCCTTATTAATCGTTCACGAATTGCAGGTTTTTTGGTAAAATGATAATAAAAGTAGTACCCCTTCCAAGTGCAGACTCTATTTGGATTTCTCCGCCCAAGAGCTTGGCGGTTTCCTTGCATATGGCTAAGCCGAGACCCGTTCCTTGCTGCTTCCTTTCATTCTTTCCCTGATCGAGCTGCGCAAATCGTTCAAAGATCTTTTCATGATCTTCTTTGGCAATGCCCGGACCGGTATCTGAAACGAAAAAGTGAATGGATGCATCATCATCGGATAGCCTGTAGCCCAATGTGACCTGACCGGATTGCGTAAACTTGATGGCATTTGATAAGAGATTGGAGAGTATTTGTTGCAGCCGGAGGCGGTCGGTGGTTATTATGGGGTCGGAATGTTGCGGGTCAGCGTCAAGCACCATTTTGAGATCCTTTTTCTTTGCCAATTCGCTTTTGCTATAGTTGGCAAATAGTTCAAGCATCAGTTGATGCACATCAAATTTTTCTTTTTTGATGGTCATGTTGCCTGAATCGATTTTTGCAAGATCAATGAGGTCATCAATGAGCAACAGCAAAAACTGACCGTTCGCATAAATGACGTCCAGGTATTCTTTTTGCTCTTCCCTGCTAAGGTTTTCATCACTTATCAGGAGCTCTGAGAAGCCCATTACACCCGTCATGGGCGTGCGGATTTCGTGACTGACATTGGCCAGAAACGCTGTCTTTAACCTGTTGGCTTCCTCTGCCTTTTCTTTCTGCTCCTTCAAATCTTCTTTTTGCTGGATGAAGGTTTCTGTCAATTCGCCGATCATGGCAAATTCTTTGCTGGCATTTTTCAGCTCGGGGATGTGTTCCTTTGAATTGTTTTTGATGGTCCGGGCAACCAGCTGCAGGGGTTTGTTTACCCATTGCTGCAAGGCTGCCAATAATGCGAAAAAGGCAATGATGGTGAAAGACAGGAGGATGATCAATATGCTTCTTGATTTTTCCTGGAGCATATCTGCAAAGTCAACCCTTTTCTGGAACAGCAAAAATGCAGCATCTTCTCCATCTTTTCCACTGAAGGCGACCTGCATGGTTCTTTCTTCATGTTCGTATTGTGCTCTTCCCTGCTCAGCAGTCACAGCCGCTATTTCACTTCCTGTCATCGCCTCAAGCAGGTCAATCGGTTCTCCGCTCCAACATTTGGCAAAAAACATATATCCCTGCGGTTCGCCCTCGCGATCGGTATCTTCCGTGTGGTGAATAGTTGCTCCCTGGATGAGCACCAGCGTGTCTTCAACCACTTTGTAATATTGCATCAGGTTTGCTTCATGCAGGTGTTCCTGCAGCATGGCCGAGAAATAAGAAGGGTGCAGATCTTCCGCACAAAGCTGCTTGTTTTCGTAAACCAGGTCGCCAGACAGGTTAAAAACCCAGGCGCCATCAATCTCATACCAGGGAGGCAAACTGTCCAGGAAGGCTTCCACCTGGTTATGATGCAGTGCAGAAGGATCTGCAGCATATTCAACCATCTCATCCCACGTACTGAAGTCGTAAATGACCCAATAGAGATGTTTCTCCCAAATATCTGCAATTGCCTGCTTTGCTTCGATAACCTGTTTCTGGCTGTAATTCCTGTAGGCCTGCTGTTGCCGGTTGGAGTGGATCATGAAGTAGGCCAGAAAAACCAGGGAAAGCACAAACAACAGGGCGATGACTGCCCCGGTTTTGGTTCTTGTGCTGATGTGCTGACTCCTGAATGACATTTTTCTTATAAGATAGGGATTTCTCAACAAGCAATTATGTTCCGAAATTTCAATTGCTCAAAGATAATGACCTTTTTGATTCATTGTGACGGGGTATAAACTTAAACAGAACGCACGCAATGCCCATAACAAGTTTGTTAGTCATATGACGCAATGATAACCTACCTGATCTTCACAAGGTCGGGGGCTATTTCCTAAAATATTTATCTTTACGGTCATCATGTTGAAGGATGATCTTTACAGGCCACATTTTGTCTTTTTGTCATTTTGTCCTTTCGTCCTTTCGTCCTCCTTACATTTAACAAATCTCTACATCATGAAGCAAATTACATTGATTCTTTTCTTGAACCTGCTGCTTTCACCTGCATTTGCACAGCAAGATCCTGCTCCGGGTTCGGGTGGATTTGACCCTTTTCATTTTCGCAACGAGTTCCTGATGACTTCGCCGGGTGCCATGGGCTTTGGGTTATATGGCCACGCCAACCCTGCCATCCTGAATTATGTCACCCATCCCGACATCACTTTTGCCTGGTCTGACAACGACATGGGGTTATCGGATTTCAGCCGTTGGGGCGTATTTGTGGGCATGCCAAATACCGGTTTTGCCGTTCACCGGTTCAGCCTCGAAGGGAACGCGCTAACGGATTACCGGCTTTCCACAGCATTTGGTAACAAACGCTTTGCCTCCGGTTTAAGCGTGAACTGGTCAGGTGGCGACACCGATTTTTTCGGCCGCGAAACCACCCTGACACTCGGGAACCTGTTCAGGCCATCGAAGTATTTGTCGGTCGGCTTGATGGGCACATTCCTTACCGATTTTGATGATTATGAGGGGGTTGTCGACCTGGCGGTACGTCCCTTTGGCAATGAGCGGCTGGCTGTTTTTGGTGATTATGCCTTGCGCAAGGACATGGATGTGGGCGATGGGATGTGGAGTGCCGGGGTTGCCGTGGAAGCCCTGCCCGGTCTGCGTTTTACCGGAAGGTATTTTGACCACGAGGCCTTTACCTTTGGTGTACAGCTGAGCCTGGGGCGCATCGGCTTTTCGGCCCAGGGCGGCTTTGATGATTCGTTTAGCCACTCGCACAACACTTATGCAGTGCGGGTGGGTGCATATGACCGGAATGTGATCGATGAACGCCTGCGTGATCCCGCATACTTTGTGGAGCTTGACCTGTCGAAGCCCATGCGCTACCAGCGCTACCGGCTTTTCGACAATGCCAATTCATTGCGCAGGACCCTGGATGCCATCGATGCGGCAGCAGAGGATCCCCGCGTATCCGGCCTGGCGATCAATGCTTCCGGAATGTCACTCAACCCGGCGATGTTGTGGGAGGTCAGGGAGCAGCTTCAAACCTTCCGTGAAACAGGAAAACAAGTGATTGTCTTCACCGACAATGTCTCCATGAACCAGTATCACCTGATCTCCGTAGCCGACCACATCGTAATGGATCCGCAGGGAAGCCTCACAATCCCGGGTTACATGATGGGCAACGTGTATCTCAACGACCTGTTGCAAAAACTCGGCATTGGGGTGGATGAGTGGCGTTACCACGAGTACAAGTCCGGCTTTGAAGCCCTGGCAAGCAACAGGATGAGCGACGAAGACCGCGAGCAAAGGCAGTTGCTGGTGGATAACATGTATGCGCTCGCCAAAGAAGACATTACTGCCAGCAGGGGAATCTCAGATGACGAATACGAAAGGCTGGTGAACGATGTGGTGTTCTTTACTGCTGCCAATGCCTTGGAAAATGGCCTTGTGGACTTTATTGGACGCTGGAACGGGAAAGATGACATCATTGAAGAGCTGACTGGCAAGGAGGCGGATATGATGGCCATGAACATGTTGCAGCGCTATCATCTTCCGCGTGATAATTACTGGGGGCGAAAGCCAGAAGTAGCCGTGATATATGCAGAGGGCCCGGTAGACATGGATGCAGGCATGCGTGCCCGGTCGCTGGCTGAAGATGTCAAAAAGGCCCGAAAGGACAATAACGTCAAAGCGATCGTTTTCCGTGTCGAATCGCCTGGTGGATCACCTTTGGCTTCCGATGTACTTGCCGAACAGTTGTTGCTGGCCAAAGAAGATAAGCCCGTGCTGATCAGCCAGGGCGCACTTGCTGCCTCCGGAGGCTATTGGCTGTCGATGTATGGCGACACCATCGTGGCTGCCCCCAATACCATAACCGGTTCGATCGGTGTGATAGCCGGCTTCTTTTATGACGAAGGCATCAAGGAGCGCGTGGGATATGAGACTGATTTTGTCAAGCAGGGCGACATGGCTGCGATGGGCTTTGGCATTCCGGTGCCACTGCTGGGAATCCCCATCATGGATAAGCCTTTTGATGACAAAGAAGAGGAGCTGGTGAGAAGCATGATCGGCGGCTTGTATGATACTTTTGTGAAAGAGGTGGCAGAATCCAGGGGAATGACCTTTGAAGAGACGGATAGAATATCCAGAGGGCGTGTCTGGTCGGGCCGCGATGCCAAAGAGATTGGGCTGGTGGATGCCATTGGCGGCCTGCAACACACGATCGACATGGCACTGGAAGCTTCAGGCATCGGTGTGGATGGCGATTACGAAATCGTCGAATATCCTGAGCCCGGGCTGTTTGGTTTCAGCGGACTGGCATCGCGCCTGCTTGGCGTTGAAAGCAAGAAAAGCATTGAAGATGACCCTGCCGTGAAACATATCATCTGGCGCGCCAAAAACCAGGGGAAGCCTATGCTGATCCTTCCCATGGAGTACATGCATGATTTTCTGTATGCGGAGTGAGGATGGCTGTTGCTGTTAGCTGTTGGCTGTTAGCTGGTGGCTGTTGGCTGTTAGCTGGTGGCTGTTAGCTTTTGGCTGTTGGCCATTGGCTTTTGGCTGTTAGTGGTTGGATGCATTTGTGTGCATTTGTGCAATCATTTGTGTCCATTTGTGGATTTTCCAGGAACCCAATAGCCCCATAATTTATTGAATATTATAGTTTTGCACAAATTTCACGCAAATCAAAATCACACTACAGCATTAACCTTGTTCTTGCGGGCTTTGCCCTGACACGCCCAGGCAGTCATATACTTCTTCCAGTCCTTCTTCCGTTTCGGAGAGGATGACCAGTCTGTCGCCGGCTTTCAGCTTCGTGTTTCCATTTGGCGTGATGTATTTATCGCCGCGCTTGATCATGGCGATGATGGCATGCGGGGGGAAGTGCAGGTCAACGACTTGTTTCCCATCGGCACATACTTTGGGCGGGATGGTTAGTTCTCTCATGGATGATTTCATCCTTTCTGTCAGCAGCATGTCAGACACCTCGCGGCGCTTTACGCGCTCGGGAAGGGCCACGTGCAGCCATCTTGCCAGCAGGGGCAGGGTGGTTCCCTGGACAATCACGGAGGTGACGGATACGAAAAATACCACATTGAAGATCATGTCGGCCTTTTCTATGCCTGCAAGCAGGGGATAGGTGGCAAACACGATGGGCACGGCACCCCTCAGTCCCACCCATGAAATGTACAGGCGGTTGCGCATCCGCATGCGGAAAAACGCCAGGCTGATCATCACGCTCAAAGGCCTTGCCACCAGGATCAGGAAAAAGGAGATCATCAGTCCCACACCGATGATTGGAATAATGTCGGAAGGAAAGACCAGCAATCCCAGTGTTAAAAAAAGTACGATCTGGAAAAGCCAGGCAAGTCCGTCAAAGACCTTTAAAATGGTTTTTTTGTGTATCAGGTCCTGGTTGCCAAGGTAAACAGCGCAGATATATACGGCTAGAAAGCCGTTCCCGCCAAGAAAATCAGTAGCGGAGAAGGTGAAAAACATCATGGCAATCACCAGCACCGGGTAAAGCCCTTCAAAGTCCAGCCTGATCTTGTTGATCATGAACTTGCTGAGTAGTCCGAAGGCATATCCTGCGACCCCGCCCACGATCATTTGCTGAAAAAACACGGGGAGGACCGTCAGCAGGCCCTGGTCCTGGTTCACGACAAGTCCCAGGAACACCAGGACCAGCACATAAGCCATCGGGTCATTGCTGCCGCTTTCGAATTCCAGTGTGGAGCGTAAATTGCCTTTCAGGGCCAGCTTCTGGGATCTCAGTATGGAAAATACTGCTGCCGCATCCGTCGACGATACGATGGCTCCCAGCAGCAAGCCCTCGTATATAGTGAAATCTGTGAGAAGCCAGACAAAGGTGCCGAGCGTGATGGCTGTCAGCAACACGCCCAGGGTGGAAAGGGAAAACCCCTTCCAGAAACAGGGTTTTATGGAGGTCCAATGGGTGTCAAGGCCTCCTGAGAAAAGGATGAAGTTCAGTGCAACGATACCGATGAAGCGCGCAATCGCTGGATTGTCAAAGTGAATGCCACCGATGCCTTCTGACCCCGCCAGCATCCCGATTCCAAGGAACAGGATCAACGTCGGCACACCAAAACGATAGGAGGTCTTGCCTGCAAACAAACTGATCAATAAAAGAATAGAGCCGATCAGTAGAATATTCTCAATACCTAAATTCATGCGGTTTCTTCTTAGAGTAAAAATAGCAAATATTGTGGCAGCAGACTGATTCTTGTTCTCATATGCAACATTTTCAGGGGGGCATGGATCACAGAGAATGGATTCAATGGTAAATGACAGCTAGTTGACAAATCAGGCATATTGATCATTTGTAAGGGTTTGCGGGGTGTGCTAAATACTAAACAACGAATCAGGTCATATGGTTTGTTGTGATGCATCCCATATTTCACATTTAGGGTATTTAATTATTGTTATTATGCTTTATATTACTTAAAATAGTTATATTAAATCTAAATAAAAATAGATATTCAGGTTGTTTTTGTAGCTATTGTAATAATCAAATCCGTATATTTGTGCATCAAACTACCTTAAAACGCTTCGAAACGCTTAATTTTCCCCTAAATTACCTCAAAACCCTCATTTTATGGAAGTATTAGAAATTGCAAGGTGGCAGTTTGGGATCACCACCATCTACCACTTCTTTTTCAGTCCCCTTACCATGGGGTTGGCAGTGCTTACCGCCATACTGCACACCTTTTATTACCGGACTGGGAGCGAGCAGTACAAAAGACTGACTAAGTATTTCGGCAAGTTGTTTGTCATCATCTTCGCCCTGGGCGTTGTTACCGGGATCGTCCTTGAGTTCCAGTTTGGGATGGCCTGGTCGGAATACTCGCGTTTTGTGGGCGACATCTTTGGCATTCCCCTTGCCATCGAAGCTCTATTGGCCTTCTTCCTGGAGTCTACCTTTATCGCTGTATGGATCTTTGGATGGGGAAGGCTGCCTAAACGCATTCACCTGGTGAGCATCTGGCTGGTCGCCCTGGGCTCTAATCTCTCCGCCCTGTGGATCCTCATTGCCAACGCCTGGATGCAGCTGCCCGTCGGTTTTGTGATCAATGAAGGACGCGCGGAACTGGCCGACTTCGTGGCCGTGATGCTCAACAAGCAAATGTTGGTCATGGCGCAGCATACCATCATTGCCGCTTTCGTCACAGGTGGCCTTTTCATGTTTGGCATCAGTGCGTGGCAGATCCTCCGCAACAACCAGGTGGAGGCATTTGCAAAATCCGCCCGCATTGCCTTGGTATTTACTGCCGTATCCTCCCTGCTGGTAGCTACCACCGGCCATTCGCAAGCACAGCATACCGTGCAGCACCAGCCGATGAAAATGGCTGCGATGGAGGGCCTCTGGCAAACGGAGCAACCCGCCAGCTTCTCCTTGTTTGCCATTATCGATGAGGAGAACCAAGCTTCACGACGTGAACTTCGTTTGCCCTATATGCTTTCTGTGTTGGCCCACAACGACGCAAGCAGCGAGGTTAAGGGCATGAAAGATTTGCAACAGGAATACGAGGAAGCTTACGGTCCGGGCAACTATATCCCGCCGGTCACCGTCGTTTATTGGAGCTTCCGGATCATGGTCGGACTGGGGGTATTGTTCATTCTCTATTCTTTCTTTGGACTGGGATTGTGGTGGAAAAACAAGCTGGAGACAAATCGCTGGTTCCTAAAGATCGGTACGGTAATGATGTTTCTGCCCCTGGTGGCTAATTCGCTGGGTTGGATTGTCACCGAGATCGGACGGCAACCCTGGGTAGTCTACGGACTGATGTTTACCCGCGACGGGGTTTCTCCTAACGTAAGCGGCGGCTCTATGCTGCTGACCACCGTGGCTTTTACCCTGGTTTATGGTCTCATTGCCGCCGTGGCTGTCTACCTGGTACACCGCTTTGCCAAAAACGGATTGCCCGAAGACACAGAAAAAATGATCAGTTATTAAGACGCTTTATTCATCACCAAAAACATATAAGCAATGGATTTTCAGATTATTTGGTTCATACTGATAGCCATTCTGTTTATCGGCTATTTCATTCTCGAAGGATTTGACTTCGGAGTAGGGATCCTGCTGCCCTTCAT
>PUOJ01000169.1 GCA_003552075.1 Bacteroidales bacterium
ATGATGCGTCAAAACGATATGGTATATAGGATCTTTCAGTTGTTGTTCCTGGTTTTCGCGCTATGCCTGGTTGCTGGCTGCGACAAGGAAGACAACGGCCGCAAACCAACCGTCATAACCGGTGAAGTTACCGAGCTTACAGCAACCTGGGCACTGATCGCAGGAAACGAGCTCGTGCAGTCCAATGCTTCAGTGACAGCCAAGGGAGTGACCTGGGATACCATGCCGGATCCTGTCGTTGCACATCAACAGGTGCCAGGTACGCCGGAAGATGGAATTTTTGAAAGCAAGATTAGCGGCTTACAGGGCGATGCCACCTATTATGCGCGGGCTTTTGCCACCAATGATGCGGGAACGGCTTATGGCAATCAGCTCACATTCACCACGCCATCGCCCGATGACAAGCCGCTGGTAGAAACCAAAGCTGCCATGCAGATTCAAGTGGATGCTGTACAGCTTCATGGGGAGGTAAAAAAACATGGGGGAACCGCAGTTACCCGGTGCGGCATCGTGTGGTCAACCGACCCTGACATGGATAGCCACGGCACTTATGTCGATGCCGTTGCAGGCATTGGATCGTTTGATGTATCGGTGCAGGGCCTGGATCCTGAAACCGTCTATTACTACAGGGCATATGCCGACAATGATGCAGGCAGGGTTTATGGTCAAAAAAAGGATTTTTGTACACCGGCCACTGATGCCTGCCTGGGAGTCAATGCCCCGGCAGGCTTTGGTGTGGTTGCCTTTGATGAAAGGTGCTGGCTTGACCGCAACCTGGGTGCTTTAAGGGTAGCAGAGTCGCTTCATGATGACCATGCTTATGGCAGCTTGTATCAATGGGGGAGGGGTGCCGACGGGCATCAGCAACCCTCATCAGGCACCACTGAAACCCTTGCACTGCCTGGCGAACAACCCCACCATGGTGACTTTATCGTAAAATATGCGTACCCTTTTGACTGGAACGCTGATAATGGATGGGTCAATCGCTGGGCTTTGCCCAACGGGAATGCCACCAATGCAGATCCATGTCCAAACGGCTGGCGTGTCCCTACAAGTGCAGAATGGGCGTCTGCAATTGCACACGGAAACTGGAAAAACAAGCAGGATGCATTCAACTCCCCCTTAAGGCTGCCTGCTGCGGGTAAGCGCGACGACAAAGGGGTGCTTGAGTACCAGGATGCCAGGGGGTATTATTGGTCAAGCTCCCATAAAAACATATTTGGTGAAGCCTTGAATGCATTTGACACCGGGATTTTCATAACCAGCTATTACAGGGTAGGGGGGATGTCGGTACGGTGCATAAAGGATGACTGATCTCCCATATGGCAATAATCTCCCGGTTTGGCATGCTCCTGGTTGTGCAGGGGTGTGTCGCCATGTTACTCTTCATCCCACCACATCCTGGTGTAAATGTCCACGTCTTCCGGTGTATGCGAAGGATTGTTGTTCAGCTCCCGTTCGGGATAAAGTAAGCGCCTGGGAATTTCTCTTCCATCAAAGCCAGTAAGGTCCGGATATCCCGTTCTGCGGTAATCCGTCCACACTTCGGGGTTCAGGAAAAGTGCGATGTATTTGGCATTGATAATATCCTCCAGGTCGGCATCTTCAATGGCTGCATGCGCCGCTTCCCATTCCGGGTCTTCGATGTCGAAGCTGCGCAATGATGCGATGACCGCCTCTTCATAGGCTTCATCTGCGAGCTCCTGCTGGCCTGCGCGCCAGTACAGCTCTGCTTCCATGAACTTTTGTTCTGCGAAGCATATCAGGGTTGTGGGACTGGTTCTGGAAGCCAGCGCAGGTCCGGGTGAGGAGGCGTTGTGATTTGCCGACCCCGGCGCAGCACCCGAATATTCATCATCGTAGTTGGTGGTAAGGAAATGCGGTAGTCGCGGATCATCATGCGCCACCAGCATGTTGACGAAAAAGGCACCTGCGCGTGTCACATCCTTAAAGAAAAAATGGGGGTTTTGCTGGTTAAGTGCTTCATCATAAGCATATACCATGTTATCCTCCATGCCGGTAAACAAGGGGTTGGTTGTCATATGCGTTATGGCATTGCTATAGCTGCCTGACTGATTGCCCATCCTGAGCAGGTGCCGGAGCCTGATCACGTTGGCAGCACGCTCCCAATGGCCCAGATCGCCACCATATATGGGGTCCTCCATTGCCCCAGGCATCAAACCATCCCCCTCGGCGGCTGCATGCAAATCGTTGATGCCCAAATCCAGCAACTCCATGATGGTGATATAGATGGTGGGCTGTTCATCGTAAATCGGAATGGGGGGTTGTGTAAAATAACCCATACCGTGTTCGTGTGGCATATCACCCCAGGCGTCTGTCATGTAACCAAGACTGTAAGCCTGCAAAATGCGGGCCATGCCCCGGTAAGCCCTTGCATCGACCTCCGTGGCCATGGATATCATATTCTGCAAATTCAGGAAGATGTTTTGGTAATAAAAAAACCAGATGTCGTCACTGTGGAAATTTTGCATTCCATACCTGTCGATGCTGAGGTGACGCCCGTTTACGCCACTTAAATGTTGTGACCACTGCAGTTGATAACGACCGGTATCGATGCCGCGCCAATACGCAATGATGTATTGGGTGTATGGCATTAATTCTTTGAGGTTTTCCTCACTTGATCCCCCTCCATTGTCCACATCATCAAAGATGTCGCAGGCCGGAAAAATTAACAGCAGGCTGATCAGCAGCAAGGTTATGCTATTGGGATAGTGCTTCATTGTCATGGGTTTGAATATTGTCAAAAAGTCTAAATGTTAAGAGTTTATTGGGTTAACTCGCGGAATGCATGTACCTCGAGGCGCCCAGCGCCAAATAATCATTCACATGTCTGCCCTTTGTTATGAGGGTTTGTCTTCACCGAGCTCGCCAGCGCCCGGTGCATGTTTTTTCAGTCTTATTTCAGGATACGAAATTACAATTTTTTGTGCAAAAACCCCTGGCATCATAACCCTGTAAGGCATTGTTTATGAAGTGCGTTGATGTGTGCATATGTCATACAAAAAACAATTTTTGTATCTTTATGCGACAATGAACACCCCATCTAAGCAACGCCCCGACAATATACATATTGTCGTCCTTTCGGAAGACCCTGACCTGGATGCCGACCTTCGCATCAGGATGCAGCATGCAGGTTTTCCGGTCAGGTTTTTTAACGACCCGGACGAAGCGCTTGCATGGGAACAATCGCAGGATGATTCCACAACCCGGTTTTAT
Organism: Bacteroidales bacterium; assembly: GCA_003552075.1. Lineage (GTDB taxonomy): Bacteria > Bacteroidota > Bacteroidia > Bacteroidales > UBA7960 > PUPG01. The sequence continues at coordinate 3,238 of PUOJ01000169.1, forward strand.
TTGATTGCCCATGCTGTGCGTGGCGTTTCATGGAAAACGATTATCCGGCGTTTTCAGCAGCAGGATATGCTCATTGACGCGATTTTATTGCTTTCTGATGATGATCCTTCCACGGTGCACCAGGTAAAGAGATTTGGCGTGCATGAAGTGTGCAGCACAAAAGACCACGACATAGCTGTGCTGCCTGCATTCCTTGATAAACTGGCACGCAGGATTGTCTCCGAAAAGCAAGAAAAGGCTGCGCATGGTGGGTTGAGCAGTGAGGGGCTGCCCAGTGCAAAAGAATTTTCTGAGCGTGTTTGCCAGGCGAAATCAGCATTCCTTGCGAAAGGGATTCAGGAGGTCCGTAAATCCCTTGATGCGGTCATGGACATGGCCAAGACACTGGAAAAGACTCATCTGGATAAGGCGCAACAGAAATATTTGCGTTCCATACTGATCGCTTCCAATAACATCCTTTTCATCTTCAATGACATGCTTGATGATGCAAAGCTTGAATCCAGGAAGCTGGATGTGGCATGCAGCCATTTTTCCCTTCAGGAAGCAATAGAAGAGGTGATCAACCTGCATAGCCAGGATGCTGCAGAAAAAAACAATGCCCTTGAACTTTATGTGGATACGGATGTGCCTGCTATTGTAAGCTCTGACAAACATAAGGTGCAACAAGGCTTGAGTAACCTGGTCAGCAATGCCATTAGGCATACAGCAGATGGTGAGGTGAGCGTAATGGTGCAGATGGAAAAATCCGGGGCGCAGGAAGATTCGCTTCAACTCACTGTGAAGGATACGGGCATTGGTGTGCCACCTGATAAGGTTCCTGATTTGTTGGATCCTTATACCCGGATGAGCTTATCAGGCATCATCGAAAAGCAGGAAGTTGTCCCTGGACTATTGATAGCAAAGGGGCTTGCAGAGCTTTTGGGCGGCCGCCTCGATTTTGAAAGCCAACCCGGACAGGGGAGTCAGGCTGTTTTTTCCATCCCATTAGCCAAGGAGCAGGTGCCAAAAGTTTCAGATTCGGATGAAGGCGCATATGCCGTTAAAAGTGCTTCATTGAAAGTGCTTATTGCAGAGGATGATGCCATTAACCAGATGTACCTGGCGGGATTGCTCCGCAGCCAGGGATGGGAAGTGGATACGGCATTTAACGGACTAAAGGCATTGGAGAAATTTCAGCAAAAGCGCTACGATATCGTATTGCTGGATTGTCAGATGCCCCGGATGGATGGCTTTGAGGCCGCAAAGAAAATCCGGGAGCTGGAAGCAGGCAAGGAAGGGCAAACGCCCATCGTGGCGATCACAGGCTATGCGATGCCAGGAGAACAGGAACGTTTTTACGATGCGGGAATGGATGCGTACCTGACCAAGCCCATTGAAGAAAAAAAATTGATGGATACCATAGGTGCATTGATCTCAGGGGGAAACAAAAAAAGCTGATGGACCATGGTATCCACCAGCTTTTGTGTGTGCATCTGCAAACACGCTTTCCGCTGCAAACTTGGCTTATTCCATTATGGCTTCAATGCCCGGGAGCTTCTTGCCTTCCATGTATTCCAGGAGAGCTCCTCCGCCGGTGCTTACATAGCTCACCTTGTCGGCCATGCCAATCTGGTTGATGGCAGCCACGGAGTCTCCTCCGCCTACCAGTGAGAAAGCGCCTTTTTCCGTGGCCTTGGCAATGGCTTCCGCCACCTTTTTCGTCCCTTTGGCAAAGTTCTCCATTTCAAACACGCCCATGGGGCCATTCCACAAGATGGTTTTGGCACCTTCTATTATGGTGGCAAACTTTTCAATGCTTTCCGGACCGATATCCAGCCCAAGCCATTCATCGGGGATGTTGTCGGCCTGGGTTTCCTTTATCTCAGCGTCGTTCTGAAACGCGTCTGCAGCTATTGCATCCGCCGGAACATGCAGCTTTACCCCTTTATCCCTGGCTGCAGCCATGATATTCCTGGCGGTTTCCAGGTAGTCGTCTTCGCACATGCTGTTGCCGATTTTTCCTCCCCGGGCCTTAATAAACGTGAACATCATCCCACCACCAATGATCAACGCATCGGCTTTCTCCAGCAGGTTTTCAATGATATCTATCTTGGTGCTCACCTTGGCGCCGCCAATGATGGCCACATAGGGCTTTTTCGTATCGTTCAGCACCTTGTCGATGCTTTTGAGCTCGTTGGCCATGATGTAGCCAAATACCTTCTCCTCGAAAAATCTGGCCACAATGGTTGTGGAGGCATGTGCACGGTGTGCTGTGCCAAATGCATCATTCACGTACACATCGCCCAGGGTGGAAAGCTCCCTTGCAAACGCCTCATCTCCCTTGGTCTCTTCCTTATGGAAGCGCAGGTTCTCCAACAGCAACACCTCGCCTGCGCCCAGGGAGTCGGCCATCTCTTTAGCCTCTTCCCCTACACAGTCGGGAGCAATGTTTACCTGGGTGTCCAATAGCTTGCCCAGGTGTTCGGTGAGGTGCCTGAGGGAGAATTTGTCCTCTGGACCTTCCTTTGGGCGTCCGAGGTGCGACATGAGCACCACCGAACCTTGGTCGTCAAGGATTTTTTTTATTGTGGGAACCGCTGCCCGCATGCGCGAGTCATCGGTGATCTGCTGCTGACTGTTCAGGGGCACGTTGAAGTCAACCCTGATCAGTGCCCGCTTGCCACGGAATTGGATGTCGTCGATTGTTTTCATAGGTGTATAGTTTTAGTCAAAATGTCGAAAGGTCAGCGGTGGACTGTTCGCTATTGGCTGTTGGCTGTTCCTGCGAAGAGCCATGCCATCTGGTATGATTGTTTTGGATGATGCCGGGTTTTGATGCTTTGCGTTTTTTGCGTGACTTCATTTGGCGGCCTTTGCGTGGACCAGGTTGTGCATAGTTTCAACAAACATCACAGAAAAATGGTTACCTTTGTCATCCTGCTGTTTCAGGGCAAAATTACAATTTTTACCGGAACCATACTGAGATGATTATTGCGCGCGGTGCATCATGCGCTTAGGATGCGCCAGGCTTCATCCAAATTAACCCACTGAATTCTTGACTTTTTGACCTTTAGACTTTTCGACATTTAAACAGATTTTCATCAATATGCAACCCTATCCAGATAGAGTTACCAGCAAATTGCCAAACACAGGCACATCCATATTTGCTGTGATGTCTCAGCTTGCCGTTGAGCATGGTGCCGTAAACCTTTCACAGGGGTTTCCGGATTTTGACGTATCGCCTGTGTTGATCGAATTGGTGGCCAAACACATGCGCGCAGGGCACAATCAATATGCACCCATGCCTGGCTTGCCAAAGCTTCGTGAAGCCATTGCAGAAAAAACCAAAAGGCTCTATGGTGCCGAATATGATCCCGACACGGAAATAACGGTAACAGCCGGCGCCACCCAAGCCATTTTTGCCGTAATCTCCGCCTTCGTGAAGGAGGATGACGAGGTCATCGTTTTTGAACCTGCTTACGACAGCTACATTCCTGCCATCAAGCTAAATGGCGGTACAACGATCACCTGCAAGCTTAAGCCACCCCATTATGGCATCGACTGGGATGAGGTCAGGCGTTTGGTGTCGAGACGCACGAAGATGATCATCATCAACACGCCACACAATCCCACAGGCAGCATCCTTGATAAAGAGGATATGGTACAGCTCGAAAAAATCGTGCGTAACAACGGCATCATGGTGTTAAGTGATGAGGTCTATGAGCATATTATATTTGACGGCAAACGCCATGAGAGCGTATGCCGTTACCCTGGCCTGGCTGAAAGGAGCATGGTCACCTGCTCCTTTGGAAAAACATTTCATGCCACCGGATGGAAAACAGGCTATTGCGTGGCACCCGCCAACCTGATGAAGGAGTTTCGTAAAACCCACCAGTTTATGGTGTTTTGTTCCAACACGCCCGTGCAGCACGCCCTGGCAGATTATCTTGAAAAACCGGAGCATTACGAGGGGCTTGGCCCATTTTACCAGGTCAAGAGGGATTACTTCCTGGATGCCATCAAGGGGTCACGGTTCACTGCTACGCCGGCTGGCGGCACCTATTTTCAGCAACTCAGCTATAAGGCGATCAGTGATGAGGATGAGATGGCCTTTGCCGAACGCCTGATCAAGGAGCATAAAGTGGCAGGGGTGCCTACTTCGTCATTTTACAATAACCCCCAAAACAACCACATGCTCCGGTTTTGTTTTGCCAAATCAGAAGAAACCCTGCAAAAAGCAGCCGATATCCTATGCAAAATCTGAATGTCCACCTGATCCAAACCGCTCTGCACTGGGAGGATCCCGCTCAGAACCGGGCCATGTTTGATGACAAGCTCGCTGAAATAACCACCAGCCCCGATTTGGTTGTGCTTCCGGAAATGTTCACCACGGGTTTTACGATGAATCCGGAACATGTGGCGGAGCCTATGGGGGGCGAAACCATGCAATGGATGGAACAAAAGGCCCGGATGCTGGATGCCGTCATCACGGGCAGCCTGGTGATCAAAGATGCAGGCAAATACTACAATCGCCTGATATGGATGTTGCCTGACGGGAAGTATCAGCAGTATGACAAAAAGCATTTATTCACCTTTGCCGGTGAAAACAAGCATTATACACCGGGCAGGGATAAGTTGATCGTAGAATTGAATGGGTGGAGAATCATGCCGGTGATTTGTTATGATTTGCGTTTTCCGGCCTGGTGTCGTAACAGCCATGACGAGCAGGGTGGCTTTGCCTATGATTGCCTGCTGAATGTGGCCAACTGGCCAGGAAGCCGCAGTCACGCCTGGCGCGTCTTGCTTATGGCGCGATCCATCGAAAACCAGGCCTATGTCATTGGACTGAACCGGGTAGGAGAGGGCAATGGCATCGAATATTCCGGAGACTCCGGGGTGATTGACCCCAAAGGAGAAAACCTGTCAAACATCCCGCCATACAAGGAGACAGCTGAGACGACCATTATGCCAAGGTGCCAGCTAGACAGCTTCAGGGACACTTTTCGTTCCTGGGCCGACTGGGATCTTTTTGAGCTTAAACCGAATGAATAATACAGGCCCCAAAAATGCGCGGTTTTTTCTTTTTGGGGTAACACATCACCTGTAATGCAGGCTAAATCATGTCCAGCTCCAGGCGGAGGTTTTCAATGATGAACTGCTGCCGCTCAGGGGTGTTCTTCCCCATATAGAACCGCAATATCTCATTTAAGCTGAGGTCTTTTCTCAGGATGACCGGATCCAGGCGAATGTCTTTTCCGATGAAATGGCTGAACTCGTCCGGGGAAATCTCTCCCAGGCCCTTGAAGCGTGTAATTTCCGGGCTCCCTTTCAATTCTTTTACCGCCTGGTCTTTTTCCTGGTCGGAATAACAATACCTGGTGGTCTTTTTATTTCTGACGCGGAAGAGGGGCGTTTGCAGGATATACAGGTGGCCGTTTTTAACCAGATCCGGGAAGAACTGAAGGAAAAAGGTAAGCAAAAGCAGGCGGATGTGCATGCCGTCAACATCGGCATCGGTGGCGATCACCACATTGTTGTAGCGCAGGTTTTCCACGCTTTCTTCAATGTTCAATGCTGCCTGCAACAGGTTGAACTCTTCGTTTTCGTATACGATCTTTTTGCTCAGTCCGTAGCTGTTCAGGGGTTTCCCTTTCAGGCTGAACACAGCCTGGGTATTTACATCCCTGGCTTTGGTGATGGAGCCGCTGGCCGAATCCCCCTCGGTGATAAACAAGGTGGTATCCAGACGTTGCGGCTTGTTGTCGTTGTAGTGCACACGGCAGTCGCGCAACTTTTTGTTATGCAGGCTGGCCTTCCTGACCCGCTCCCTGGCCAGCTTCTTGATGTTGGCCATGTCTTTGCGGTCTTTCTCCGACTGCAGGATCTTTTTGAGCAAGGCCTCGGCCACCTCCGGGTGCATGTGCAGGTAGTTGTCGAGCCGCCGCTTCAAAATGTCGCCGATGTAATTCCGAATGCTGGTGCCTCCGGGCTCTATGTGCTGTGAGCCCAGCTTGGTCTTGGTCTGCGATTCAAAAACCGGCTCCTGCACCTTGACACTCAGCGCTACCATCAAAGAGGTCTTGATGTCATTGGCATCGAAATCCTTTTTGTAAAACTCCCTGATCGTCCTGTTGAGCGCCTCCCTGAAAGCGGCCTGGTGTGTGCCGCCCTGACTGGTATGCTGCCCGTTTACGAAGGAGTAGTACTCCTCACTGTACTGGCTTGTGCTGTGCGTAAAGGCAAACTCCAGTTCGTCTTCCTGGATGTGGATGATGGGATAACATATGGGCGTGTCGATATGGCGATCCAGCAGGTCCAGCAAGCCATTCTTTGAAAACAGGCGCCGGCCATTAAACAGGATGGTCAGTCCGCGGTTCAGGAAAACATAGTTCCACAGGAGCTGTTCGATATATTCTTCAATAAAGCGGAATTTGCCAAAAATGGTGTGGTCCGGGGTGAAGGTGACCAGGGTGCCGGTGCGCCCCTTGCTTTCAGCTACCTCGTGTTCCCTGATCAGCTTGCCGTACTCGAACTCGGCGGCTTTGGCTTTGCCTTCGCGGATGGATTCGATCCGGAAGCTGTGCGACAAGGCATTGACCGCCTTGGTCCCTACGCCGTTAAGCCCCACGGTTTTTTTAAACACCTTGCTGTCGTATTTGGCCCCCGTATTGATCCTGGATACGCAGTCGACGACCTTGCCCAGGGGAATGCCCCGGCCATAGTCGCGCACGGTGACCTGTGTTTCGTCGATCTGCACCTCAATGGTTTTGCCAAAACCCATGATGAATTCATCAATGGCGTTGTCGATCACCTCCTTGATCAACACATATATGCCATCATCCTGGGATGCACCATCTCCCAACTTGCCAATATACATCCCTGGCCGGAGCCTGATGTGCTCTTTCCAGTCCAGTGTGCGTATGCTGTCTTCTGAATATTTTTCTGCCATAAGTATACAGCCTGATTTTCCATGCAAAGATACAAAATATCGGATCGCCTGCTGCCTCCGTAAGGCTGTTGTAAACAGTTGGGTTTAACGCGCATGTTTTCCCGTGTCCGAATAAAATGTTAATCTGTGTTAAAGCTTCACCAAATGCAGGCTTTTGTTCTAAAGGCCATTAAACCTTTCGCCTTATTTGTTGTCCATATTGGTGTAATATGCAATCCATGGTGCATAAACTGAATAGAAGCAGTGAAAATTGCGGTTATTGAAATCGGGGGGGGACAGCTACAGCGGGCTGATTGCCATACGCTGGTTGCAGAAAGCATGACATAGTAAGTCAAGCTGGTTGCAGCACCTGGATTAGCTAACCTAAAAATGATAACTTAAAACAATCCATAATGATGATGCACATGTATAAACAACTTTTTTTTGGCGTATTCGCTTTGCTGGCGATGGCCACACTGACCCTCGCAGAAAATCCTGAGCAGCGCGGACA
>PUOJ01000185.1 GCA_003552075.1 Bacteroidales bacterium
AAATGCAGGACTAAAATTACGACGCCTACGTTCATAAAGAGTTAGATTAAATTGATCACGCTTTGCCATTTATGTGTAATTTTATGGCCATAAAACGGTCAACATATTTCAGGCATTGACAGTAAGAAGTAAGAAGTAAGAAGTAAGAAGTAAGAAGTAGAAGACACAGTGTCTCGTCCTGAAACAGGGTTGCACTTTTTGTTAACCAAAATCAGGACGGGTCAAAGATTTTTCCGGGAAATATATAAGATTTAGGTAGTTTGTGGAATCGTTTGTTAGGTTTAAAAAAATCATGAAGAGATTGCGTGTGTATGGCCTTGTGTTGCTTTTTGCGGTGTACCCGGTGTTGGCGCTGTATGTCCATAATATTGCAGAACTTGCGCTTGCACAACTGCTGATGCCATTGTTGGCTTCGCTGGTTTTGGCCATTCTGGTTTTTGCAGGCTGGCGGATGTATACGCGCAGCAATACGCCAGCCGCCATACTTACTGCCGCCTTTCTGACGGTCTTTTGGTTTTATGGGATATTGCACGCGGTGTTGCCGTTTTTTTCAACCGTCACGGCGCAGTGGTTGCTGATTCCATTGGTGTTGGTGATGTACGGATTGGTTGCCCGCCAAATTTTGCGGATAAGCAATGCCGGCACCCTAAGCAAGACATCCACGATTCTGTTGATACCCGTGGCCCTGCTGGTGCTATACAACCTGCTGATCATGTTGCCTGCGGAAGCGGACAAGCATCGCACACGGCAGGCTACCCTAAAACCTTCACCCCGGGAAACACCCCAAGAGGTCGCGGATGCCGGGGATTATCCCGACGTTTTCATCCTGGTATTTGATGAATTTGCGAGTTTACCCACTATGCAGCAGGTCTGGCAACATGATCACAGTGCGTTTGCAGAAGCCCTTCGTGATCACGGTTTTTTTGTGGCCGAACAGAGCAAAAGCCGCTATACCAATACGATCCGGTCACTGCCTTCCCTGATGAACCTGGATTACCTGGATGAGGACTTGCCGGCAGTAAGTCTCTATCAGAAATATGACAACAATTTCCTGATGAACTTCCTGGACCGGATTGGCTATGAGATCTTTTTTATTGATGGATGGGGCAGCTTTGAATATTCTTTTGGCATCGAAGACATTCATTTTTACTGCATGTACAATACCGACCCGGAAAACCAGGTGGTGATGGACCCCTTTCATTACCTGGTGCTGCGCCGGTCATTGCTGAGCCCCCTGGCCCCGCTGTTCATCGACGACACCTCCAACCTGTATTACCGGGTCAACAATTATTTTCTCGACTTCATCACGCACTTCCCGGATACCTTGCAAGCCCGTCAGCATCCCGTGATGTTGTATGCCCACCTGATGACCCCGCATCTCCCATTTGTCTTCGATCGCGACGGGAATTTCATGGAGAATCCAACCAATCATTGGGAATATGAAACCATCGACAATGAAACGAAACGGGCACTTTACTTTGAACAGTACCTGTACATCAGCGACAGGATCCTCGATATGGTTGACAACATAATTCGGGAGGCTCCCAGGGAACCTGTGATCATGTTGTTTTCGGATCATGGCGTAAGGGAGCAGAGCAGCGGCGTGGCTGAACCGGAGCACGCCCACCGGGTGCTCAATGCGGTGTACTTCCCCGGTGGCGATTATTCCGGTCTGCACGACGGCATGGCACCGGTTAATTCCCTGCGCCTCATGATGAACCGTTTTTTTTCGCAGGATTATGAGATGCTGGATGATTTTTGATCCGTTAAGGAAATGAAACCTCCATGCCAAAGAATTGACACATAGGAGGATGATTATTGACGCGGGGGACTTTTGGACTAAATAGGCTTTTGGCTGTTGGCTATTGGCTATTGGCAAGAAAGCGGTTTTGATGATTAAACATCCAAGATAATTACGTGCGCAAGCTGCAATGCCGGTGACCAAATTGCCTCGTGCAATGAACCAGCAAAATGTTTGCGGCACATCCGGCATGAGATGTAACATTCATTATCGATGGCACGAAGACCTAAAACTTCACACCATATGTCTTCATCAGTGATACATCATAGCTCGTTTCGCGACATCAGTGGCTTCCTGTTCTATGATGGTGCCCGGTTGCTTCGCCAGGTAAACCAGGAGGGAAAGGATGATTTCGTGCGAATGCACACATCCGGTTTGTATGACGCATTAACCGCCAAAGGGTGGCTCATTCCGCACAGGGAGATTGAAGGTCATCCGGGTGCTGCTCCGAATGCGCATAAGGTCATCGAACCAGATAAAGTGGATTTCATTTCTTATCCTTACGAATGGTGCTTCAGTCAGTTAAAGGATGCTGCTTTGCTCACGCTGCGCATTCAAAAAGCTGCACTCAAACATGGGATGTGGCTAAAGGATGCTTCGGCCTATAACGTACAGTTTCATCACGGCAAGCCCATGTTCATCGATACCTTATCTTTCGCAGGTTACGAAAAAGGAATGCCCTGGCCGGCCTACCGGCAGTTTGTTGAGCATTTTCTGGCGCCACTTGCCCTGATGAGCTATGCGCATCCCGACATGAACCGCCTGCTCTGCTTGTATCTTGATGGAATTCCGCTCGATAGGGTGGTGGCTTTGCTTCCTGCCAGGGCCAGGTGGCGCCTCTCCTTATGGATGCATATTTTCCTGCACGCCCGGGCACAAAATAAGCATGCAGACAATACATCACAGGCCAGGCAAAGCAGTTTGTCAGAAAGGCGATTGTTTCATTTGATTGAAAGCCTGGGGCAAGCGGTTCGGGGCCTTAAGCTAAAGACCAGTGAGTCACAGTGGGGTGACTATTATTTGTTTACAAACTATTCAGGAGATGCTTTTGAACAGAAAAAGACGCTGGTTTCAGATTATTTGAAACGTATAAATCCGCGCAAGGTTTGGGACCTGGGTGCCAATACCGGTGAGTTTACGCGGCTAGCCGAAGCAATGGGTGCACATTGCATCGCTTTTGATGTGGACCCGCTGGCTGTAGAAGCTTTTTACCTGCAAAACAAGCAAGCCAACACCAGGAATATCCTGCCGCTGATCATGGACCTGACAAATCCAAGTCCGGCCATTGGCTGGGCAAACAGGGAGCGCGCAGCCCTTTACGAACGAGACCTTCCTGACACCCTGATGGCCCTGGCGCTGATTCACCACCTGGCCATATCCAACAACCTGCCCTTCGAGAAAATTGCAGCCTGTTTTGCACAACTCGCCAGCACTTTGGTCATTGAATTTGTTCCGAAAGCTGACTCACAGGTCCAAAAACTGCTGGCGCACAGAGCGGATGTGTACCCCCGTTATGATGCCCGGCATTTTGAGCAGGCTTTTTCGACTTATTACGATATCGCGGACAAGCAGTCCATAGCAGGTACGCAAAGAACCCTGTACCTGATGAAGCGCACCAAGTCCGGGTAATCATGGAGGCCGGATGGCACATAATCCATGATGATTCGCTGAAAAACTGCTATCTTTGAGGCATCAACAAACCATTCGTCTCTATTCTCATCAAACAAAAAGACTGTCATGGAATTGATTTTGCATCTGTGGATGATCCTGATTTCGTGTAATCAACAAGTGATTGGTTACATTGATCCTGGAACCGGCAGCATTGTCCTTCAGGCGGTGGTTGGAGCCATTGCTGGGATAGCCATTGCGGTCAGGCTTTTTTGGTATAGGATACTTAAATTTTTTGGAATCAAAAAGCATCAGGCACTCGATGATGAGGAGCAGGACGCATGATGTGCCTGGCAGCACATTGTGTTGGTTTAGCTAGTCAACAATCATTTAATAAATTGAAGAACTATGAGAAAAAAGATTGTAGCAGGCAACTGGAAAATGAATCTTGGGCTTGAAGAGGCGAAGGCATTGGTAAGTGAACTCAAGGTAAAAATTGATCATCAGAAGGATAGCTTACAAAGCCATGGTCAGAAACTTCCAGAAGTAGTATTATTCCCTGCATTTCCTTATATAACAAGGGTTGTGGATATTTTTACCACCTATGAAGGGGTATCTGTGGGTGCACAAAATTGTCATCATGAAGAGGAGGGGGCTTTCACCGGTGAGGTTGCTGCCCGGATGATTAAAACGGTGGGAGCCAGTCATGTGATCATTGGTCATTCAGAGCGCAGAAGCCAATTTAGGGAAGATGACCAGCTGCTTGCGGCAAAAACAAAACAGGCGCTGAAAAACGGACTCACACCGGTTTTTTGCTGCGGAGAAGTGCTTCCGGACCGGGAAAATAATCAGCATTTTCAAGTGGTCGCCGATCAGTTGCAGAAAGGCTTGTTCTGGATGGATGATCAACAGCTGGCTCACGCGGTGATCGCCTATGAGCCCGTTTGGGCTATTGGCACGGGTAAAACGGCAAGCCCCGGGCAGGCGCAGGAAATGCACGCTTATATCCGGAAACTGATCGCAGATAGCTACAACCAGGAACTTGCGGACAAGATGAGCATTTTGTACGGAGGCAGCTGCAATGCAAAAAATGCCGCCGACCTTTTCAGCAATCCCGATGTGGATGGCGGATTAATCGGGGGAGCCTCACTCAAACCTGCCGACTTTTTTGAGATTATTCTAGCCCTGGTCAACAAGGGTTAAAGGCACATTGGCCATCCCATTCAGGCATGGCTAAGGTTTCAGCCTCAATCTTAAATCCCGAATCGCTTCGCTTCCTGGATTTGTTTGTCACTCAGCCTTAATCTCTAATCCCGAATCGCGTTGCTCTCGGGACTTCGTTGCCGCTTAGCCTTAACCTTAACCTCAACCTTAACCTCAATGGATTACATCGAGATACACTGCCAGCTTTCCCCCGTTGAACCCTGGGCGGAGATCCTCATTGCCGAGCTGTCTGCATTGGGTTTTGAAAGTTTCAGTGAGGAGGATGACGGGTTTCGGGCCTATATTAGTGCCTGCAGCTATCGCTCGAAGCCAGTCACAGAGCTATTTGAGCGATATCGCCAAAAGGGACCGGAGAAGCTGTCGGTTGAAGTGAGCCGCATGGGCGGAAAGAACTGGAATGCTGTCTGGGAGAGCAATTTCGAGCCAGTCAGGGTAGGCAATCACTGTCTTATCAGGGCGCCTTTCCACGAAAGTGATCACAATGTGCACCATGAGATCATCATTGAACCCAAGATGTCTTTTGGTACCGGACATCATGCCACCACGGTCCTGATGATTCAATTTATGCTTGAGATGGAATTTGACGGACAATCCGTGCTCGACATGGGTTGTGGCACGGGAGTGCTGGCCATTCTGGCTGCCCGGTTGGGTGCAAAACGGGTCACAGCGATCGACAATTATCTGTATGCCTATGAAAACACCCTGGAGAATGTGCAAAGGAACAATGCGGCAAACATCGAAGTGCTTCATGGGGATGCAATGCTGCTAAGGGAGCAGCAGCATACGAATTATGCAATCATCCTGGCCAACATCACCCGCAATGTGTTGCTGGGGGACATGCCGGCTTATAATCAGGTCCTTCAGGCCGGGGGAGAACTGATCTTGAGTGGTTTTATGGCATTTGATAAAGATGTTATCTTTACAGCCGCTAAAAAATATGGCCTGCAGTTTTGCGAAGAAAAACTCCAGGGTGATTGGGTGGCAGTAAAATTCAGAAAACCATAAATAATATTGCTGATGGCAGAGATGTACCTTTCAATGGCTTTCATGGTGGTTCTTGCCTATTTGCTGGGTTCTATACCTACTGCGGTATGGTTGGGGCAATGGATCAAGGGATTGGATGTGCGTGAACACGGAAGCGGCAATGCAGGTGCCACCAATGCCATGCGCGTGCTTGGACCCCGTGTTGGCTTGCTGGTGTTGATCATCGATGCGTTGAAAGGGGTTGGGGCCGTTAGCCTGGCACATCTTGCCCAAACCGGCAACATGCAGCCAGCATGGTTTGTGGTTTACCAAATGCTGCTGGGGGCCATGGCCATCCTGGGACACGTGTTTCCACTATTTGCTTCATTTAAGGGTGGCAAAGGGATAGCTACCCTGGTTGGTATCATATTCATTCTTTTTCCGGAGGCTTTTTTGATATGCCTGGCTGTATTTCTTACCGTATTTCTGACCACACGCTATGTGTCACTGGCCTCCCTGAGCGCAGCCGTAGCATTGCCGATTATTGTCATTCTGGTCAAAGACATCACCCTGATGCCTAAAATCGTTTTTGCCATCCTGATTGCACTCTTTGTGCCGATCACACACCTCAACAACATCAGAAGGCTGATCCGCGGCAAGGAAAACCGGATTTCTTTTAGAAGATAATTACGTCTTTGCAGCATAGTGGATACTGTTAGGAGGGAGCCCCCATCATACAATAATTTTGCCGGGCTGATGCTTCGAAATGATAATTTGTTTGTTTTTTTGGTTATTTTTGTTTGCGCCAAAGACGAAATGAACCGAGCTGAGCCGTGCCAGCCAACATTGACGCACAAGACAATGATTATTGTATGGCGAGCTCCATGTGACCTATTTCATGAAATTATAGACACATGACAAACAAAATGATTATGAAGCGTAACACATTGTTGATCGGGTTGCTCCTTTTTCTGGTGGCGTGTGCCACCGTTCCGATCAGCGGGAGACGCCAGGTGCGCATGTTGCCGGAGGGGATGCTTGTAAATATGGCCATGGCTAATTATCAGTCTTATATGGCTGCCAATGAAGTGGTTTCAGCTTCTGATCCACGGGCGCGATTGGTTCGTGAGACGGGAGAAAAAATTTCGCGTGCTGTTGTGGATTACCTGGAGGAAACAGGCCAGGCGAGTCGTGTACAGGATTTTGACTGGGAGTTTCAGCTTATTGAAAGCGATCATGTCAACGCCTGGGCCATGCCTGGTGGGAAGATCGCTTTCTATACCGGGATCCTTGATCTAACCCAGGATGAAAATGGTCTGGCTGTGGTCATGTCCCATGAAATTGCCCATGTCGTGGCCCGTCACGGAAATGAGCGCATGAGTCAGCAGCTCATGCTTACCATGGGCGCGATCGGTCTGGATGTAGCCTTGCAGGAGCAAGCACAGGAAACCCGGGATCTCTTCATGCTTATTTATAACGTTGGAGGAACGCTCGGCAGTCTGGCCTATAGCCGCCAGCACGAATATGAGGCCGATGCATTGGGTATGACATTTATGGCAATGGCCGGTTATCATCCTGAACACACCATTGATTTTTGGGAGCGAATGCTGAAGCATTCAGGAGGAGCAGGTCCTCCGGCCTTTCTTAGCACGCATCCCACCAATGAGGACAGAATCAAGGCGGCAAGGGATTATTTACCTGAGGCCATGCAATATTACAATCCTTAAAGGATGATCCCAGGTATTTGTTGGTCCCGGGGTTGAACCCTTACAGGTGTTTGTTGTTTCATCATTAAGATCGTTCATCAAATGGTTTGGTTAATTGTCGTAAGCCTGATTTTGGCGGGAATCGTTTTCCTGCTTCTGGAGATTCTGGTCGTGCCGGGAGCCACCGTTGTTGGCCTGCTTGGTGTCGCCCTGGTTGTTGCCGGCAATGTCATCTCGTTCAATAATTACGGTACGGAAACCGGCGTGGTAACCATCCTGCTCACGCTCCTGGTCAGTATGATTTCAATAGGCATTGCCCTGCGATCGAGGACATGGAAAAGAGCCATGCACAGCTCGACGCTTGAAGGCAGGGTGAATGTGGTAGAGGCCGATAAGGTGGTTAAAGGAGATGAAGGCATTGCCATCACACGCTTGAACCCAATGGGAAAGGCTTTGATCAAAGAGGAGTATTACGAAGTGAGCTCAAAAGACAACCTCATTCCAGAGAATACAACCATTGAAGTCGTTAAAGTAGAAGGAAATAAAATCATTGTCAAATCTAAAGAACCATAACACATGGAATCACAAATTGCCGTAATTGTTGCCATAGCCCTTGTCAGTATAGTCGGTCTGTGGATCATTTTTTATTTCATCCCTGTCGCACTGTGGTTTTCTGCACTTGTGTCAGGAGTGCGGATCAGCCTGCTTCAACTTGTCCTGATGCGTTGGCGTAAGATCCCGCCGGCAGTGATCGTCAACAACCTGATCTCTGCCACCAAGGCCGGATTGACCCTTAACAGGAATGACCTGGAAGCACATTACCTGGCCGGAGGACGGGTAAAAGCCGTTGTCAATGCGCTCATCAGCGCCGATAAGGCCAACATACCCCTGGACTTTAAAACTGCAACCGCCATCGACCTGGCCGGTCGTGATGTATTGGAAGCAGTGCAGATGTCGGTGAAGCCTAAGGTAATCAACACCCCACCAGTGGCCGCCGTTGCAAAAGATGGTATCCAGCTGGTGGCCAAGGCACGGGTTACACTTCGGGCCAACATCAAGCAACTTGTGGGTGGTGCCGGTGAAGAAACCATCCTCGCCAGGGTAGGTGAGGGAATTGTGACCTCCATCGGTTCGGCACAGCACCACAAGCAGGTGCTGGAAAATCCGGATAGCATTTCCAAAGTCGTGTTGTCCAAGGGACTCGACTCGGGTACTGCCTATGAGATATTGTCGATTGACATTGCAGACATCGACGTGGGTAAAAACATCGGTGCAATGCTGCAGATTGACCAGGCCAATGCCGACAAGAACATTGCACAGGCCAAAGCAGAGGAACGCCGTGCCATGGCAGTTGCTGCCGAACAGGAGATGAAAGCCAAGGCCCAGGAAGCGCGTGCCAAGGTGATCCAGGAAGAGGCGGAGATCCCCAAAGCAATCTCAGAAGCCTTCCGCAGTGGAAATCTGGGAATCATGGATTATTACCGAATGAAAAACATTCAGTCGGATACCTCCATGAGAGAACAGATCAGTAAACCTGGTACATCCAAAGGGAAAACCGACGAAGACCTTTCTTCGGATAAATAATTCCCTGACATGATAATAACAGGCCATCTTCCTTGTTTATAAAGGTAGATGGCCTGTTTTCCTTATATTCGTGCCCGGTTTTGCATCCCGGTCCATGCCAAGCGCATGATCCGAAGTCAGAAAAATAGCTATTTTTAGAAACTTATGCATATCAACATATTGTTCGATTATCCTGCCTGGCTGATCATGCTCTGCATTTTATGCGGCTTGCTGTACAGTGGCATCTTGTATTACCGGAACAGCGCATCTGACTTCAACCCTTTCTGGAAGCGCCTGCTGGCCATTTTTCGTTTCCTCAGCGTGACGATTCTGGCGTTGCTCCTGCTTGCACCGCTCGTGGAACGAAGCACACGGCACGTGGAAGAGCCCCTGCTGCTTTTTCTCCAGGACAACTCTGCCTCCCTTCTTTTTGCTGAGGACTCCCTTTGGTATAAGGAGCAATACCTTCCGGCCAAACAAGGTTTTCTTGAAAACATGTCCGACGCACACGATGTACGAAGCTATACCTTTGGGGAAGCATTCGCCGAAAGGGAGCAAGTTGACTTTTCGGACCGGGAAACAAATATGGCTGAGGTGTTCCGGGAGATTGATGCACGATATAGCAACAGGAACATTGGTGCGGTCATCGTGGCCGGAGATGGCATTTACAACCGCGGAATCAACCCTTTGTATGCTTCGGCACATGTCCCGTACCCTGTCTATACCATGGCCCTGGGGGATACGGTACCCCGGCGGGATGTCATCCTGAAAAATGTGCATCACAATGAGATCACCTACCTGGGCAATCGGTTCCCCGTAGAAGTAGATGTGGAGGCCCTGCAAAGTGAGGGTCTGACGAGCCGGCTGACAATAAGCCGGAATGGAGAGGAGCTGTTTGCTGAAAACCTCAGCTTTACCTCGGATCACCACCTGGAAACCATCAGCCTGGACCTGGAAGCCGATGAAGCAGGTATGCAGCAATACGAGGCCAGCCTCTCTCCTGTGGAAGATGAGGTGAGCCTCGATAACAACAGCCAGGATTTTTTTATTGATGTGATTGATGGCCGTCAGCAGGTGTTGATCCTGGCGAACAGCCCCCATCCGGATATAGGAGCCATCAGGGAATCCCTGATCAGCAGCGACCAATACGAAGTGGAAGTCAGCCTTTTCGATTCATTCAATGAAAGTCTTGAAGCATTCGACCTGGTCATTCTGCATCAGTTGCCCTCTGCCACACATGCTGTCAGGCCATTCTTGCAGCGCGCTGAAGATGCTGGATCTGCCGTACTGTTTGTCTTGGGCAGCCAGACAGACCTTTCTGCCTTTAACGAGCTTGGTACCGGACTTTCCATCCAGTTACGCGCTGAAGAAGCTACGGAAGCTTCACCCGAATATAATCAATCCTTTGTGCTCTTCTCCTTGCCCGAAAACACGCGCAATGTATTTGAGTCCCTGCCTCCGTTGAAAGCTCCTTTCGGCAATTATGATGTATCGGGTGCCGCCCAGGTGCTGCTCAACCAAAAAGTGGGTGCTGTGACCACCGACGATCCGCTGGTCCTCTTTCATGAAGCCGGAGAGCGGCGTACCGGCGTGATTGCAGGTGAGGGAATTTGGCTCTGGCGCTTGCATGCCTTCATGCGACAGGATAATCACGATGCCTTTGATGAAATGATGTCGCGAATCGTGAATTACTTGTCCATCCGGGAAGACCGTCGCCTGTTCCGTGTGCAGAAAGACAACCTGATCTATGAAAATGAACCGGCCCTGTTTGAAGCTGAAC
>PUOJ01000171.1 GCA_003552075.1 Bacteroidales bacterium
ATCAGATCCATGAATTCATCGTGGCCAATAAGCTCGTACAACACATGAAAGAGCACCATCCCTTTGGTATACGAATGTTGGGTCATCCTTGCCTTGCCATAGTCGATCAGCGGTGTCTCCCTGCAGTTTGGCATGTTTTTGCAGCGGTTGGCGAAATTTTGGCTAATCGCCATGCTGGATTTTTCAACCAGTCCGCTTCTTTCTTCCAGCTTTTCTGCTGCAAGGTATTCGGTAAACGTGGCAAGCCCCTCATTCCATCGGCTTGGCGGCCTTGGTTCAATTTCCATGGGATGCCACAGGTGAGAAAGCTCATGATATAAATTTAAATTCGCATTGATGTCATCCCTTGTAAAAACTTCTCCGCTTTGAATGATGCTTGTCACGTCCATCTGCGAACCATAGCCCGCAGGAACCTGTATGACGGAGAAACTTTCAAAATCTTTCAATGGTCCGAACCATTCGGTAAAAAGCGCCATGGTATTTTTCAGAACGCCCATTAAATCCCTGGCTTCTTCATCAAGTGCTGAGAAATAAAACATCCTGATCCCGCTATCTTCCATAATTTCATAGGAAGCAATGGCAAAATCCATTCGCCAGGCAGGCTTGATGTTTCGGTAGGTATATGAAGTGTAACCATTTTTGGACGTTTTTGAGACAAACTTTCCGCCATTGGCTACGACAAGATGTTCCGGAACGGTGATATTCACTTTGTAGTCATAGGAATGATGCATGACATGCATCATCGATTCGATCGTTGGATGACCGGGTTGAGGGTACGCATAGCTGTCCTGACGCAAAATGGTAAAAGGTTCCTCAATACGTTCCCTTACATAACCCCCTATTGCTTCTGTATAGCCAAAAATGAAACCCTCATACTTTATATGCACACTGTATTCCTCTCCTTCCTCAAGTTTTTCGGGCAATTCAATGCCCAACACATTGACCTGGAGCCTCGGTATTTCATCAAATGCTTTGATGTTTTGCTCAAATGGCAATGCATTTCCCTTCATGTCCGTAACCGATGACACCGACAATAACCTGTAAAGAAGCAATGGGAGATTGCGGGAAGGGCCAGTGCTTGTATTTGTCACGGTGAGCTTGCAGTCTGCATAAATTTTTGCAGATGCATAATCAACCCGGATATCCATGTCGTACTTCACGGGCTCCCACTGTGCCTTTGCAGAATGGACAACTGCGGCAACAAAGAACATACAACACAAAAACATTTTCAGCATCCTAAACGAAGTGTGATTTTGCATGGCCCAGTTTTTTAGGGAAGCTTACGCATGGATTGCATTGCTTTTATTCAAAGATAATTTATTTTTCTGAACTTTCAGAAGTTATTTATGATAAGCAATCATCGATATTAAGGGTGTGACAGGCTTCCCAAAACCAACATACTTATTATTGGATAAAAATATTCTTTCTCCCAATGATTACATTCGCGAAAAACAGCATCATGTTTTGCGCCTGCCAGAAGCTGAACTGTCAGGCAAACCAAGCAGTGAATGATGAATGAAATGAGTTGGACCAAGAAATCATAAATAAAAAAAGAGGGCCTCTCACACTTTTGAGATACCCTCTTTTTAAGTTTGAGTAAGTCTTGGAACAACAGAACCGCTATTTCACGATAACTTTCTGAGTTACGCGTTCACCTTTGTTCTCCACACTAATGAAGTATATACCCACTGGCAGTGAGCTTACATCAAGGCTGATCTTATCCGATTCGGCTGTTCTGCTATGTACCACACTACCCATTGTATTTATGAGCGTAATAGCAGCCCCTTTATCGGTATTCACGTGTAACCTGTCAGAAGCCGGGTTGGGATACACCTTGAATGAAGCTGCATCCAGATCGGATATGCTTGTATCATCATCAGGTGGCAGAAGCACGGCATCTATCACATGTACGACACCGTTTTCGGCCAGCAGGTCGGCCACAATGACCTCTGCATCGTTGATGAATACACCCTCTTCGTTGATGGTAACCAACACATTCTCATCCAGCATGGTGGTTATCTCTTGCCCATCTTCCAGGTCTGTTGAGAGTGCAGAAGCTGCTACCACATGGTAGAGCAGAATGTCGGTAAGTTCACCATCCGGGTCATCCAACAGGTCGTCTAACACGCCATCGGGCAGTGCGGCAAAAGCATCATCGGTTGGCGCAAATACAGTAAAGGGACCTTCCCCGCTTAGGGCATCAACCAGGTCGGCGGCCACAACTGCAGTTGCCAGCGTTTCGTGCAGGTGACTGCTTACAATTATGTCTACAACCGTGGCAGGAGGCTCATCAAGAAGAATCTCAACGTTTGAAATTGAATAACCATTATTGTCAAGTCCGCCTTCAAATCCAAGCTTCATTGCATCAAATGTTTCACCTGTAAACTCCATTGAAAAACTTTGCTCCTCTGCAGTAAGATCTATGATTCCATCATCTTCCTGATCAGGGTCCAGTAAGTTGCGAAAGCTACCTCCATCTTCACCAAAAAACACATGTATTTGTTTATCAGCTTCTGCTTTCGCGTCGAACATTAAAGTATAGCTCGCACCGGGTATTATGCCGCCAATCTGACTGGCTGTAAACTCCTGATTAAATTGTATATGCCAGAATTCCGATCCGGGCGTATTATCAATATCATGAATGTTTGCCCATCCATCTTCTATGGTAAGATCAACAATGATCCCCTCCCAGTCAGCATACCATAAAAACCAGTCATTGATGAGCGCGGAAGCTGTGACGCCTTCCCAATCTGCCACCCATACAAACCAGGTGTCTTCGAAATCCCGTGGTCCAAAATGGCCGTTGTTAATAATGTCATCTCCGGCATCTTCACCTTCTTCTACTTTCTTCAATATGGACACATGACCAATTGAATAACTATTATCATCTTTACCGCCTTCAAAACCAAGCTTCATTGCATCAAAAGTATCCGCTACAAACTCAAAGGAGAAACTTTGCTCTTCTGTGGTAAGTTCTATGATTCCATTATCTTCCAGGTCAGGGTCCAGTAGGTTGTGAAAATCACCCCCTTCTTCTCCAAAAAACACGGCTATTTCTTTGTCATCCCCGGCTTTTGCATAAAAGGTCAACTCATAAGTTTCACCCGCTTCTAAATTGTCAATCTGATCCTGAGTAAGGGCTTGATTGAACTGCACATGCCAAAACTCGGCACCCGTTGTATTGGTGATCTCATGGATATTTACCCAGCCTGGCTCTACTCTGGGACCCGTAAAATCTCCATTTCTGATAAGGGTCTCCTGTGCAGCCACATTTAAGACAAAAGCAGCGCACAAAAAAAATGTTGCAAAAAATTGTAGTGGTTTTTTCATAATTGAAATAATTTTAGTGAATAATTGATTTAAGTTGATATGACGTTGGTTACATGTTTAATGGAACCCATGATTTTTTCCGCATATAAAAATTATGTAATGGGCATGAATTTTCATCTAAAAAAATAAATTTAACTACTCTCTGCAATAAATCATAATTAAACCAATACATCTCTGATACATCATTTTAAATCCTTGTTGCAATATAAATACATCAAATTTTTTCTATGTCTTGCTTGATGGCAAAGGGGGCTTTTGCAGCAATAGAAACATATCACACCAAATAGGCTATTCCATCCCATGAACAATCAGCTACCGCCTTTCCCAGCCAAAAAAAGCCCCGGGCATCCAGATGGAAGCCGGGGCAAGTTTTGTTGAACCAGAAGGGGGATATTCAGCAGTCTTTCCGGGCTGAAATACAGCTCCCGCCCAAAAGTCTCTTTTCAACAAGAAACCAGTTACATACAATGATTTATTCTAGCAGCTCATATCCGTCAGTGCGCCCTTTCTCGGTGGCCGGAATCCCTTCCTTAAGCCATACCGGAGCCGGCTTACCCTTCAGGTAATGGTCAAAGAACTGATACATCCTGATATCCAGGTCCACCCTGTTGGGCCATTCTCTCAGGTTGTGTGCTTCGTCATTGTACACCAGCATCCAAACGGGCTTCTGAAGACGGCGCAAAGCAGTAAAATACTCGATTCCCTGTTCCCAGGGAACCGCACCGTCATCGTCGTTGTGCATCATCAGCAGCGGTGTTTCCACTTTATCGGCATGGAAAATCGGAGAATTTTCAATATAACGCAAGGGACGCTCCCACAAGGTGCCGCCAATCCGGCTCTGTGTTTGCTCATACTGGAACTGGCGATTCAGGCCGGTCTGCCAGCGGATACCACCATAGGCACTCACCATGTTACTCACAGGAGCTCCGGCCATCGCAGCCTTAAACATATTGGTGCGCGTAATCAGGAAAGCGATCTGGTAGCCACCCCAGCTTTGCCCCTGCAGGCCCATGTTGTCGCGGTCAATAAACGGATAGCGTTCCGTCATGGCTTTGGTTCCGCTTACAATGGCGTCATAAGCGCTTTCGCCGGGAAATCCTTCCCTGTATTTAATGTCAGGCACAAATACAATGTAACCGTTGCTTACGCAATACGAACGGTTAATAGTGGAGCGACTTGGTGAGGGAATGAAATGGCGATGCTTGGTATGGGAAGAACGGTCATAAAAATAGACCAGCATCGGGTATTTTTTTGTTTCATCAAAATCTTCCGGGAGGTAAAGCAGTCCCTGCAGAGGTTCGTTGTGGTTAAAGCTCTCCCATTCCACAAGCTTAACGCTTCCCCAATAATAATCAGATTGCTGCGGGTTGGCTTCCGAAATCCTCTGTGCACCCGAAAAATCCATGTCGCTGACCCACACATCCGGGTATTCCGTAAATGTACTGCGCCGCCACAATAAACGGTCGGCATCCCTGGCTTTGGCAAGGCCCATGTACAAGACATCGTCCATCACCAGCTGCGTCAGATCCCCATCTTCGAGGCGATAATAACCGCTTTGCTTATTCACTTCGTTGAAGGCACGCAGGTATTGAGGTTCCGACAGATCCACATACTCCATTTCAGGATCCAGCCTTTCGGGACGCAGCCTGATATCATTGGCGCGACCGTAACCTCCGGTCACATTTTCCGGTGCACGACGACCACGCGGATCCACTTTCCAGATATCATAATGATCGTAGATCATCACACTTTCATCGTCTTCTGTCCATCCGGCAGTTCCATAAGGCCTGGGGTCTCTTGGCTCATCATGTTCGACATTGTAAAGTGGTACCTCTATGTTTTCCGTGATGTTGACTGTCTGATCCCGACGAATGTCATAAGAGAACCAATCGCGATATTCCGGATCATAATAAAGCACGAAATTGGCATCAGGTGACAGGGACGGGAAAGCACGTAACCCCTCAAAAAGCAGCTCGCGGCTTCCGTCTTCCACGTCAACGAGGTACACATCCCTCCTGGTTCCTCCCATCCATTGCCGTTCAATCTCATAAGGTCCGGATTCATATCCAAGGGCGATCAGGTGATCATAGTCGTCGTCCATCGAAACGGTTGACATGTTTTCATCGGCCAGCTGTACCATACTGTCACGGCTGATATCGTACACGGCAAGGTAAGTGCGCCGGCGCTCACGGTCGACCCGCACATCCTGCACAGTCTGAAGCTGGGGGTCCTGCCAGTGCCAGATGTCCACTGAATACCTTTCCCTGTCCAGCAAGGTGTCTTCAGGCTCCGGTTCCGGTTTGGGGGCTGTGCCGAAAAAAAGACGTTCACCATTCTTTGAGAACTGCGGACGACGGAAATGGCTGACACTGTAACCTTCAGGCATTCCGTCAGTCTCAGCGTCCACCACCTGGTTTAAACGGCCGCGGCGGCGTTCCCACATATACAGGTCGTAGACCTTTTCATCAATGGTGTCGCCGGAATGCAACCAGGTAACGTAATCTCCATCATGATGCACATTGAGCTGGCGGAAATCACCTTCCCCACTGTCAATCACGGTCTGCTCCAGGTTGGCAAGGTCAAATACGATGACCTCTCCCACAGTCAGTGTGTCATTCTCTTCCCTTTCCGTGCGAGCTGTAAGCAAATCTCCATTCGGCGAAAACAGGTACTGCTCCACATCATCAATCGAATGTCTGAAGCCAGTGGTCGGGTTATACACAAACAATTCTTTGTGGTCGGGGACTTCTTCTTCTTCTTCCTCTGCTTCTTCTTCCGCTTCTTCCTCGTCATTGGGCTCATCACCCTCCTCAGGTTCTTCCCCTTCCTCCTCTTCTTCGGGCTGTTCAATCCTTGAGTTGTCAATCACATAAGCCACCCAATCCGATTCTTCATCAGGAAGCTGGTAAGAATCTACTGCCGGATATTTCTCCAGCTCCCGGGTTTCAAACACAAAAAAGCCTATGGAGTCGGCGGGCATCTCATTGGGCCGCTTGCCGTCCACCCTTGCCTGCCGTTCAACGGCAAACTCAGGCTGGATATGGAAAACGGCAAAGTGGCCACCAGGGGAGATCGATGACCGGTTTCCACGTGGAATCACGTGTTCTTCTCCCGAAGGAATATGTTTAATGATAAGGTTTCCGTCTCCGTATTGTTGCGGATTCACCTGATAGATCAACCAGTTACCGTCTGGAGAAAATTCAATTCCGCCAAGTGTCTTCCAGGAAGCATAATCGTCTTGCGACAACCGCTGCTTTTCCTGCGCAATAAGCAATCCAGGAAATAAAAATAGAAAGACCAATAAAAGTCCTACACGCGTCTTCATGTGTTATTTGGTTTTAGTTAAACGAATAAACCCACCGTCTTTGATGGTAGTCATGTCTGTTTGGCTATGCTTTGAATGATTAGTATTTACCACGAGGGCAAATATCGGAAATTAATTTACGTAATCTATACATGTGATTATGGTATTCACACCAAAGTATAGCTTTCGCATATAGATGGGAATCATTTCGTGGATACCGAAACCAAATTTTTCAACTCTCCACAGCTAAACAAGGGGAGCTTTCATGCTTTTAAAAACTTGAAAGCTCCCCTTGACTATGTGATTACCCGATCTTCTGATGATTATCTGGTAAAGGAACGTGTTAGAATCTGTTCCCTTGACATGAAACTAGTATTAATCCTTGATTGTATTAGATGAATGGTTGACGAACCCTTTCCACATATTTAAATGATGTATTTTATGGCTTAGATGACTGGTCTGGCGTTTTTTTTAATATTGCACGAACTCCACCCTTCTATTTTCTGCTTTTCCTTCGGGTGTGTCATTGCCGGCAATGGGCATTGACTGTCCGTGACCTGCATAGCGCAAGCGCGATGGCGTGATGCCCATTTTTATCATTTCGTCCATTACAGCCTTTGCCCTGGCTTCAGAAAGTGCCTGGTTAAGGTCTTCACTGCCATCGCTGTCGGTATGACCTTCTACGCTGAAGTTAAGTTCCGGGTTGTCTGTCATCAGATTTACCACTTCATTGATTACGCCAAAGCTCTCAGGCCTTAATGTGGATGCATTGACATCAAAACGGATACCGGTGGTTACAATTTTTCCATCCGTGAGCATCTTGTCGTAAAGTGGAACTGCTCCCTTGGCAACCCTTATGTTTTTAATGTATCCCAGATGATCACCCGTTGGGTTGTGATATGCGAAGGTGAGCCCGAGTGGGTTATAGTCCATGTTGGGAATATTAAGCACCCTGGCATCATCAAGATAAACTTTCAAAGCTCTATGATTAAAGGAAATGGAAACACGTCTCCAGCCGGGTTCAGATTTCGCGGCATCCTCCCGGCTGCTTAGACCAAAACCCGGGTAATGCGAAGTGGTGTTTCCATAAATAACAGAATTTTGCGTTATTCTGATCCTGTCTACCCTGTTATTGCTGCCGGGGTTGGCGCTTCTGTTCAGCCGCCTTTGGTTTTTTCCATCGTAAAACAGCACCCGGTATGTCCTGCCGGGTTCATCAAACCAGGCATCAAATTCCACTGTAAATTCATCGGGGAGATAATCCTCCGCACTATTGGTCATTAGGGGAATAATCCCTCCGTCACTGTTGGCATTGGTTCTGATGAACATAATCACATTTTCTCCATCCAAAACGGCATTTTCGACTGATCCATTGACCAAATCCCATTTGCTGGGAAATTCACCATTGCGTTCATTTTCCTGATTGTCTTCAAAAATAATTTCGTCACCTGGAATAAAATCAAAGCTTGACCAATCGAGGACTGGTTTTTCCTGCGCCTCCATTCCGAGCGGAAAAACAATGGAAGCCGCCAAGAAGCATATTAAAAAAAGATTGTTTTTTTTCATTGTTCATTGTTTTTGGTTACCTGCATAAACGTTTTCGGCCTTTCCGCCTTAGTCTGTTTTGCAAAATTTCTCCATAATCTGAGACTGCTAAGCTTATCGCGATTCGCGATTAATAAATGATTTGCCATCCGTAATGAAAAAAAGCATTTGCAGGAATATTATTCACGGTTACCATTTCCTTTAGATCTTCTGATGTGGATATCTTTACAATGTTCCAACCCTTCTTTACATTCATGTCTACGATATGACCCGAATTAAGTGTGCCTGTTATGGTGCCATCTTTTTCAGCGCAAACAAAACTGTAATACACGGTTTCGTATTGTCCCCAATTATGGACAGGTAGTTCTTCAATAAAATCCGGCCAGGTATTTATTGGATCATGTTGTGTGTCTTCGGGGCTTAAAGTTAGATTCGTCAGGTGCCAGGTTGTTCTCAAATCCCCAGGTGATGTTTGTATGTCGCCGGAATGTTTAAACATCTCTGTCAGTTTATCGGCAGGAATTTCAGTTGCAAATGACAAAGACACCGCACCATCTTGATTAACATTTCCCGTGGCCACAATGAAATCCATTGTTAGCCCATCACCAATTGCAATTAAACCTTTGCCTAAATCATAATCCTCAAATATGTGATAAATCTCATCCTCAGGATTGTTGAAATTCAATAATTTTTTCATTTGCCCATTAAGGGTTTTTGATGGCACCATGATGACATCGTCATTACCATTTCCATTTCCATTGTCATCATCATCTTTTGAGCATGCTGAAAAAACTAGCAAAAGAGCTGTTGCTAAAGCTAAAACACTTTTTTTCATGACTAATAATTTAAGATAATCCTACTCGTAAGGCTTTTCGGTTAGGCCCCTTCTTTTTTTCGTGGGGTGTGGTCTCCACTTTCACGTTATTTACTGATGGCATCACATAGGGTGGTCAGCCCTTTCATTAACCTTGAAAACAATGTTAACTGTTTGGGTTATTTTCGGTAGAATTAAACATATAGTTAATCGATTCTGTGTGTCAAAACTCTACAAAAATAAATATAATTTCTATTGGAATTCTAAAATATTTTTACAATCCCGATAATTAACATCATTTGAAAAAAAATCTGTTACATTTGTATAAATTGCCTTATGTTAAACCATATTCCCTCTTTTAACTCACCTAAAACCAGCATCATGTACAACAAAGTCATTCAGAACATTAAGCCCCTGGAGTTTATGTGGCCCACACTCAACCCCTTTATTTTCTGTGTGCATCATCTTGATGAATACCCTGAAGGCAATGATGAGATGGGGCCGGCCGCTTCTCTGGCCGGACGTTACCTGGGTCAGGATTTTACAATCAAGGATGGATGGCGGATGTACCACGGGGAGCGGGTACCTGGCTTTCCAGCACATCCGCATCGCGGATTTGAAACGGTGACCATTGTACTGGATGGCTATGTGGACCATTCCGACAGCCACGGTGCTGCCGGACGTTACGGGATGGGCGACGTGCAATGGATGACCGCTGGCGCTGGCTTGCAGCATTGCGAGATGTTTCCACTGCGCAACAAAGATAAGGGAAATCGCCTGGAGCTCTTCCAGATCTGGCTGAACCTGCCCAAGAAGGACAAATTTGCTGATCCGCATTTCAAGATGCTTTGGAACCACCAGATTCCCAAGCGCAAAGTGGCGGATGCCAGCGGACTGGAAACCACCGTAACGGTGTTTGCAGGGCATTACGACGGATCCAATGCACCTGCCCCGGCGCCGGCTTCCTGGGCGGCCAGCCCGGAGAACGGCGTGCAGATATGGACGGTACATATTCCCGAAGGTGGTCGTTGGGAGTTGCCATCGGACCTGCCGGAAATGCAGCGCATGCTTTATTTTTACCGGGGAGGCAAGATAAAAATTGCTGGCATGGATGTGTCGCCGGGCAAGGCCATCGAACTGCTGGCAGACCAACCGGTGATCATCGAGGCAGCCGCAGGGGATGCCTGGCTGCTGTTCATGCAGGGCCTGCCCATCAATGAGCCGCTTGTGCAGCACGGTCCCTTTGCAATGAACACCACGGAGGAGATCCACCAGGCCATCGCCGACTATCGGAGCACCCAATTCGGAGGTTGGCCTTGGGACCGCTACGATCACGTACACCCCAGGGACCAGGAACGGTTTGCACGCTACGCCGATGGAAGGGTGGAAACCCCGTAATCTTTTCCGGTAAGCGGTTATGGGGATGGAAGGGTTTTTTTAAATCAGGTGTGGGTCATTTTCGTTCCCTCGGTTTCAGCTGGCACATGCAGGCACCGGAAAGTCGTTGGTTTATATCCTCGTGTACGGGCAAGCCATCGCGTTCCCATTCCACAAAGCCACCCGCCATAATGGCCACGTGTTTGAAGCCCTTGGCGAGTAACTTTTCAGCATGCTGCC
>PUOJ01000112.1 GCA_003552075.1 Bacteroidales bacterium
CCCGACTTTTCGACCTTTCGACATTTTGACTTTTCGACCTTTTGTCCTCTTGTCCTTTCCCCTTCAGAATACCATCTTTGCAGCACAAAGAACACCAAACCATCCCAACCCTATGCATACCCCGACTTTTCGACCTTTCGACATTTTGACTTTTCGACCTTTTGTCCTCTTGTCCTTTCCCCTTCAGAATACCATCTTTGCAGCACAAAGAACACCAAACCATCCCAACCCCATGCATACCCCGACTTTTCGACCTTTCGACATTTTGACTTTTCGACCTTTTATTGTATTTTGCAGAAAAAAGCCATGCATATACTGATCATCAACGGACCAAACCTCAACCTGACCGGCAAGCGGCAGCCAGATGTTTACGGAAGTGCTTCATTTGAAGAGATCCTGGTGGAATTGCGTGCCTTGCACCCCGAGGTCACCATTGATTATTTACAAAGCAACCTGGAGGGAGAGATCATTGGCGGCATTCAGGATGCAGATGGAAAGTATGCCGGTATTATACTGAATGCAGGGGGCTATACGCACACGTCGGTAGCCATCGGGGATGCTGTTGCTGCCGTGGATGTGCCTGTCATCGAAGTGCACATGAGCAATGTGGATCGCCGGGAGCCTTTTAGGAAGATCTCACACATTGCCGCCCAGTCTGCCGGCAGCATTGCCGGCTTCGGTGCGGGGAGTTACTTCCTGGCAGTTGAAGCCCTGAAGCGAAGGTCGGAGAAATACTTCCTGCGCAACACATAGTATTGGATCACGATGCTATGCCGATAAAGCATCTTCGGCATTTCCCGGGGCACATGCCGGCTATGCTTCCTAAGTGCTTTTCTATTTGAAATCAGCGCATACCATGCCCGGGCTACGGCCACCAGGTTTTTTCCCTGCCCTTTGATCAGAAAGCGGAATGCAGCCAGCTCATCGAGTGCATACCTAAAAAGGATCAACTTGCAGAACTTTCGTCCGGAAAGGTTTTTTGCCAGCATCCAGAGGCTGTTCCTGAAATTCAGGTAGGTTTTGCGCGGGCTGGAGGGCGGCAGGGATCCGCCGCCAAGGTGATAGAGGACGGATTGTGGACAGTAGCGCACACGGTAGCCCCGGTGATGGAAACGCCAGCAAAGGTCTATCTCTTCCATGTGCGCAAAGAAGCGGGCATCGAAGCCACCGACCTCATGGAAGGCAGTTGACCGGACAAAAAGGGCTGCGCCGCTGGCCCAGAAAATGTCCACGGCGTCATCATATTGCCCTTCATCCCTTTCCACGGTCTGAAAAATCCTGCCACGGCAAAAGGGAAAGCCATATTGATCGAGAAAGCCGCCTGCTGCACCCGCATGTTCAAAGTATTGCGGGTTTTCCAGTGAACGTATTTTAGGCTGGACCGCCACCAGTCCGTGATCTTCCTCCATCATGCCAATACAGGGCTGGAGCCATCCGGCGGTGACTTGCATGTCGGAGTTGAGCAAAACGTAATATTTTGCGTCCACCTGCTCCAGGGCACGGTTATACCCGCCGGCATACCCATAATTTTTGTCAAGCAGAATCAACCGGACCTGCGGATGGTGTGCTTCAAGGAACGCGACCGACCCATCATCCGATGCATTGTCAGCCACGATCAGCTCCACCCCTTCCGGCGTATTCGCGATGATGCCGGGAAGGAAACGCTCCAGAAGATGCTTGCCGTTCCAGTTCAGGATCACTACCGCGGTTTGTGGTGTATGCATATGGGGCATATTTTGTGAATGACTAAAGGACAAAAAGACAAAAGGGCGAAAGGACAAAATGTCTAAAAGTCGAAAGGTCGAAAGGTCAAAAGGTCCGGGTCTGTCAGGCGCATTTGGCAAATAGCATATAAGATCGTTGGGCCAAGGTCTGCGGATTCGACGCATGTAACCGTTTTCAAAAATACGCATTTTGGTCGTGCAGGCAGGCAATCATGATTTTTTGTTTTTCACCTGCATTTTTTTCTTAATTTTGCACCGGAGAGATGGCAGAGTGGTCGATTGCGGCGGTCTTGAAAACCGTTGAGGTGTAACAGCCTCCGGGGGTTCGAATCCCTCTCTCTCCGCAAGAGCCTTATAATACTCGATCCCGGCTGCTTACAGTCGGGATTTCTTTTTTAACCTATTCTGAACGCCAAGAATTTCTTACCTTTCAGGTTAAATTATTAAACAGAGGACAGGATAAATTACGGATAGTCAAATGCACAAATGAATGGCAAGAACATTACGGTTCTAACAGCAGCAAGACGTAAGATCGCTTCCAGGCCTTTCGACTTTTCGACATTTTGACATTTTGACAATTTTTTCATGCTAACCAACATCTACGCCTGTTCGGTGACCGAAACATAAAAATTATAAACACATGAAGCACAAAGTAAGTACTAGCTGGAAAAAAGACATGGTCTTTGAGTCGGATGTAAACGGACACAGCCTGACGATGGATGCACCCGAGGCTGCGGGCGGCAAGGATCAGGGCCCACGGCCCAAGCCTTTGATGCTGGCTGCCCTCGCGGGCTGCACCGGCATGGACGTGATCGGCATCCTCAAGAAAATGCGTGTGGATTTTGACGGTTTCGACATCCACATCGAGGCTGAGGCAGCGGATGAGCCGCCCAAGCACTACGAAAAGATGAAGGTGATCTACGCCTTTACCGGAAAAGATCTGCCCAAAGACAAGCTGGAGAAGGCGGTTAACCTGAGCCGGGAAAAGTATTGCGGGGTATCCTACATATATAAGCAGGTGATTGACATGGATTATGAGATCAGGGTCAATGACTAGTGTCATGTCAATGCTACTGTGTGGCATAAGTCGCAGAGATTTTTTCTTAGCTCAAAAAAGAAAAACCGCGCATAACATTAGCTATGTAAGGGTTTTATTTTGCAGAGATGAGGAAAAAGTTCAAGACTTGGGCCGGCTAAAGTAGTGTTGACATGACACTAGCATGTAAACCAGCTCATTAAAACCCAATGAACCGGGCACTTGCAAGCCAGGCGAATTCAATGGCCCAAGTTGAATTACACGATTGTTTGGGATTGCGGCCATGCCCTTATATTAAGAGAGCCGCAGGCATATTGCTTGCGGCTCTCGCTTTTATGATCTGATCAAGGCTTTGTTTCTAGAAAGAATAACGCAGACCGATTTGAGCCCTCCAGCGGGATGGAAGGTTCTGTACGTTAAACTGGTCTTCGTTGGTAGGTACCCTGTCGGGGTCGAAGCTGATACGCGGCTTCAGCTCGATGGTGCCATCATCAAGTTCCGTGGCATCATAGCCCTGGAAGGTGATTTCGGATACGGCGCCAAAGCTGGCAATGCGCTCGATACCCCAATCCTGTCCAAGGATGTTGCCAATCATGTTGTTGAAGTTGAGAATATCCAGGGTCAGTTCCAGCGACTGTCTGCCGGTAGTGCGTATCCGATGTGAAACGCGGAAATCCATGTGGTGCACCCATGGCTGGATATCAGCACCCCGTTCAGTGATCTCCCCACGGAAGTCGTTCAAGCCGGGGTTGGCACGAATGAAGGCATCCAGCTCATCCCAGTTGTCGCTTACGAGGTTTACCTCATCGGGTGAGTTGGGTACGTATACCAGGTCATTGGATCCGCGGTAATCGCCGTTTGCGCTATATCCTACGAAAAACGGGGTAAAATAGATGTAGTGGTGCGGACGTCCGGTCCTTCCTTCATAGATAAGGGAGAAGGTGGTCGCATGGCGTCCATACTGCAACTGGTAAGAAGCTACACCCAGGATACGATGCCTCGTGATGTGCGTTGACCGGTATGCCGGCGAATTATTGGGGTCACCAGGTACTTCGTTAAACTGCCAGTTGGAGATGGCACGGCTGCTGGTACCATCATTTACTGATCTGCCATCAGCAAAGGTGTAGGAAAGATCTGCAAACCATCCCCTGCTGAACTCTTTGCGCAGCTGACCAGTGATGCTGTACTGGTGTCCTTCGTCGGTATTGGTGAGGAGGAGCACATTGGTAAAGTTATCACTTGCACGCCTTTCGCTAAAATGTGCATTGCCATCTTCATCAATCTCCACATGTCCAAAGAATGGGCGGCCATCCGTTACGGTGACATTTTGGTTCGGTTGACCAATGTTCAGGTTCTGGTAATCGATGTCATGCAAGTTGTTGCTGTAAATGAATTCCACGGTGCCAATGAGGTCCCATGGCAGCCTTTGTTCCACGGCCAGATTCGTACGAAGGATCTGGTTGATTTTGAAGTCAGGGTCAGTAATGTTGACCTCGGTGGTTTGTATCGGGTCCAGCCCTGTTGCAGCACCGGGCAAGGGTTGATTGTCGCTGTCAGGACTGAAGAAGCCTTCTTCAAAATTCCTTCTTACATCCAGGCGGGCCACATCTACACCGGTGTTGCTGTATTGGTTGGAAAGCCACACACCCGGCTCGCCGCCTGAGAAGAGCCCAATGCCACCGCGGATCTGGGTTTCCCCATCATTCCAGTTAAACCCGAAGCGGGGGTTGATCTGGAGGGTTGGATCCGGCACTTCGCCCGTATCATAGCCGGCAAAGTCCTGGGCAAATGTGGGGTTGCTTGGAGGGTCATCTGTAAATACTGTCAGGTCAGCCCGCAAACCCAGTGTCAGGGTCAGGTTTTGTGTCGGACGCCACTCATCCTGTGCATAGAGTGCAAAGGTGTTATAACCCCAGTTGGCTTCAGGAAGGCGGCCATAAGCATCCACGTCCGTGGAATAGCTATATTGATACCTGTTGGGGGCACCCATCGCAAAACGTTCAATGCCACTTTGTACGAGATCGTCCCCATCAAAAACATTGGAGAAGGTGTAGGTGCCAAGGGCATCCTGCAGGAACAGGTTCCTGAAGGAGTTCAGGTAATTGTTGGTGCCAAAGGTGAGGGTATGGTCACCGGTAAAATAGGTCATGTTGAAAGTGAACTCAAAATAATCCTGGTCGAGCTGATTGGCATGACGGAAACGTTCTACACCAAAGTCTACGTTATAGCCGCCCGGGGTTTCCACCCTTACCGAGGGGAAGGGGTCATCCCCATAATCTGCTTCCTGGCGGAGGCGCGTATAGGCGACCTTGGCTTCAGAGATCAGGTTTTCAGACCAGGCACTGTGAAGCTGTAGGGAGAAGTTGCTCTGGTTACCACGCTGCCTGTATTGGCGGTTGGAAAGCGAAAAGGCGTCGAACCCCCTGGAAATGCCCCTGTCATCGTATCCGTTGACCAGGTTTTGCTGATAGGTAAGCCTGTGGATGTTGGAGATGTTCCAGTCGAGCTTGGTGAAGATCTT
This sequence comes from Bacteroidales bacterium, assembly GCA_003552075.1. Lineage (GTDB taxonomy): Bacteria > Bacteroidota > Bacteroidia > Bacteroidales > UBA7960 > PUPG01. Next base: position 5,282 of record PUOJ01000112.1, read on the forward strand.
CCAGTCGTCGGTACGCTGGCTCATCCGGCTGTAGTCACCGGGGTCGTATCCCCACACGTCCCTGGCAATTTGAATGATCTCATCCAGCTCTTCACGCTCGCCCCTGAACTGCGACCCTTCGTAATCAAAAATCGGGCTGTTTTCCCGCTTGACCTCCGCATTGACAAAGAAGAACAGTTCGTTTTCCCTGATGGGTCCGCCCAGGCGCAAACCGGTCTGATACTCGTCAAAATCGTCAATCGGCCGCTCTTCACCCATAAGGTCACCACTCACAAGGTCCTGGTTACGGCCATAGAAATAAGCCGAGCCTTCAAACTCGTTTGTCCCGCTTCGGGTCACCGCATTGATGGCGCCACCGGTAAAGTTACCTTCACGCACATCGAATGGGGATATGGAGACTTGGAATTCCTCGATGGCATCCAGGGAGATCGGGTTGCCGATGGTTGGGATGGCGTCTGATCCCAGTCCAAAGCGGTCGTCGAAGGTCACCCCGTCAATGTGAATGGCGTTGCGGCGTCCGCTGCGGCCGGCGATGTTGTTTCCACTCACTTGTGGACTCAGGCGCGTATAGTCCTGAATGCTCCGGTTAATAGAAGGCAATGCGTCGAGCTGCTCGCGGCTCACCCTGGAGCGCGCGCCGGTACGGTCACCTGAGATGAGGGCATCGCGCTGCGCAAACACCGCCACCTCACCAAGCTCAACAGCCTCATCGACCAATTCGATGTTGATTGTATACTCCTGACCCAACTCCAGCATGATGCCTTCATACACGGCCGAACGAAAACCGATGAAAGACACACGCACAGTGTATGGCCCGCCAACCCTTACGTTGCGGAGGTTAAAACGGCCATCCTGGCGCGTCACGGTGCCGTATTCGGTCCCCGATGGTTCATGCACGGCAATGACTGTCGCACCGGGAAGCGTCATTCCTTCGGCATCCGTTACAACCCCGTTAAAGGCAGCCCCCACAGGCGCCTGCGCATTTGCAGCGCCTGGAGCCACAAGCAATGCCAGGGCAATCATCATGACAAAAAACATCCCTTTTTGTTTCATTTGTGTGTTGTGTTTTGGTTTATAAAATGGATAATTCAGTTGATACGGGTTAAGGTTTTGTGCCACAAAATTAAGCAGCGGGGCAATGCATGAGGCAAATACACAGTTAAGCTTGCCTTAATTTTACGTAAAGCGCATATGAAAACCCCATTACAAAATTTTGCTAAAAATAGAAGATTTCCCGGCATTGTTCGGCCATATTCATAAAAAAGTTTTCAACGAACAATTAACAATACGGACAATATATGTATGTTCACTGTTTTATGTGTTTGTCCGGCTGCATGTTACAAAAGGACACAGCGGGTAAGCATAAGCCGGCAGAAACCAGGAAGCCATAAAAAGTCAAGAATTAATAACGCGTGTGATCAATTCCGCGTAAGGAAAGTGTAAGTCAGGCCGAATGACCAGACTGTATTGAACTGGTGGCGCTTTCGATAGCATTCCAGTGTATTTGCGCACACCACTTCATCTTCTGAAAATCGGGTCCTCACCGGGGTAACGCCTTGCGATAAGCGCCAGTTGAAGGTGAGCCCGTCAGTAATTGGAAAATGCAACCCGGCCAGGAGGTTCATCTCGACAAGTTTGAACGGCCGCCGTTCTGCCATCTCATCCGCAACGGACACCCCTCTTTTTTCTTCCCGATGAGCAACCACGGTAGATGCGCTCAGGCCCAGCTCGCCAGACATGTATTCCACATAGGGTAATCTTGTTAGGGGAGAGAAGTCAAACTGCAGCATCACGGGTATTTCCACATAATGCAAATAAAACTTATAATCACGGTAACCATCACCTGGCGGGTCAATGGGATCGTTATGCAATGCATTCCGGGCAAATACAAAACCATCTCCGGGCAGGGTGCCGTGTTCATCATCCCAAGGGTCATGATATACGCGGCTCCCTTTCTGGATGTACATCATTTCAAACTGTATACGTGTATTCGGACGGATATCCTGGTTAATAAACACTGAGGCAAACCATCCGAGCTTATCCGCCCCACCTGCATCATCACCCGACACTTCACTGGCAGTAAGCCCCGCCTGCAGCCCCCCACGAAATATCTGCGCCCCTACCTCCTTGCGGAAGCTACTTAGGAGCATCATCAACAAAAGAAGAAAGATGGTTTTGTTTATCACACATCAAAAATACGCATTTAAATAAAATGCCCATGGCCGAAAGGGTAAATTCCTGATTGGAGAGATTCGTATATTTGCATGGCACAAAAAAGCAGCTTATGATAAAATCCATGACCGGCTATGGCAAATCGCAAGGCCAGTTTGCCGACAAAGGACTAAGTTTGGAGGTAAAGACGCTGAACGGCAAGTATCTCGACATCCATCTCAAGGTACCGGCAATTTATAAAACCCGTGAACAGGAGATCAGATCCCTTTTGGGGCAGCAGCTCAAGCGCGGGAAGGTCGAACTCATCATCACCATCAACAGCCTGGACAAAACCAGCAATTATGCCCTGAACAAGGGGCTGATGGAGAAATATTACCAGGAGTTGACGGATTTTGCCAGGGAACAGGGGACAACCGTTTCCGGTGACCTCATCCCGGCCATCCTCAGGCTGCCCGATATTGTGCAACAAGATGAGCAGACCCTGGACGATGAAGAATGGCAAGAGGTATCAGCCGCCATCCGGGTGGCCGTCGAAGATTGCGACGCTTATCGGGAGAAAGAAGGCCGGCACCTGGAAGACGACCTGAAGCTGCGCATCCGGAATATCTCGGCATTGCTGAAAAAGATTCCGGACCTGGATGCTTCCCGCAAGGAAAACATCAAGCAAAAACTGCTGAATGCCTTGGAAAAAGCCAGGGAGGTTGCTGAACCCGACCCGAACCGCTTTGAACAGGAGCTGCTGTACTACCTGGAAAAGCTGGACATTAACGAGGAGCTGGTCCGCCTGGAACAACATCTCAGCTATTTTAATGACACCCTGGAAGAACCGGAATCGGCGGGAAAAAAGCTGGGGTTCATCGCCCAGGAGATCGGCAGGGAGATCAATACCATCGGGAGCAAGGCCAACGATGCGCCCATACAGAAGATCGTGGTGCAGATGAAGGATGAACTGGAAAAGATCAAAGAACAAATCATGAATGTACTGTGATGAGGCAAGAAGGCAAACTGCTCATTTTTTCGGCTCCCTCGGGTGCGGGCAAAACCAGTATTGTAAAGGGCGTGCTCTCCCGCGTTCCCAACCTGGCATTTTCGATCTCGGCCTGTAGCAGAGCCAAAAGGCCAGGCGAAAAGGATGGCGTCGACTATTATTTTCTTAGCCCCGATGCCTTTCGTCAAAAAATTGAAGAAAATGCCTTCCTCGAGTGGGAAGAGGTCTATCCCGGCAGTTATTACGGCACCTTGCGCAGTGAGGTGGAAAGGATCTGGAAGCAGGGGAAGCACGTGGTCTTTGATGTGGATGTAGCTGGCGGATTAAACATCAAAACACAATATCCGGAACGATCGCTTGCCGTATTTATCCGCCCGCCATCCCTCGAAGTGCTGCGCGAACGACTTACCAACAGGGGCACCGAGTCGGCCGAAAGCCTTCAAAAACGCCTTGGAAAAGCGGAAAAGGAATTATCCTGCGCCAACCAGTTCGACCATGTGTTGGTCAACGACGTGCTCGAAACGGCCATCGACGAAGCCTGTGAACTGGTGAAAAAGTTTGTTTAATGTGCTGATGTGCCAATGTGGCAATGTGCGAATGTGTCTCGTCCTGAAATAGGATTACACTTTTTGCAAACTAAAATCAGGCCGGGTCAGTGCCCAACGGACCCTTCCATTAGCACATTAACACTTTCTTTTCCGGGGCTTATATTGCTTCCGCTTGTGCCTTGTCGATCGTGCGCTGCGAGATCCGGATGCTTATCTCATAGAGAATGAAAAGTGGCACGCCGACCATTATCTGGCTGAAGATGTCGGGTGGGGTGATGAGGGCAGCCAGGGCGATGATCAGCACGAAGGCAAGCTTGCGCTGCTTGCGCATGGTTGCGGGGGTGAGGATGCCGGCTTTGCTGAGGAAGAAGACGAACACGGGCAGTTCAAAAAGGATGCCGGCGGCAAAGGTGATGGTTGTCACCGTGGTGATGAAGGATCGCAGGGCGATTTGGTTTTCCACCAGGCCGCTGACCTGGTAGGAGCCCAGGAAGTTGATGGACAGGGGTACAATAAGAAAATAGGCAAAAAGGATGCCGGTGAGGAATAGTCCGGATATAACCAGTACGGCGCCCCTGGAGTTGGCGCGCTCTCTTTCGTTGAGGCCCGGCCGGATGAAGCGCCATATTTCCCATACGATGTAAGGAACTGCGATGATGATCCCCACGATCAGCGACACGATGACGTGGGTGGTAAACTGACCGGCGAGTTCAATGTTGATCAGCTGTACCGGGTCCTTATTGATGCAGAGTGCGGGGATACCCAGCTGCACAGAAAGCCAGCAGAAGGCCTTGTTCGTCAGAAAATAGGGCTCCTTGGGTGCGAGGATGACCTGATTGAAGAGAAAGTCCTTGGCAATGAAGGCAGCGATGCCCAGCAACAGCACGGCGAGGGCCGACCGGATCAGGTGTCCGCGCAACTCCTCCAGGTGCTTCCAGAAGGTCATGGTCGCATCCGGTGAGGGGGGGTATTTGTCTTCTTGCTTTGCCAAGCTGGTTCTTTTTGCAACCCAAAGGCGGGTTGGGTGTCATTCTCAGGGCAAAGATAAGCATCTGTCACGTAATGGAACAGGTTTAACTTTTATGAATCATGTTTGAAGTTTGAAGTTTGAGGCTGAGCGCAAGCGAAGTCCCGAGAGGTTACGATTCGGGATTTGAAGTTTGAGGTTACCCGAGGCATTTGCGAGCATCTGTGATAACTATTTGTGTTCATTTTTGGACAACTTAACTGTCAAACCTCAAACTCCTTAACTCCACAACCCCATAACTCACTAACCCCCACAACCCTTCATTAGCACATTACCCCATTAGCACATTAGCACATTACCCCATTAGCACATTACCACATTAGCACATTAGCCCATTAGCACATTACCCCATTAGCACATTAGCAAATTACCACATTACCACATTAAAAAAAGCCCATGCTGCATCCACAGCACGGGCTTTAGGTTTCCTGACGCGGTTAACCGGTCAGTCAGGTCTTATTCGGGATGAATTGCGTCAACCGGGCATACATCTGCGCAAGCACCGCAATCAGTGCATACATCAGGATCAATTTTATAAATATCACCTTC
>PUOJ01000176.1 GCA_003552075.1 Bacteroidales bacterium
ATCAGCCTGTACGGGGATTCGGTTCAGGTGGTAAACCAGTTTCCGAGTCCGCCCAACGGCGCCGGTGTCATCCGCGACCTGGCATGGGACGGCACGCATTTGTGGGCCATCAACAGCGGTTCCCGCAGCCTGGGCATCCCCCCGAGGATCTACCAGCTCAGTCCCGAAAGCGGTCAAATCCTTGAAGAGTTCGACGTCCCCACCGCCGAGCCACGCGCGTTTACGTACATCCCTCCCAATACCGACCCCTACGGTCGGAGCGCGCCCGAGGGGTTTTATTACGGAGACAGAGGTACCGATCTGTTTCATTACATGAGTCGGGACCGCAAAATGTTTGACGTGGTGTTTGATGCGCCCGAGCCGCCCGAGAGCTCCTTCCGCATTTTTCCGACGGGCATCACCCATGAGCTGAACGAAAACGCCGGGATTTATTTCTGGACGGTCAACAGCTCGCTTGAGTCAGATTACCTGTTCCGTCTGGACCGTGAGGGGCGTGTCCTGGACCGGTTCGAACTGCCCTATAGCTCGCCCGGAGCGATTGTGCTCATCGATATGGATGTGCGCGATGCCCCCGAGCCAATAGTCGAAAGCGTGTTGCCAAACCGGGCCCTTCCTGGTGATGAACTGATGGTGACACTGAACGGACAGTTTTTCCGTGAAGAGGGTGACGGTCAGATCAGCGTGGACATGGGGGCCGGCATCAGCATAGAACAGGTATTTGTGGAATCCGACGAGCGGCTTGAAGTACGCATACAGATCGACGAAGCGGCTGCGCAGGGTTCGCGCGACATCACCGTAACCAACGCTGACGGCACACAGGCCACGTTTACGGACATGTTCCGGGTGGTGGAAAACCTGCCTTCCACACTCCTGCGCATCGGCTGGTCCACCAACTATCTGTACCAGACCTTTACTGACGACGGCACGGGTGCAAGGGAATGGTCGACGGATGTGGTCGCCACCGCCGGAAGTCCCCAGGGAGTGGCCTTTGACGGGGAGAATGTCTGGCTTAGCGCGGCCTCTGATGACCGCCGAATCTACCAGATCGATCTGGACGGGCCGGTCCTTTCCGAAATCAGCTCCATACCTGCTCCCTATCCGCAGGGCAGCGGTACGGTACGCGACATGACCTGGCACGACGGTTATCTCTGGGTGATCAACAGCGCCGACCAGGCTGTATATCAGGTCAATCCGTCCAACGGCAGCATCCAGCAGACCGTACCCACCGAGACGGACGATCCGCGCAGTGTGGTGTTTGTTGATGATGTGATGTACACCACCGACCGCGAGAGCCGCTCGGTATACCGCCACGAATACAATATCGTCACCGATTCGTGGACCACCGAAGAGGCCTTCCGGGTGCCGCCTCCGCCGGGCGGCGGCACAGATCAGACCCGGCCCACCGGTATCGCATGGGACGGAGAGGCGTTCTGGATCAACAATGCGTTCAGCCGCGCCTCTGATCTGGACTACACCATGCGGGTATCGACCGAAGGTGAGCTTCTTGAGGCCTATATCTCTCCGCGCGCCGGTGAGGATCTGCTCAACGGCCTGGAATACCTCCCGGCCGAAGATGAGCAGTAACGGTCACCACTTATGCAACCATTGTTCTTCAAAACATCAGCAAACAATCAGATGAATTATCTCAAACCTGCCAAATATTTGTTACTGATCCCGGCACTTGTGCTGCTCACGGCCGCTCCGGGTCATGCCCAGGTCAATATCTCCGGCGACTTTCAGGCGCGATGGACCCACAGCTGGTCGGTCGATGCCCTGGACGAACGCGGGGAACTCAATTACCTGCGCTATCTGGGGCGCATTCGCGTGGCCGCCCCGGTCAGCAACAGGGTTTCGTTCCAGAGCGAATTCACCACGTTCACCGAACCGAATCCGCTCTCACCCGTGCGCGGCATTGCCGGTACCGGCAACATGCATTACGGCATCAGCCAGCTCTTCGTGCAGAGCGCCTCGACCAGCGTACCGCTGTTTGACGTTGCGCGGCTGCGGGTGGGACGCCAGCCCTTTCCGATCGGATCGGGACTCAGCCAGGGGGCATCATCCTACTTCGTCAACCTGTTCGATGGTGTCCGCGTAGATCTGTCTGCCCTGGGCCTGACGCTGTCGATGATGAGCGCCATCACCGACAAGGACCTCTCCCCCGGCGGGTACTTCCCCCTCGAGGGCGGCGATCACCTTCATGTGGCGCGGCTGTCCACCGATCTGGCCAACCAGCATCTGATGAGCTATTTCATTTACAACCGCATCGACGGAATGTACAACGACAGCTATATCATCGGTGCGGGCGGACGCGGTTCGTTCATCTCCTCCGAGCTGGACTATTTCTGGGAGGTGGCCCATCAGACCTTCAACACCGCACCCGGCCTGCCCGAAATGGGCGGATACGGAGCGATGGGCGGCATCGGATACCGCTGGCAGATGGGGCCGTTCCGGTGGTTCAAGATCGAAGGGCGCTATTCGGCCTATCAGGGCAACGATCCCGACTCCGACCGGGTCGAGCGGTTCAGTCCGCAGTTCCCCAGCTTCTTCTGGGGCGACCGCAGCGGATACGTGAACGCGGTTATCGGCGGCAACTGGCCGCGCGACGGGCGACTGCGCGAGGGCGGTGTGCAGAATTTCTACGGCCGGGCGTATGTGGTGCCCAACTTCGCCCCGCGTTTCCGGCTGCAGTTTCAGTACATCCATGCCCGTGAGTTTTTCGATGCGGACGAATATAATCCCTATGACGATGAGTTTTCGATCCGGCTGTTTTACACGCTATCGCAGAGCAACCGGTTCCAGCTGCGATACGTGCGGACCATCCCCAACGAGGAGGACTTTGGCGAGCAGCGGGTGACCTCGCTGAATGACCGGTTCCTTCGGAATCGCTTCATGCTGGGCTGGCGGGTGCGTTTCTGATGGCATTTGCCCGGATACAAAGGCGCATGACCGCATCCGGCAACGGCAGATCATGTGACCTCAACAATCAAAACAAGTAAATACATGCAGCAACGCTGGTCCCCATTCCTACTCTGTATGCAGGTTCTTCTGGCGGCCGTCATCGTCCTGTTGCGGCCGGTGCCGGCAACGGCGGAAGCGGACCGGAGTACCAACTGGGTACAGGCTGATGGTGCGGTTGTGGCAACTGCCCATCCGGAAGCCTCACAGATCGGCGTGGATATGCTCAACAAGGGAGGCAATGCCGTTGATGCGGCCATCGCAGCGGCATATGCCATCGGGGTATTCGAGCCCACGGGATCCGGCATCGGCGGCGGCGGCTCGGCCACGATCTACATTGCCGAAGACAGCTCCTGGCACTACGTGGACTTCTATCAGAGCGCCCCGCAGGATCCGGTGACCGATTTTGACCGCAGCAGCGATCTGCCGGGACCAAAAGCGGTACACATTCCCGGCCTGGTGGCCGGACTCGAGCACATGCGCGGGGAGTGGGCGCAGCTGGAGCGCCGCGCACACCTGCAGCCCTCCATCGATGCGGCCCGGGACGGATTTGTGCCCGGACCGGTCCTGCTGAATATCATCCGGGGCCAGACATCGAAAATGAGCGTTTTCGCTGAATCCCGTGAGCTGTTCACCAACGACGGAGAGCCCCTGGAAGAAGGCGACGTTCTCAGAAATCCGCGCCTTGCCGATGCCATGGATATGATAGCCGATCAGGGAGCGGATGTGTTTTACGAGGGCGCGCTGGCCGATACCCTGGTTGCACGGCTGAACCGCTATGGCGGACGATTTGAATCCGCGGATTTCTGCGACTACCAGGTGTTCACCCCAGAGCCCATCCACACCACCTATCACGGATACGATATCTATTCGGCTCCGCCGCCGCAGTCGGGCATCACCATTTTGCAGGCGCTGAACATGATGGAAGCGGCTGAAATGGACAGCCACGGACACTATTCTGATGATGTGCTTCCGCTGCATCTGCTTGTCGAGACACTCAAACGCGCATTTGCCGACCGCACTGCGTATCTGGCTGATCCCGGGTTTGCCTCCGTGCCGGTGAACGGCCTGATTTCGAAAGACTTTGCCCAAACTCGCTTTGACGACATCAATCCGGAAGAGGCCGATCCCGCCGATCCGCGGGAAACCGGCCACGGCAACCCGTGGGCTTATGCTGATGCGCGCCGGCTGATCGGCCCGCCTCCGACGAACGTTCCGACCCTGGCCCGGGCAGCTCCGACACCTGCATCACCTTTCGGAGAAGCGCCAAACCCATCCGGCCCGGCCCTTGCCCTTGCAGATTCCGAAAGCGCCGAAAACACCTCGCACATCAGTGTGATCGACAGTGAGGGCAACATGGTCTCACTGACGACGACCATCGGCCTGTTTTTCGGAAGCGGCGTGACGGTGCACGGCATTCCGCTCAACAGCTCGCGAACCCTTTTCGGTGCTTCTCCGAACCAGGCCGAGCCGGGCAAACGGGGCCGCAGCACCATTGCTCCGACCCTGATCGCGCGCGACGGGGCGCCCTTTGCCGCAGTCGGTGCCGCCGGTGCCGCGCGCATCATTCCGGCCATCCTGCTGGGCATCCATAATGTGATTGACCACGGCATGGATGCCTGGGAAGCCGTCGAGGCGCCGCGTTTTCTGGCCCGGCGCGCCCATGACCGCCATGAATTCGAATCTCGGATATCCAGCTTTGTCATCCAGGATCTGATTCGAATGGGGCATCCGGTGCGGGTCCGCCAGTCCATGGAGTTCTATTTCGGCGGGATGCAGCTGGCTTTGGCACATCCGGGCGAACCTCTGGAGGCATCCAGCGATCCGCGCCGCGACGGACGTCCGGCAGGTACGGACCGCAGGATCACCTCAGCGGGAAACGGGGGTTTTCAGGACACGCTGCCCGGTTCCGGTGATGATGGATCCGATGACGCGGGTGCGTCCTTTGTCCTGCACAGCGGATATCCCAACCCGTTCAACGACCGGACGGTAATCCGTTTTGAGCTGCGCGAGCCCGGCCGGGTGCACCTCGGAATTTACAATACCCTGGGCCGCCGTGTAAAACGGCCGCTTTCCGGGCAGGAACTGCAAGCCGGCATGCACAATGTGCCGGTGGATATGTCCGGCCATGCCAGCGGAGTTTACCTTTTCCGGCTCACACACCGCGACATGCAGCAGTCCAAACCGATGCTGCTGGTCAAGTGAAAGAATCGATTTCCATGACACAACAACATACAGCTATGAAAACACATCGTGCGGATCTTCATCCGGCCGGTTATACCATGCGCAGTGCTCTTTTGGTACTTCTGGCGGCGCTGATCATCACCCCGGCACTCAGCACATCCGGGGCGCAGGGCTGGAAGGAGGACCGGGAAGAGCATTATGAGAAGCTGCGGGCCCGTCATTCCGTCACTGCCGGACAGGCCGCCGTGGCTACTGCCCATCCCCGTGCATCCGAAATAGCTCTGGAGATGCTGCGCAATGGCGGAAATGCCGTCGACGCGGCCATCGCCGCCTCCTACGCCATTGGCGTATTCGAACCTACCGGATCGGGAATCGGGGGCGGTGCAACAGCCATTGTATACAAGAAAGAGACCAACACCTGGACCTATGTGGATTTTTATCCCCGTGCGCCTCTGGATCCGCGGACCGATTTCAACCGCTCGCGTGACATACCCGGCGTGAAGGCGATCAACATTCCCGGAATGGTAGCCGGACTGGAATACATGCGCGAGGAGTGGGCCGAGCTGGACCGCCGCACACATCTTCAGCCCTCCATCGATGCTGCCAGGGAGGGTTTTGAGGCGGACTCCGTGCTGTACGACCTGATCACGCAAACCACGGAAAAAATGTCGGCCTATCCGGAGTCGCGCGCACTGTTCACCGATGACGGCCGGCCCATACCCCGTGATTTCATCATCCGAAATCCGGATCTGGCCGATGTCATGGAGATGGTAGCCGAAGAGGGCGCTCCCGGTTTTTATGCCGGCGAGCTCACCGACACGCTTGTCTCGCGGCTCAACAGCAAGGGAGGCCGCTTCACCCGGGAGGATTTCGGGCAATACGATGTGCGCACATCGGAGCCGCTGACCGGCACCTACCGCGACTATGAGATCATCTCGGCTTCCCCGCCGCAATCGGGCGTACTCATTATTCAGGCGCTTAACATGATGGAACAGTTCGACTTCTCCTCCCACGGGCACTACACGGAGGATGTCTATCCCCTTCACGTCCTCACCGAAATCTTCAAACGCGCATACGGCGACCGCCTTCGCTATCTGAGCGATCCGGCATTTGTTTCCATGCCGCTCGAGGGAATGCTCTCCAATGATTACGCGCGCCATCGCTATCAGCAGATCAATCACGGAATGGCACATCCGCGCAACCCGAGAGATACCGAAGTGGGCAATCCCTTCGGATTCATGAACGGCAGGACCGCGGCGATGGACGACCGGGTTTTCGGCCGTGACCTTGAGCCCTGGGGCGATGATGCGGATGACGGGCTTTACAATTACGATCCCTGGGCCGATGAGCTGTTTGATGCCTGGGGCGCACCGCGCGACAAATCTCCCGATGAAGAGCGCATGCGGGAAATCCCGGACGAGACCGCCGACTATGATCCGGATGATCCGCCTGACACCCTGCTGTTCGAGCAGCACTGGATCGACGACGAAACCGATTTTACCACGCACATAAGCGTCATCGATGAGGATGGCAACATGGTCTCGCTCACATCGACCATCGGCCTGTTCTTCGGCAGCGGCGTGACGGTTAACGGCATCATCTTCAACAGTGCCCAGTCGGTCTTCAGTGAAACCAACCCTGCAAACCTGACAGAGCCCGGCAAGCGCGGACGAAGCACCACCGCTCCCACCATCGTAACCCGGGACGGCGAACCGTTTGCCATCCTGGGATCGGCAGGCGGCGGCCGCATCCCCACCGCCATCCTGCTGGCGATTCACAATATGGTCGACCATGACTATGACGCCTTCGATGCTGTGGCCGCCCCCCGTTTCCTGGCCCGGCGGTGGCACGATGAGCACGAATTTGAATCACGCATCGATTCACGGGTACTGCGCCAGCTGCGCGGCATGGGCCATCCGATGCGGATCGGGCTTCCCATGGAGATGTATTTCGGCGGCATGCAGATCATCCGTGTCGCCCCGGACGGTACCATCGAAGCGGCCAGCGACCCGCGCCGCGACGGCGCTTCTGCCGGTTACTGATGCCATTATGCCATCACAGGCAAACCGCAACCTGAATCCTGATTCATGAACAAGGCCTTTACAGCCACAATTGAAAAATGGAGTGATCCCAAAACCCGCAGGCGGTTACTGTACAGCCTCTTTCTGGTCCTGGTGATCGGTGCGGCAATCCACTATCTGTCCGGCGGAACCTGGCCCGAACGCGACGGCCATTACGGATTCTGGTCGGTGCTGCCGCCTCTGGTTGCCATCCTGCTTGCCTTCTGGACCCGCGAGGTGGTCACCGCACTGTTTACCGGAATCCTTCTGGGCGGATTCATTTCCGGCAAGCCCAACATCGTCCGGGAGTTCCTGATCCCGTCCATCGGAACCGAAAGTTTTGCCCTCATCCTGCTGGTATATCTCTGGGCGCTGGGCGGACTGATCGGCATCTGGACCCGCACCGGCGGCGCGGTTGCCTTTGCAAAAACTGCCAGCCGGCTGATGGTCCGGGGGCCCCGCTCGGCCAAATTTTTCACCTGGATCATGGGCCTGATCTTCCATCAGGGCGGGACCATCAGCACCGTACTCACCGGAGCCACGGTGCGTCCGGTAGCCGACCGCCACAAGGTTTCCCACGAAGAGCTCTCCTACATGGTCGACAGCACCGCCTCGCCCGCCGCCACCATCATCCCCTTCAATGTCTGGCCGATTTACGTCAGCGGGCTGGTACTTGGAACCGTCCATATTTTCGAAACCACCCAGGACGGCATCACCTTTTTCTTCAGCACGCTGCCGTACAACTTCTACGCCATTTTCGCCCTGCTGATCACGTTGCTGTTTGCCGTTGAGAAACTTCCCTGGATTCCCGGGAAAAGCATGCGCGAGGCCATACAACGTTCGCGGTCCACCGGCAAACTCGACCGGCGCGATGCCGTGCCGATGGCCTCCGGCGAGCTCGTTGATTCGAAAGTGCCGGAAGGCTACCGCTCCGGGCTGATCGATTTCTTCGGTCCGATCGCCGTGTTGCTGGGTGTGGCCGTCCTGCCCTACATCTACACGTTTTTCATACTGGGCTCGGATGATCCCACGCTGCTGATCGCCGAGGCTTTTGTGCTGGCCGTGCTTGTCGGCATGGGCATCGCTATCATGAAAGGAATGACTTTGAAGGATGTGATCGGGGGCTTTATCGATGGCTGCAAAGGGGTTACCATCGGCGCCATCATCCTTGCGCTGGCCGTCACGCTCAAGGAGGTGGCCGAAGCTGTGGGAACCGCCGAATACGTAGTGGCCCTGACGGGTGAGCTGATCCTGCCGGCGCTGCTGCCCGGACTGCTGATGGCGCTGTGCATGCTGATTGCCTTTTCGACGGGCACCTCCTGGGGGACCTATGCGGTGGTCTTTCCCATCGCTATGCCGCTGGCCTGGGCGGTGGTTCCGGATGTGTTTTTCCTGCAGCTCTGTTTTGCCGCGGTGGTAGGCGGCAGCGTTTTCGGCGATCAGTGTTCGCCCATATCCGACACGACCATCCTGAGCTCACTGGCTACCGGCTGCGATTTGATGGACCATGTCCGAACCCAGTTTCCCCTTGCCCTTTCGGCCGGATTGCTGGCGGCAATCGCTTACGCCGTGATGGTCATAATTTTTGTGTAGAACAGTAACCCGGAATGAACTGTAAGACTGACATATATCGCAGCGACCGTCTGCACCAACTTTACTCACTAAAATCAACAGCAACCGAAACACAAAAGCAAAAATGATCTCTATTGTTCAATTTGGCGCCGGTCCACTGGGCCGCAATGTATTACGTTATCTTTACGACAGAAAAGGCATTCATGTGGCCGGAGTGGTCGATCTGAATCCCGAACTGGCAGGACACGATGCCGGGGAACTGGCGGACGTCCCGGCCAACGGAGTAAGCGTCTCACAATCCCTGGATGAGATTCTGAAGACAGCCGGCGAACCTCCCCGCGTGGCTGTACTGACGACGGTAAGCAGCATAGCCGGTCTGGTGGATCAGGTGCGTCTGTCCGCCGAAGCCGGCATGCATATTGTATCGACGTGCGAGGAGCTGCTTTACCCCTGGAATCAGCATCCCGATGAGGCCCGCGAGATCGACCGGATCTGCCGTGAAAACAATGTGGCCTGCCTCGGCACCGGCGTGAACCCCGGATTTCTGATGGATTTTCTGCCGGTCGTGTTCACCTCCACAAGCCGGAATGTTGACCAAATCACCGTGGAGCGGGTTCAGGATGCATCCACCCGAAGAATTCCCTTCCAGCAAAAAATAGGCGCCGGTTTGAGTCCGGACGAATTTGAGCAGAAAAAGGCGGACGGAATTCTGCGTCATGTAGGGCTTCCGGAGTCGGTGGACCTGATTGCCGCTGCGATGGGATGGGAACTGGACGAGAACCGCGAAACACTTGAGCCGGTGCTTAGTCCGGAAGGAACCGATGCGGGATACGTATCGATCAGCAGCAATATGCCGGCCGGAGTGGAACAGGTCGGATCAGGCTTTGTTAACGGCAAAGAGGTGATTCGTCTGGTGTTCCGGGCTGCTGTCGGCGAACCCCGGAGCTACGACCGCATCCATATATCGGGTGAGCCCGAAGTGCAGACCGAGATCAAAGGAGGCCTGCACGGCGATATTGCCACCAGCGCCATCACCGTCAATGCCGTACGCTCCATAACCCGCTGCCGCCCGGGGCTCAATACCATGCTGGATGCCCCCGTTCCGGCCTGGTTTTCGTAAAAAGCCGCGCGGACATTGGCCACTTTTAATCAATAACTTTCACATATCCGCTTATAAAATTAACTTCTTGTCTGTATATCACGCTAATTTACTGCAAAAAACCCTTTACGAAAGCAAAACAAGCACACGTAAAAAACGCCATCCCGGAAAGGGATGGCAAACCAACCCAAAAAGCAGGAGATAACTATGAAACGACTCTTTACCATACTGATCATGATCGTATGGACTCTCTCCGCGCTGCCCTCCATGGCGCAGCTGTCGGGAGTCTTGTACGTGGGCGATGACGAGACGGGCCCGGAAGGTGCCGATCCGGACTACCCCACCCTGCATGCTGCTTTCGATGCCCTGATGGATGAGGGCAACGACGGTGACGTGACGTTTCTGATCACCTCCGACATAACCGAGTCC
>PUOJ01000127.1 GCA_003552075.1 Bacteroidales bacterium
ACCAAAAATACAACAATTTTTTTTCTTATTGGTATTGTTCCGTATGTGGTTACCATTTTGCGGCCAATTATACGAACTTTTGGTAAACCTGCCACCACTTCTCCGGGATCTCATTCTGGCAGGCTTCCTGGTAGTCCTTGTATGAGCAGGGAATAAGGAATTGCCGCAGGTACTTTCGCTGCAGGTTTGGCGGACAGGGCACTTCCATCCACCAGCGGTTGCTCTTCTTGCTTTTATAGAAGTTGATCTTGTTCTGAAAATCGCGGATGGAAACCACGTATTTGATAAACGCCCGGGAATCTTTGATGTGCTTGTCCGGATAATCGTTTTTGCGGTGGTAAAACCCATCGATGAAATACCAAACCATCTGTGCTACAAGGTGGCTTGTCTGCTCACCCTTGTCGTAAGCAGGGTTGGTCTCATAAAAGCCGATGGAGCTGAGCTTGTCGCTTAAACCGGCGTACCTTACGATCTGACAGGCTTCTTCGCCGTAAAAACCGTTTGGTGAGGCGAGGCCGCAACCGGGGGCATCGGATTGCCGTATGCTGCTGACGTCGAAACTCAACAGGTCGGCATTTCTTACTATCGGCTCCACCTCCTCCATTTGCTGCCTGACCTCTCCCAGGCGGAATGCATCAAAATAGAGTTTATCCATCAGCTCAAGGGCATCCTGATCCACAAAATAGGTCTGGTAGCCGATGTTGGCATAATTAAACAGGTAGTTGGGCTTGTGGGTCAGGATTTTACTGAGGTAGTTCCGGTGAGACAATGATTCATCCTTGTTCAGTCCAATGTCAAAACGGGAATCGGTTGATACGATGTTGATGATCTGACCCAGGCTTTCGTAGGCCTGATAGCTGGCATAGGTGATGTCCTGGCTGCCACCCAGGATCACCGGGGTGATGCCTTGTTCAAGAAGCTGTGCTATGATGGTCCTGACGGCGAAGTAGGTGTCTGACACGCGATCCCCGGCACTTACATTGCCCAGGTCGGCAATGCGGGTGTCAAAGGCTCCCTGAAACAGGCTGTAAAGGTGTTTCCGGATATAGTCCGGCGCAAGCGCACAGCCTTCGTTCCCGGGGGCGTTGCGGTCCTCTTTCACCCCGAAGATCGCCAGGTCGGTGTTGCTTAATTCCGGAAAGCCCTTTTCTTCAGTGTTTGCCCGGACAAATGTCCCCAGCATCAGTGGGTGCGTGTTGCTATCGTGCTGAAAAACTGAGGCACCAATGGGTTCGAGAAAGTCGGTCAGCTGCATGGTGTGGAAAAAACCGTTTATTTCCCCTTTTTAGAAGGGGCCTTTTTCTTTGTTTTACGGGTTTTTTTTCCAGAAGTTCCATCTTCAATGATTTTTCTTACCTCATCAAGGCTAAAGTCCTCAGGTGCTTTGTCTTTTGGAAGCTTGTAGTTTTTCTTGCCAGCAGAAACGTATGGTCCCCAGCGTCCTTTCAGAATCTGGATGTCCGGCTCTTCATCAAAGGTTTTGATGATGCGCTGGCGGTCATCTTCCCTTTTCTGCTCGATGAGCGCAATGGCCTTGTCGGCCGAGATGGTCAGTGGGTCTTCCTCCTTCGGGATGGAATAAAACTTGCCGTCATGGCGGATGTAAGGCCCATAGCGGCCAACGGAGGCTACCATCTCCTTGCCCTCAAATTCGCCGGCTTTTCTGGGAAGCTTGAAGAGCTCCAGGGCTTCTTCCAGGGTGATGGTCTCGAGGCTCTGGTCCTTGCGCAGGCTGGCAAACCGGGGCTTTTCTTCCTGTCCTGCTTCGCCGATCTGGACCATCGAGCCATACCGGCCGATGCGTGCATATACGTTGTTGCCGGTTTTGGGGTCTTTGCCAAGCAAGCGTTCCCCTTTCTGCTTTTCCGAATGTTTCAGTGTGTTTTCGACCTGTTCATGGAATGGCCAGTAAAAATCCCTGATCACCTTGTTCCACTCCTTTTTTCCTTCGGCCACCTCGTCAAACTGCCGTTCTACCCTGGCGGTAAAGTGATAGTCCATGATGTCGGTAAAATATTGCATCAGGAAATTGTTCACTACCGTACCGATATCCGTGGGAAAGAGCTTGTTCTTTTCTGCGCCGGCAACCTCCTGCTTCTCCTGTGCCTTGATCTCACCGTTTTGGAGCGTGAGCACCTGGTAATTACGTTTCATGCCATCGCGGCTTTCCTTGACCACATAGGCCCGTTTCTGGATGGTAGAGATGGTGGGTGCATAAGTGGATGGCCTGCCGATGCCCAGGTCTTCCAGCTTTTTCACCAGGCTGGCTTCCGTATAGCGTGGCTGGTGCTTGCTGAAACGTTCTGTGGCAGCTATTTCCACCGGGTTTAGCTCCTGGCCCTCCTTCAAAGGGGGCAGGATGCCTGCCGCCTGTTCACCGTTGTCATCATCGGTCGACTCCAGGTATACCTTAAGAAACCCCTCAAACTTGATGACCTCACCGGTGGCTACGAAGTGTTCCTTTGCACCTGACACAGCAATTTGGATGGTCGTTTTTTCCAGGCGCGCATCGCTCATCTGCGAGGCAAGGGTCCTTTTCCATATCAGCTCATACAGCTTCTGTGCGCCGCTGTCGCCGCTGACAGACTGCTGCTTCATGTAAGTGGGGCGGATGGCTTCGTGCGCCTCCTGGGCCCCCTTGCTTTTGGTAGCATATTTGCGAAGCTTCACGTAATCTTCACCATAGGTGCTTTCAATCTCCTCTTTGGCCATCGCCATGGCAGACCCTGAGAGGTTAACCGAGTCGGTACGCATATAGGTGATCTTCCCTTGCTCATAAAGCTTTTGTGCCAGCACCATCGTGCGCGAAACAGAAAAGCCCAGCTTGCGTGCAGCCTCCTGTTGCAAAGTAGACGTGGTAAATGGAGGTGCGGGCGACTTTTTGGCCGGCTTGGTCTCGACAGAAGACACCGTGAAAGTTGCATCTTTACACTGTGTCAGAAACGCTTCAGCCTTTTCCCGGCTGGAAAAACGGCCGGGGAGTTCTGCCCTGACCTTGACAGGCTTGCCATTGTGGTCTGCATCAAATATGGCGACCACACGATAGCTGCTTTCTGCCTTAAATGCCTTGATCTCCTGCTCCCGCTCGACGATCAGCCGGACGGCCACGGATTGCACACGGCCAGCAGACAAAGCCGGCTTCACTTTTTTCCACAACAGGGGCGACAGCTCAAAGCCTACCAACCTGTCCAGCACACGCCTCGCCTGCTGCGCATCAACCAGGTTTTGGTCAATGCTCCGGGGCTTTTCAATGGCATTGGTGATCGCCTTTTTGGTAATCTCATGAAAAACAATGCGTTTGTAGTCTTCTTTATTAAGCTTCAGGCTTTCTGCCAGGTGCCAGGAAATGGCCTCCCCTTCGCGGTCTTCATCAGTAGCCAACCAGACGGTCTCCGCGCCCTTGGCCAGCTTTTTCAGGTCGGTCAGCACCTTCTGCTTGTCACCGGGCACCTCATAGTTGGGTAAAAAGCCCTTGTCTATGTCGACGCCCAGCTTGCTTGCCGGCAGGTCACGAACATGCCCGAAGCTGCTCTTTACCGTATAATCCTTCCCCAGAAAGCCTTCAATGGTTTTGGCTTTGGCAGGGGACTCCACAATGACTAAGTTTTTTGCCATATTATTATGATCTGTTTTTGGAAGGGCAAAAGTAAGAAAATAATCATGAACACATTAAAATTGTATTTTTGTGGCGGAGAGAATGATCGGTTTGGTTAGCCCTGGAGCAGTTTCTCCTGGCCAGCCAAATGCATTGAAAAACAGCAGAATAAGTCAACATTGAAAAATAAACGAAAACTATATATCGAAACCTATGGCTGTCAGATGAATTTTTCTGACAGTGAAATCGTGGCGTCGGTGATGGCGAATGATGACCACAGGTTGGTGGATCAGGCTGCGGATGCGGATGTGATTTTTCTGAACACCTGCTCCATCCGTGACCATGCCGAACAACGGGTGCTCAATCGCCTGAAGGAGTTGCAGCATTTGCGTAAAACGCGGCCGGGATTGGTTCTTGGTGTGATCGGCTGTATGGCAGAGCGCTTGAAGGAAAAGCTATTGGAGCATGATGAACTGGGTATGCGGGTGGACATGGTTGCCGGTCCTGACGCCTACCGGGAATTGCCGCAACTGCTTGCAGACGTGGAAGGTGGACGGCAGGCCATGCAGGTGATCCTGTCGGCCGACGAGACCTATGCCGACATCACCCCGGTGCGTTACGGTGGCAATGGGGTGCAAGCGTTCATCTCCATTATGCGCGGATGCGAAAATTATTGTGCCTACTGCGTGGTTCCGTATACCAGGGGCAAGGAAAGGAGCCGAGATCCTGCATCCATCCTGAATGAAACACGTCAGCTCATCCAGGCGGGTTACCGGGAAGTCACCCTGCTGGGGCAAAACGTGAACTCTTACCGGTATCACGGGGAAAACGGCCCTGTTGATTTCACTGCGCTGATCGGCAGGGTTGCCGCAGCGGATGCGCAGCTGCGTATCCGTTTTGCCACCTCACATCCGAAAGACATGTCTGATGCCCTGTTGCGGCAAATGGCTGCCCATCCCAACATCTGCAAGTCGATACATCTGCCGTTGCAATCCGGGAGCACGGCCGTATTGCAGCGCATGAACAGGAAATACACCCGGGAGGATTACCTTGACCGGGTGCGCGCCATCCGGGAGATCCTTCCCGGTTGTGCCATTTCTACGGATCTAATTGCCGGGTTTTGCGGGGAGACAGAGGAGGAGCACCAGGCCACCCTCGAGGTGATGAAAGATGTGGGTTTCGATTTTGCGTTCATGTTCAAATATTCTGAGCGGCCCGACACCCTTGCCGCAAAGCGTTACAAGGATGATGTGCCAGAGGAGGTCAAAACACGCCGGCTCACGGAGATCATTGAACTGCAGCAGGCGCTTTCCCTGGATAGCAATAAAAGGGATGTGGGCACAGTGCAGGAGGTTTTGGTGGAGGGCGTGTCGAAGCGAGCTGACAGCCACATGATGGGACGCACTTCACATAACAAAGTCGTGGTCTTTCCCTGTGCCACCAGCCGTCCGGGTGATTACGTGCAGGTCAGGATCAAGGAATGTTCTTCAGCTACATTGAAAGGGAACTGTATAGACCATTGATCATGTTGCTCAGCAAGTCATTATAACAGCTTGTGGCGGACTTGTCCTTGTGTGTCTTGTCAGTTTGCTGAAACCACCTTCTCCCATCAAACCAACAGGGCACGTTGTGTGTTGTTTTTCTAAAAGAAACGATACTGCATGCAAAGTGAAACAGCGACATTTTCGATATCTTTATTAAAAAAATTAGTACCCGCGATGTCCCGGGCTCATGTTAAAGAGGATGGTTTCTGCCGTGCACCGGACAAGAAGTCTCACGATGGACAACATGCGCCGCGTTTATGTGCTTGTTTGTGGAAAGAAAGATGTTGAGTGGGCGTGCAGATGGCTATCACGCATAAGTTCTTTCGTCACCTATGGCCTGGAAGGGGGCGTTAAGAGCAGGCCCCAGGAGAGTGTTCCGCAGCAATGACTTTTAAACCAACATCATACGCATGGAGTTATATGTTTCTCTGGCTTTACTGAGCGCATTAATGTCGGCCTTGCTGGCTTATCAGATTTATCGTCTGGACCATAGCAGGCAGTATGCCTCTTTTATTCCTGTGATGTTTTCCACCGGGGTGTGGTCGCTTTTCAGCGGCATCTGGCTCCTGATGCCTTCATCTTATGTGTTGGCGACGGTTAAGGCCTCTTATATTGGTGTGATCACCCTGCCTGTGTTTCTCTTTCTCTTTGCACTGGACTTTGCCGGCAGCTCCTGGTTGCCCCGGGTCAGAAAGAAGGTCTGGCTGCTGTGGATCATTCCGGGTCTTTCCCTGCTGGCCATGGTTACGAACTCCCTGCACGGGTTCTTTTGGCAAGAGATCCGCTTAGACCGCGTACTTGCTGATGTGGAAGTTTATGATTATGTGCCTGGCCCCTGGTTTTTTGTTCACTCCATCTATTCCTATGGCCTGGTGATTGCCGCTGCGGTGATTCTTTTCAAGGCCGTGCGCATGCAAAAGTCGCTGATCAGCCATTATGCGCTCCTGGCGGGCATCGCGGCGCCGATGATAGCGAGCATCATTTACGTCGCGGGGCTTTCCCTGCTTGATTATAGCCCATTGATTCTGACCCTTGCCATCATCACCTTTGCACTGACTATATCGCACCGGTTTTACCAGGAAAACATCACAGAGATACGTGCGATGCAGGAAAAGACCAGCGAGCTCAACCGCCTGTATCATAAAGTGGTGTATGTTTCAGGTCGGCTTATACAGGCAGAGCCGGGTCAGATTGACATGGCCATCGAAGAGGTACTGGGCACCCTGGGCCTTGCCACCCATGTAGACCGCTCCTATGTGTTTCTCTATGATGCGGAGCACGACGAGGTGAGCAACACGCATGAATGGTGTCGTGAGGGCATCCCATCGGAAAAGGATAACCTGCAACATATCCCCTTCAGCGAGGCGGTTCCGCGATGGCGTCATGTGCTTATGGGTGGTGATCACATCTATATCCCGGTGGTCAGAGAATTGCCTGATGATGAGATCTATGTGGACGAGCGTGCCATTTTGGAACCCCAGGGCATCCAGTCGCTCGTCGTGGTGCCAATGTTTTCGGGCAAACATTTTGTCGGATTCGCGGGCTTCGACTCGGTGCACAACGTCCGCAGCTGGGATGAGGAGTCGATTGCCCTGCTCAAGCTGGCTGCCAGCATTATTGCGGGAAGTCTCGACCGGGTGGGCTATGAAAAGGCGCTTATCCGTGCGCGCGATGAGGCGGAAGATGCCAATCGCGTAAAGACGGAGTTCCTGGCCAACATGAGCCACGAGCTGCGGACCCCCCTCAACGCCATTATGGGTTTTACCGAATCTGTCGCCGAAGAGCTGTCGCCCGGTGAGCACCGTGAACAACTGGGCATAGCCATCCGAAGCAGCGAGTCCCTGCTTCAGCTGATCAATGACCTGCTCGACTTCTCCAAGGCAGAGGCGGGCGTGCTTACCCTCACACCTCAAAAAATCGAACTTTTCCAACTGCTGGACTTCGTAAAAGACACCTTCCTGCCGGGGGCAAAGGAGAAAGGCCTTGATTTGCAAGTGTATGCATCACCCCAGGCACGCAAGACCTTTATCCTGGACGAGGCCCGCCTGCGGCAGGTGCTCTTCAACCTGGTGGGCAATGCCGTGAAGTTTACTCATAAAGGACATGTGAAGGTCTTTGCCGACGCCACACCGCTAAACGGCAAGGTGCCTTGCCGGTCAAAAAAGCATCCTGACATGGCAAATCGCACAGAAAAACAGGAAGAAGCCGGCAATGATGACACAGCATCCGGTCCTTTGACAACGTCTTTGCCTGATGAAGGTGTCAGCGGAAAGGGCCCTTTGGATGGTGCTGGGCATGAAGGAGAAAAGCAGTTTGATGGTTTTATTCCCCACCGCCTCATCATCACGGTAGAAGACACCGGCATCGGCATCCGCAAAGAAGACCAGGGCACCATATTCAAGGAGTTCGTGCAGCTCAGCTCAGGAGACAACCGCCAGTATGACGGCACTGGGCTCGGACTCAACATTGCCCAGAGGCTGGTTTCCTTGATGAACGGTGATATTCGCGTGCAAAGCCAGCCCGGGGAGGGGAGCCGGTTTGTGATCACGTTAAACCAGGTGCCGGGGGCGGCAGACTGAGTTTGCGATGGTCATTCCAAATGTGACCTGTTTGGAATGCGGGGTTAGCGAGACGTGGTGCGTTCTACGTGGCTTGAGGGAATTTTTGAAATGTTAAGTAGGGTGTTTGGGGAAATGATTCGTGGATAACGATGTAAGCAGGAACAGTGTTACTATTCGTCAGCGACTTCTCTGGTGTTTTTTTTAAGGTGATCTTTCAGGTTTGTTAAATTGAGTGTAGGAAGATTGATGGGTTGTATGCCGGAGAGGTTTGTCAAGGTAGACAAATAGGCCCTGATGTATGGAAACACTATGGCTGGTGCATTAACGTAGAAATAGCTGTCAAGGTCTGATTCTTTTATGTCCTTATTGAACACAAAGTTTGCCAAAGCAGTTAACTCAGCTTTTATGATTTCATTGTTATCGAAAACTTTTATTTCAAGTTTTAAGCGAAAGATTGATTTGTTTGAAACGATTTCACCGCTGGGGTTTATGGAAATGTTGAAACCCTTATCCGGCTTACCATCTTTGAGTTCAATAAATGATCGCTTAACCAGAAAATTCTGAAATTGAAACTTGATGCTTTCCATATCATGCTGCTTTTGCCAATTGCAAGTTTTTGGCAGAGTACGAAACCTCCACATACAGACCTTCTATGTCAAGTTGACTCTCGTCCTGGCTGGACTCAAAAGAGAACAGCAGCGATCCAAATGTTTTTTCAGGGTAGTCTAATTGCATTAATGAACCTGAGGAAATGAAAAGTATATCTTCTCCAGGAAACATTTTGTTGAATGCAGTTTCCAAAAGGTATTCGTCTTCAAGATACGCGCTGTCGCTTTCAAAAAAAGCCCTTGGCTCTACTTGAACCACGTGCGTTTTTGATACGGAACGATATGCGTAAGAAAAACGAACGCTCGGATACTTTTCAGCGAGTTGTTTCAGGTTGTTGGTAATAAATATTTTGGGCTTCATGATAAGAATGTTTGTGTTAAAAAGTTATTGATTTCTCTGGCCACGTTATAGGCTTGTTCTCCTTTTACACTGTCAATCTGTATGTCGCCATAATCAGATTCTTCACGGAGAGCTTTTAAGTCTTTATATTTTCTGCTTAATGCTCTTTCGTCTTCCCGACCGGTTTTGGAAAAAACAGAGTTTTTTATTGCGCCCCAAAAGTATTGATGAGAATTGCCTCCCATTTGGGATATTTTGGAGCCATGGTCTTTTTCATCCTGGAGGACAATTGTGCATGCGATCACTTTAGCAAGCTGAAAGCAAGAAAAGTATGAACAATGCACACTTGGGGCGTACAGCCCTGATTTAATTAATTTCTCGGCAGCCATCAGGTTGAATTCGGACTTGTTTTTGAGCTTTTTCATTAATTATTCAAATGAACCTGAAGCACAAAAGTACAAATAAAGCAGGCTATTTGCAAAATAAAAAAGCATATATTTTCAATAAAACCAAAAAATTTGGCTTGGGCCTTCTGGTCTAATTGCATGTCTCAAACCCATGTATTCCCATTAACAGCCTAAAGCGTGAAATCCAGGAACTCCCGCACGCCATTCGGAATACTGCATTGTTTGTGGATACGGAACCCAATGGCCTAAAATCCACTTAGATCCATTGTCACCGTGGGAATCAGTAGCAGGAATCCCAGCACGATCAGGATGGCGATCAGCGGTGCGGCCCACTTGACCCACTTGTGATAGGGGATGCGCGCGATGCCCAGCACGCCGATGAGCACGCCGGAAGTGGGGGTGATCAGGTTGGTGAAGCCATCGCCGAACTGGAAGGCCATCACGGTGGCCTGGCGCGACACGTCGATCAGGTCGCTGAAAGGCGCCATGATGGGCATCGTGATAGCCGCCTTGGCAGAACCACTTGGGATCACGATGTTGATGATGGTTTGGATGATGTACATAATCCCCACAGAAGCCACGCTGCCAAACTGTCCGAGCGACCGCGACAGCCCATACAAGATGCTGTCGATGATGCCGCCGTCTTCAAGCACCACGATGATGCCCCCGGCCAGTCCCACGATCAGGGCGGCCGGCATGATGTCCTTCACCCCATCGAGAAAGGAGGTGGCGATGTCGTTGGCGTCCTTGCTCACGGCCATTCCCGCCGCAATACCCATCCCCAAAAAGAGGGTGGCGATCTCCATCACGTACCAGCCATATCCCATCACCCCGATGATCAGGAACAAGATGGTGTAAGCGAGCAGCAAGAGGATGAAAAAGT
>PUOJ01000141.1 GCA_003552075.1 Bacteroidales bacterium
ATCATCTCCGCCGCGAAGAAGATGCAGGAGTGCAGCACGACAATGCCGCCCTGTTCATGCCCTGCACGGATGGTCCCTGCCGTTTCGGACAATATGCGCGCCTGCACGATCATGTGCTGCAAATGCAGCAGATCCCAGCAAGCATCATCTCACCAAACTCCGACGACCATTACGAGGATATATCCGGTGCTTTGCGTTTGCATCTTTTCAAGGCCCTGATGGTATCAGATATTGCAGACAAAATGAAAAACAGGGTCAGGCCGTATGAAATGCAGGCCGGGGAAACAGATGCCCTTTTGGCGCGGCATACCGATAGACTGGAGCAGGCATTTGCTTCCCGCGGGAACATTTCCGGGCTTTTGCGTGACCTGAGGAAGGACCTGGAGCAGCTTGAGAAAAATGGCGGACAAAAACCACTGGTTGGTGTGGTGGGGGAGATCTACGTCCGCAACTCGCCTTTTTCGAATGCGCGGCTGGTAGAGACCATTGAGTCGGCCGGGGGTGAAGCCTGGGTGGCACCCATCATGGAGTGGCTGCATTATACGGCCGGTTTTGCTGAGCCGGAGGGCATCCTGGATTGGATAAGCAATAAGGTCAGCGATGCCGTGGTTAATCATTATGAAAGAAGGTATTACCGGATTGCCGGCAAGCTGCTGAAGGACCGCCGTGAGCCATCCATCGGGCAGGTGAGGAAATATGGGGCAGCTTATGTACCGGAGAAAATTGAAGGAGAGTCCATTCTCACCATTGGCCGGTCCATCGCTTTCATGGAACAGGGCGCAGACCTGGTGGTCAATGTGTCCCCATTTGGCTGCATGCCTGGAAGCATCAGTTCGGCGATACTCAAAAATGTCTCGCAAAAATATGGTGTGCCTGTGGTGTCGCTGTTTTATGACGGCGAAGAAGACTTCAGCGGGATCCTGGAGGCATATATCAGCAACGCGAAGCGCTGAAGTATTGACTTCCATTGCTCATAGCTCATCACATGCCCCATCATATTTTAAAAACATTGTTCCCGATCATTCAGGAACATGGTTTTTGATACACGGGGGGATGATTATTGTCACGGGGGTGTTCAGACTAAATAGGCTATTGGCTATTGGCAAGAAAGCCAAAAGCTAATAGCCAACAGCCAATAGCATGCTGTTGAAAGCATAAACATCACATAACCAATAAGTTGAAAAAAGCATAAACACATAAAAAAACCCCTCACATGATGGAGGGGTTTTTTTGCCCTTAGGGGCTCTGTTCGGTTGTGAAAGGATGATCTATGCTATGACAGTTTTACATTCGCTGCGTTCATGCCTTTTTTACCTTCCTTCAGTTCAAAGCTTACTTCGTCGCCTTCACGGATCTGATCGATCAGACCTGTGGCGTGTACGAAAAACTCTTCTTCTGTTTCGTGATCCTTGATGAATCCAAATCCTTTAAGTTCGTTAAAGAACTTTACTGTTCCAGTTTTCATAAAAATGATAATTTGTTTGATGAAGTGAATTGATATACGCGTGCTTTGATTTGAAACTGTTCACAAGGAAGGTTGTTTGAAGTCAAAATGGGCGGAGATCAATTCGGGTTACTTTAATTAAATGCGCAGCAAAGATAATACAAAAACCAGTTCACCACAAATAAAAAGAAAAAAATGTTTCGTTTTGGGTGGCGGGATCCTATGCAGCTGGACTTCTTGAATGATGCACAGTGTGTTATGTGAGTGGTGGTGATGTTGTCATTCCGGAGTTCCATTACTGCTTGTCATGTATAAGGATGAGGTGAATCTCAGGAGTTCATTCCGGATTGGTATGAATGGGACTTTATTCCTGGCGTGCATCGGTGGTTTGTCTGCCATGATCGAGCCCCATGGCAAGCAGGTCAGCAATATGCAGGCAACGGATGCCCAGTTTCTGCTTGTCAATGTAGCCCTGGAGATGCATCAGGCAGGAAGTTTCGGTTGAGACAATATATTCGGCACCGGTATTCAGGGCGTGTTGTACCTTTTGCTCTGCCATGGCGGTGGAGATCGGCTCATGTTTCACGGCAAAGGTACCTCCAAAGCCGCAGCACACATCGCTGTCTTTCATTTCTGTCAGCATAAGTCCATCCACTTTCGAAAGCAACCGCCGCGGCTGATCTGTAAGCCCGTATTCCCTGAGGGCTGCACATGCGTCATGGACAGTCACTTTAGCCGGGAAGCTGGCACCCAGATCTTCTGTTTGAAGCACGTTCAGCAAAAAGTCGGTAAACTCAAATATCTTTTTGGATAACGCATTGTTCTGGTTGTGCAGGGACGAGTTATAGAACATGCGCGGATAGTAGTTTTTGACCATGCCGACGCAGGAAGCTGATGGGCCAATGACATAATCATAATCCAGAAAATCTTTGATAAACTTTTCACCCAGGTGTTTTGCTTCATCCCAGAACCCGCCGTTGAACGCTACCTGACCACAGCAGGTTTGTTCCGGGTTATAATCAAATTGCATGTGAGCCTGGCTTAGCTGGTCTGCTTTACGCAGCACTTTCAGCATGCTGAAACCCGTATCAGGGTATAGCTGGTCAATAAAACACGGGATGAATAAGCCTGTCTTCATAACAATTCTATTGTTGCGCTCGCTGCCTTAGGGTTTCAAAAAGGATAATGCCGGTGGCCACGGATACATTCAGGGAAGCCACATGGCCTTTCATTGGGATCTCCACGACCTGGTCTGCGGTTTTTTGGGCAGCCGGGGATACGCCTTTGTCTTCGGCACCCATGATGATCGCCAGCGGGCTGCGGAGGTCTTCTTCCCAGAGGCTGTTTTGACCCTTGCTGTCGCATGCCACCACGCGGATTCCACATTCGCGTATGAATGCGATGCTTTCAAGGATATGGGCTTCCCTGCACACCGGAATCCTGTTTAAGGCTCCTGCGGAGGCCTTGATGGCGTCTGCATTTACGCTGGCGCTGCCTTTTTCTGGCAGGACGAGGGCATGTGCTCCGGCACACTCGGCTGACCTGGCAATGGCACCGAGATTTCTTACGTCGGTGATGCCATCGAGCAACACGATCAGCGGTGTTTCTCCCGATTCAAATATCGCCGGCAGCAGGTCTTCCAGCTTGTGGTAAACAATGACTGGCATGACAGCCACCACGCCCTGGTGATTCTTGCGTGTGATGCGGTTGAGTTTTTCAACAGGCACCATTTGAAAAGGGATCTTCTGACGCCTTGCCAGTGAAAAAATCTTCTGAAAGTTATCTCCCTGCAGTCCTTTTTGCATCAGGATCTTTTCAGGTGTTTTTCCCGCCTCCAGGGCCTCCAGTAAGGGGTGAATGCCAAAAATATGATTTTCCAATGTGAACGCTTTTAAAAATTGACAGCGTGTTAGTGGGTCACGCGGGTGAACATCACCACAAAGGTCGCAAAAAAACTATTCCAGCCGCCATTCAATGGGTTCTTTTCCCTGGCTGCGGAGCAATTCATTGGTTTTTGAAAAATGCCTGCACCCGAAAAAGCCCCTGTTGGCCGAGAAAGGGGAGGGGTGAGGCGCTTTCAGGATGTGGTGCCTGGCCACATCAATCAGGTCGGTCTTGGCCTGGGCATAACTGCCCCACAACAGGAAGATGATGCCATCACGCCTTTCCGACAATGCGCTTATGGCTGCATTTGTAAAGGTCTCCCAGCCCCTGTTCTGGTGCGATCCAGCCTGCCGGGCACGCACGGTGAGGGTGGCATTCAGCAGCAAAACGCCCTGCTGTGCCCATTTTTCCAGGTTGCCATGTGACGGGATGGGTATGCCAAGGTCGGCATGAATCTCCTTAAAGACGTTTACCAATGAAGGTGGCTTCCTGATGCCTTTATTCACGGAAAAACACAATCCGTGCGCCTGTCCAGGGCCGTGGTAAGGGTCCTGTCCGAGCAGCACGACCTTTACCAGGTCAAAGGGGGTTTGGTTGAAGGCCGCAAAAATCCTTGATCCCGGCGGGAATACCTTGTGCTGTCGCTTCTCTTCCACCAGGAAGGATTTTAAATCAGCAAAATAGGGCGCCTGAAACTCGTCTTTCAGCACCTCATGCCAACTCTCCTCAATGACCGGTTTTACTTCCTGTGTATTAATCATCTGTTTATAATTTTTCAACTAATTGGTTGTCTGGTGTGTAGGTTGTGAGCGAGACTGCTATTGGCTTTTAGCTTTTGGCTTTCTTGCCAATAGCCAACAGCTAATAGCTAAAAGCCTATTCAAGTCTATACGCCCCCATGACAATAATCACCCTCCTGTCTGTCAACTCATTGGCCTGGAGGTTCCCAGTTGCCAAAATGTAGATCTTTCGTTAGGATCAACCCAGATCCTGGGTGAGGAGACCTTGGATGTCGATGCCGCCAAAAGCACCTGAGCTCATCAATAGCAGACAGGTGTTGTCGGCAGCCAGCTGCTCAGCGAGCATTTTTTCCAGCACCGCGGCTTCCGTGATCACTTGAAGATCCTTTCTGCCAAAACCCTTCAGCACATCTTCCTGATGTAGTTGAGGCAGGCGTTTCAGCTGAATCGCCTGTGGGCTGAAAAACACGATGGCCGCATCGGCCTCATCCATGCTGCCCTGGTATTCTGGCAAAAAATGCTTGCTAAGGCTGGAGTAGGTGTGCAATTCCATGCAGGCTATCAGTCTTTTTTCAGGGTATTGCTGCCTGACGGCATGTATCGTGGCACGCAATTTCGACGGCGCGTGCGCAAAGTCATGAATGATGGTTCGGCTGCCCTCGTCATACAGGATTTGCATGCGTTTGCTCGCACCGTGAAAAGAAAGCATGGCCTCGAAAAAATCCACTCCCTGCACCCCCAGTTGTTCACAAACCAGCCTGGCCGCCTCCATGTTGAGCAAGTTGTGCCGGCCGAACACACCCACCGGGAATAGCTGGTCTGCAAACCTGATGCGGGTTATCCTATCGTGAACGGTGAATTCGGGGAGTTGATAGGGGAGCCTGGAAACCGTTGGGGGACATTGCTGTTGGCATAATTTGCGGACGGTCTCATCGGTTTGATCAAAGATCAGTTTGCCACCTGCCTGTATCTGCCTGATAAACCCACCAAACTGTGCCAGATAATCGGCAAAGGTGCTGAATACATTGATGTGGTCCCAGGCGATTCCGCTGATTACGGCAATATGCGGTTTGTATACATGAAACTTGGGACGGGGGTCCGTGGGGCCGCTCGGATATTCATCGCCCTCCATCACCATCAGTTTGGCATCATGGGAAAGCTTTACCATCACATCGAAACCCTTCAGTTGGGCACCCACCATGAAGTCGGCATTTATGCCCTGATGCTTTAGCACATGCAACACCATGGAAGTGATGGTTGTTTTTCCATGGCTCCCGCCAATCACCACGCGTGTTTTCTTTTTTGACTGTGTATAAAGAAATTCCGGGTAGGAATATACCGGAATACCCAACTCCCTGGCTTGCGTCAGCTCAGGATTGTCCGGCTTTGCATGCATCCCCGCGATGACGGCATCCAGCTCATTGTGAATATTCCCTGGGAACCAGCCTTTTTCTGCGGGCAGCAATCCATATTTTTCGAGGCGGCTGCGGGAGGGGTCAAAGATTTCATCGTCCGATCCGCTGATCTGGTCTCCCTGCTGATGAAGGGCGATGGCGAGGTTATGCATGGCACTGCCCCCGATGGCGATAAAATGATACTTCATTCAGGGCTGTTTTTCTTGATTCGTGAAGGTCTAATATCCGAAAAGATCAATTGTAAAAATATCCTACCTGCCTTCATACATGATGTATTTCGTAAATAGGAATAAGCCGCGCATTTTATTGGACTGAATTTTTTACCCAGGCCAAACGTATTGGTCCGTGTCGTGCCCAAAGTTAAAACAAATTGAAGATACCCCGAAATGCCTGCCCGGGTGTTTATGGTCGCAATGTTTTTGTAAATTTGTGCAGCCAAAGGCCAGAAGCCAACAGCCAACAGCCATTAGCCAACAGCCAACAGCCAACAGCCATTAGCCAACAGCCAACAGCCATTAGCCAACAGCCATTAGCCAACAGCCAAAAGCCAACAGCCAACAGCCAAAAGCCAATAACCAAACATTTCGACATTAATTATAAACCTATGAAACTATATCCAATTGTTGCAGAGAACTTCAAAATGGATGGCGGGGCCTGCTTCGGTGTGGTGCCCAAAGCCATTTGGGAAAAATACGTCAAAGCCGATGAAAACAACATGATCCCATTGTCTTCCCGTTGTTTGCTGGCCGATACCGGTGAGCGGCGCATATTGGTGGATGTGGGTATGGGAGACAAGCAGTCTGAGAAGTTTTTCAGCTATTATTATCTTTTCGGTGAGGATAGCCTGGAAGGAAATTTGGCGAAGCAGGGCTATAAGCCGGAGGATATCACAGATGTCATCCTTACCCATCTGCATTTTGATCATGTGGGCGGTGCGGTAAAGTGGGCTGAAGATGGCAAAACCCCGGTGCTCACCTTCCCCAATGCCACTTATTATTGCAGCCAGAAGCAATGGGATACGGCCAATGATCCCAATCCCAGGGAAAAGGCATCCTATTTCGAAGAAAACATCCGCCCGCTATACGACTCCGGCCAGCTTGAACTCATTCATGAGGAAGGCCCCTTGTGTGAAGGTGTATATCTCGAGATCAAAGATGGCCATACGGTGGGTCAAATTGTCCCCGTTTTTGATTACAAAGGACGCAAAGTTGCGTTCATGGCGGACTTTATCGCAGCGGTGGGCAATATACCGCTGGCTTACGTACCCAGTTTTGACATCGATCCGGTCTTGTCGATGGAGGAGAAGAAAGCGTTTCTGGAACGGGCCGTCGACCTGAACTATGTGCTCTTTTTTGAGCATGATTATGAAAATGAGTGCTGCACAGTGGAGCAAACCAAAAAGGGAGTCCGGGCAAAAGATATTTTCAGGCTCAGCGAGCTGGATTAATGCGTTTTTAGTCACGCTTTCGTCATGATATGGAATCAAAAAAAGTAACAGAATACAGGAAGGCACTGCACGAAGCATCTGCCGGGCAAGTGCTCCAGCACCTGCATAGGCAACATGCCGGAAAGTTAGTGTTTTCCACCAGTATGGGTGCAGAGGATCAGGTGATCACGCACATGCTTTCGGCAATGGAGCCCGTTCCGGACATCTTTACCCTGGATACCGGCCGGTTGTTTTATGAAACATACGATTTGATTGAAAAAACCAATTCACGCTACAAAATCAGTATCCGGGTGATGTTTCCTGATCGGGAGGCCATAGAAAAGTTGGTAAATGAAAAGGGAGTCAACCTGTTTTATTATAGCGTGGAGAACAGAAAAGCTTGTTGTGCGGTGCGCAAGATAGCGCCTTTGCGTCGCGCCCTGAAAGCTTATGATGTTTGGATCACCGGACTGCGCAGAGAGCAATCACCTACCAGGGATGATCTTCATTTGGTTGACTGGGATGACACCCATCAGATCATCAAAGTGAACCCCTTGCTGGAGTGGTCAGAAGCCCAGGTGTGGGATTACATACAGGCGCATGACATTCCCTATAACCCCCTTCATGACAAAGGGTTTCCCAGTCTTGGCTGTAAACCCTGCACCCGGGCCATCAT
This sequence comes from Bacteroidales bacterium, assembly GCA_003552075.1. Taxonomy (GTDB): domain Bacteria; phylum Bacteroidota; class Bacteroidia; order Bacteroidales; family UBA7960; genus PUPG01. Next base: position 7,586 of record PUOJ01000141.1, read on the forward strand.
GCCTGGTGAGGACATTCGTGCAGGCAGATGGTGGTGGGAGCAGCCGGAAACAAAGGAATGCGGACTGCATGTGAAAGCCTGAGGCTGTGACTTTAGAGCTTCAGAGACTTAATGGTATTCAGGGATTTGAGGGACCCCAAAGAGTTCAAGGGTTTCTGAGACCATTAGGCCTTCAGCGATTATAGCGACTTGAGGGATGTGGGATATCTGGCCGAATTAAAGGCTGGGGGTTGTATGGGACAGAGGTTTTGATGGTCCCGCATGTGCAGCCTACTTCTTCGGAGGAATCAGGTCGTTTTCTACCATCACACCGCCGTCAGCAGTGATGATGCTGCCGGTGATCCACGAAGCCTCATCTGATAGCAGGAACTGTATGAGTGCAGCGATATCTCCGGGCTCGCCTATCCGGCCGATGGGGTAACGCGGGCGTGCCTTGTCCAGCATGGCTTCATATGCTTCGCGGTCTTCCACCACCTGGTTGTCCAGGTGAATGTGGGTTCGGACCAGCCCCGGATTTACCGAATTCACCCGTATCCCATAAGGCCCGAGGTCGCCTGCAAGAAATCTGGTAAGCATGTCCAGCCCGGCTTTAGATACGGAATAGGCCACACTGGTGCCAGGCTTCAAACCTGCTACGGATGAAATGTTCACGATGCTGGCAGAACCTGCCTGTTTTAGCAAAGGCAGCAACGTCTTGGTCAGGATGTAAGGGCCGGTAAGATTGACGTCCAGCGTAAACTGCCAGTCCTCCAGGCTGATGGATTCAATGGTCCCCTTGGTCAGCACACCTGCATTGTTGACCAAGCCATCAAGCTTTCCATATTTTTCCTTGATCTGTTTGAAAATGTCTTCTGCGTCCGCTGCCCTGGATATGTCTGCCGTAAGAAAAAGGACCTTATCCTTTAAGTGTGGCATCTCCTGTAAGGCCCTGTCAATCTTTGCAGTGCTCCGACTGATGGAAATGACCGAATGGCCTTCCTGGTAAAGTCTGTTAATTAAAGATAAACCGATTCCACTACTGCCGCCGCTAACCAAAATGACTTTTTGCATACCTGTTTTTAATTTTTCGTTTAGCCTGGTTACAAAGTAACACAAAGTAATTCAATAGCATGTGTTGTGAAAGGGTTGGACCTGTTTGCCAACCCGCTTTCGCAAATATAACAAAAGACCGCAAAAAAAAGTTTGATGTACCGCCATCATGAAATATCCCTAACTTTGTTCTTTTTCCCTTGTAAACCCTTGATGTTATGCAAATATTTCATGAGAATGTGTCAAAATGCCTGGTGATCTTGCTTGCTTTGTTTCTGTCGGTTCAGTCGCTGGCTGAAGAGCCGGCTGAAGATGTGGAGATCGGAAACTGGACCTTTGGGGGTTTTTTCAGCCAGCAGCTTAACCAGGTTGCTTTCAGCAATTGGGTGCAGGGTGGCGAAAACAGTGTGGCTTCCACCTCTTTAATTAACCTGACGGCTAACATGCAGAACGAGGCATTTTATTGGGAGAACCGGCTGAACATGGCTTTTGGCATCATCAAGACCGAGGATACCCCTTTGCGAAAGAATGAAGACCGTTTGCACCTGATTTCAAAAGCGGGACGGGAGGTGTCCCCCCATTTCAGCACCTCTTTTCTTCTGGATTTCCGCAGTCAGTTCTATAAGGGATATAATTATCCGAACGACAGTGTGGTGGTATCCCGGTTCATGTCACCCGGCGTGCTTTCCTTGTCGCTGGGTATGGATTACAAACCCTGGGATTTTCTTACTGTGTTCCTGTCTCCGGCTTCCGGAAAACTGACCTTCGTATTGGACCAGGACCTGGCCAATAAAGGAGCTTTCGGTGTGGACCCTGCAGAATATGATGCGCACGATAATCTGATCAGCGAAGGCAGCAATGTGAATGCCGAGTTTGGTGCCTTGCTGAACCTGGTGTTTGAAAAAGAAGTTTTTGAGGACGTTGAGCTTGAATCCAGGCTTACCCTTTTCAACAATCTTATTGATGATGATTCATCCAACCGGAGAAATACGGATGTGGACTGGGAGACGACGGTTAACCTGAAGATCAACAGGTACATTACGGCCAGCTTCTTCATTCATATGATCTATGATCACGACACGCCCATACCCGTTCTTGATGAAGATGGTAAGGAAACGGGGAACTTCAAGAAAAAGATGCAGATCAAACAAATGTTGGGACTGGGATTGTCATACCGTTTTTAACAATACTTGAAATCGTCTTCCAGGAAACAAGCTAAGACGTTTAGCCTGTTCATTGGGTTATTTAGCTGTTGATTTTGCCGGC
>PUOJ01000086.1 GCA_003552075.1 Bacteroidales bacterium
GTGCCGATTGTACTCCTGCCTTCAGCGCCGGTGCTGATATAAATCACAAACTGATCATTAAAATTTCCCGGGCCCCTGGTGAATGCAACGTTGATGGTTGTACCATCATTTGTCCACACCATTTCCGATTCTCCGACAACCCCGCCAAAGCCCCCCTGACCATTTCCGTTGTAGGTCACTTGTGCCCAGCCACTAGTCGCCATTCCGGCTACCAGCAAAACCGCCAGCCAAAACCGGGCGCTGAAAAGTTGTGTTTTTTTGTATTTCTGTTTCATGACATGGTTTTTTTTGGTTTTTTGAAATAGATAACAGCACCGAGCTTGTTAATTACCGGGTAAACTCCTGCTCCCTTACAAAGAAACAAAAATTTTAAAAAATTTTACACCCATTCGTGAAACATACGTTCTAAAAGCTACAATAACGTAATGCAAAAGCATACTTCCATGATTTACAAGGTTCTACAAAAAACAACCAAAGTAGTTAAATCCCGAAGAACGCATGCCCTACCTTGGTCAATTAAGGATATTTACGTATTTTTATGTGTGTTAAAAGCGCAGCGTGCGCTAAATACAGTCTTAGTATGCTGATAGCAATCGCACCCCAAATGGACGAAAACAATGGCCAAGCAATACTATATTCTCATAACACTGGTTTTCCTTGCTTTGCTTTCTCCGGCCGGCCAGGCAAGCGAGCCTTTGTCCGTCGACAGGCCCGTTAGCCCGGGCAGGGAACCGGATGTCAAGGTGGTTAAGGGCTACCGGGTAGTCCGTGGAGAACGTCCGCCGATCGACTACAACCGCGTGTCATCCGGCGCATGGGAAGAAGGCGTGCTGCTCATCAAGTTTCACCGGCACGCTGAAAATCACCTCGACGCACACCCCCCGCAAGCCGACCGGGAGGGCATCATCCAGTTCGGACTTCCGGAGATCGACGCCCTGAACGAACACCATGGCGTACGTGAGGTCAGCCAATATTTCCGATCACCCGCCCTCCGAAACACCTTCACCGAAAGACACAAAGCCTGGGGCTTCCACCTGTGGTACAAGCTACAAGTGGATGAGCAAACCGACATCCTGCGCGCGATGGAAGCCTACCGGCAACTGCCCGAAGTGGAAATCGCCGAGCCGGTATTTAGAAAGAGATTGACTGACGGGGCAAAAGACAGCGGCGATGCAGCTAGCGAAATTCTCGAGGCAATGACGCGCGAGACCTGGACACCCAATGATCCAGAATTCGGCAATCAATGGCATTACCACAATACCGGCCAATCTGGTGGCACCGCAGGAGCCGACATCAGCATGCCGGCGGCCTGGGCCAGAGAAAAAGGCCACGAAGACGTGATCGTAGCCATCATCGATGACGGCATCCAATATGACCACCCCGACCTGGCAGCAAATATGTGGGAAGATGCCGAATACCCCAACGGCGGATACAATTTTGTAGATGACAACGCTACGATTATTCCCGGAAACCACGGCACCCACGTGGCCGGCACCGTGGCAGCGGTAAGCAACAATGCAATTGGAGTTGCCGGTGTCGCCGGTGGTTCCGGCTCCGGCGATGGCGTCCGGCTGATGTCGGCACAGGTCTTCCGCGACCAAAACAACACCCAGGGCGGTTTTCACCTGGCCCCCATCTGGGCAGCAGACAAGGGAGCCGCCATCTCCCAAAACAGCTGGGGATATACTGAGGCTGACGTGTATAACGAAAACGACCTGGATGCCATCGATTATTTTAACACCTATGGGGGAGGCAATGTGCTGGAAGGTGGCATCACCATTTTCGCCGCCGGAAATGACAATGATGAAGGAAACTGGTATCCGGGATATTATTCAGGAACAATGGCCGTGGCAGCAACCAATAACGAGGATATCAGGTCATACTATTCAAACTATGGGAGCTGGATAGATGTTTCTGCACCAGGGGGTGAGACTATTGAGGTTGGAGCAAGAGGTGTTTTAAGTACGGTCATAAATGATGGCTATGCCTACTATCAAGGCACCTCCATGGCCTGCCCCCACGTGTCCGGTGCCGCAGCCCTGCTCGTTTCCAAGGCACACCGTAACAATTTTTCCCTGACCAATGATGAAGTGTGGGACTTGCTGGTGGATCATACGGATGATCATTACAATGTGAACGAAGGCTTTGAAAACCAACTGGGATCGGGCAGGCTCAACGCCGACGCTTCCCTTGCAGCTTTGGCCCCAATGCTGGATGGCATCCCCAATCCGGTTAACTTCACCGCAGAAGCAACAGATACCGACCAGATCGACCTCAGCTGGTCGCTTAATGAGGATGACCACGATGTGATGATCGCCTGGTCGCACGAAAACAGCTTTGGCAAACCTGTCGACGGCACCACTTACGAAGTGGACGAATACCTGCCGGGAGAAGAGGGCATAATCTTGTATGTGGGCGAGGCAACCAGCTTTGCACACGTTGATCTTGAACTCAACACGAATTATTACTATAAAGCCTTTTCGGTGGACGAAAACGAGAACTATTCTTCGGGAGTAGTGGCTTCTGAAAAGACCCAGGGTCCAAACCTTTTGGTGAGCGGCCTAAATAAACAATATACCAGCATTCCGCCAGCACAGCTCCCCGAAGAAATGGTTCTGCAGGCGCATGTCCAAAACACGGGCACGGACCTGGATGAGCCGGTAAGCTTCAGTTTCGAGGTGGATGCTGACGGGTTTTCCTCAACGGCCACACTATCAGACCCCTTGCCAAGCGGAGGAGTAACAACGGTAACGGCAGAAACGGCCTGGCAAACAGCAAACCTGCAGCCAGCAAACACCTACACCATCCATTATGAGGCCGATCACCCACACAGCAATGCGCAAGACAGAAAAGACAGCTTCGATTTTTACGTGTCTGAGAATAATATTTATGCACGAGACCACGGATTGACGACTGAAGGACTTGGCCTCATAACGAGAAGCCTTCTTGCCATGAAATACGCTGTCTTGCACCCGGCTATTTTTACCAAATTCCAGGTTCTTTGGCCTGAGTTACCGGATGGGTCGCTGGACTTTGAGTTTGCCTTGTATAAAGTGGATGACGAAATGATGGTGACGGAAACAATCATTCAGGGCGAACAATTTACCAGGAACGGCAATACGATGTCGGAAGAATTGGTAAGCTTTGAGTTGGAAAACCCTTTGACCCTGGAGTCTGGACAATATATGGCAGCCATTCGTCAATTGACCGAGAGCCCTATTGCGGTGGGTTTTGATGACAGGCAGTGGGGTTATTTTTATTTGGCTGATGATGCTGATGACCCCGGATCCTTTGGCAAAGAATCCGCTTATGGGAATCTCACCATCCGCATGGTGCTCAGCCCCCTGACTACCTGGACTGGTAGCAACGACAACGACTGGCACGACACAGCCAACTGGATCGGTGGCATCCCGGATGAACAAACTAACGCCGTAGTCCCCTCTACAGCAATTGACTTTCCCACCATCAACAGCGAAGCCCACGTGCATGACCTGCTGCTGGAAAGCGATGCCTCCCTGCTCGGCAACGAAAACCTGAACATCCACGGGGAGTTCACCATGGAGCGGTACATCGAAGCCGCACCCAATTGGCCTGGGAGTGACCAGGAGGAAGATGACGGCACCCGCGGATGGCACTTCCTCTCCTCACCGGTCGCTAGCCAATCCATTGCCGGAGGCTGGACACCCGAAAGTGACGAAAACGACTACGACTTTTACGTTTGGGATGAAGGGGGCACCTGGTTGAACCAAAAGGTAGAAGAAAATAACATCAATGAATTTGACAAGGGCATTGGTTACCTTGTGGCTTACGAGCAGACAGGCACAAGAACATTTACCGGCGAACTCAACAATGGTGAGGTTTCGGTTAATCTTGAGCATAGCGGATCAAAAGAAAATGGCTGGGATTATGAACCTGGCTGGAACCTGCTGGGCAATCCCTACCCTTCCGCCATTGACTGGAACCAGGTGGACCATGCTGATTCACCTTTCCAAACTGCGATTGCTTACATATATGATCGCACGCAAGGTGGTGGTGGAGACTACATTGAAGTCGACGGAAACACAGAAGAAGCAATCATCCCTGTCAACCAGGGCTTCTTTGTCTGGGCGAAAGAGAACCCGGAAGATTTCACCTTCACCAACGACATGCGCGTCCACGGGGATGACTTCATGAAGGATCAGCCGGTCAGCGAACACATCCGGCTGCGAGTCACCAGGGACGATTTCTACAGCGATACCCGGATACGCATCCACAAGGACGCCGAGCACGGAACCGATCGCTACGATGCACACAAGCTTTTCAGTCTGAATCCAAACATGCCCCAGGTCTTTTCATATACTGAAGACCTTGCCCGTATGGCAATCAACTCCATCCCGGAAATCGATCAAGAACAACCCATCACCCTGGGCATGCGCATCCCCGATAATGGGGAGTACACCCTCTCGCTGCAGGAGGTAAGCGGCACCTTCGAAAGCAGCACCCTGCTGCTCGAAGACACCCACAAGGACATCGTCCAGGATCTCCATGTGCAGCCGGTATATGCCTTTGAAGCGGAGGAAGGAATGATCTCCGATCGCTTCACCCTGCATTTCAGTCCGCCGGATGATGACGACGACACCACCGACATCCCCGATGCCGACGCCCCGGAAATCAGGATCTGGCACCACGAAAACACCCTGCACGTCGACAACCCGGACGAACAAGCCGAGATCAGGCTGTACGACCTCAGCGGCCGCCTGATGCAAATCATCAATGCTGGCAAAGGCCAGCAAAGCTACGAACTCGGCCTGCCCGCCGGCGCCTACATCATTAAATCCAATCATAAGGATAGTGAACCCATGAAAATCATCATCCACTAACCTGTGGGTCCATCGTGCAGATTTGAATCAGCCGGCCTGTAGGACAACGGCTCAACTGCAAAAACCCGCAAGAATTTACCCACCAAGCTTTTCCCGAACACCCCTTGTATCGCGCTGACTATCAGGGCTTGTGGTCATTTTACAACTATAGGCGTAAGCATTTTTAACTATTCCTGTAAACTTTTTTAACCTTTTATGTAATTTATTTTTGCTATCTTTGTAGGACAAAGATTACACGATTGTTTAATTTCTTACATTTGCAATCAGTAATTTTTGTATGCATAGCCAGGAGCAAGGTTTGGTACAAAAGAAATGTATGAGGCCAGAAACAGACCAGGAATTGGTGTAGTGGCCGGCTAATTTGCTCACAAAGAGCTGACCAGCCTCATTTTCGAACTTCTGGATAATCAAGCGATAACTCATTGAACAAAATGATTCAGAACCCAACATACAGATGCCTCCCCAAGGGATACAAACCGCAAATGTATATGTTTGTGGTTGCTGTCCTTTTGCTGCTTTCCAGGGGAGCTATGGGAAGTGACAGCAATAGAATTATTGGTCAACCTGTCTGCCCCGGCGAAGAGCCGCAATCCGAGGTAATAAATGGATACCGTGTTGCCCGTGGCGAGCGTCCACCCATTGACTACAACGATATTTCCACGGATGCCTGGGAAAAAGGTGTTCTGCTTGTTAAGTTTGGCCGTCACACCGAACGCCACCTCCAAGAAAATCCGCCATATATCGATCGGCATGGCGTCACCAGGTTCAACCTGGAAGAAACAGATAACCTGAACGCAGCTTTTGCGGTCCAAGAGGCAACACCATACTTTCACACACCAGCTTTAAGGAACAAGCATACTGCAAGGCACAAGGCATGGGGTTTCCACCTTTGGTATAAATTTCATGTTGATGAAGGGGCCGACATCCTTCGTATGATGGAGGCCTATCTGGCTCTTCCGGATGTTGAGATGGCACAACCCGTTTTTCGGAAAAAGCTCATCTCGGGAGAAACAATGACAGACAAGCTATCAGGAGACGCAACGATAAGAGAATCATCGGACACGTGGCTGCCAAACGACCCCGAATTTAGCGATCAATGGCACTATTCCAACACGGGTCAGACGGGTGGCACGCCAGGAGCGGACATCAGCATGCCGGAAGCATGGTCCAGGGAAACTGGGCATAACGACGTGATTGTTGCCATTATCGACAGTGGCGTTGATCACGTCCATGAGGATCTGGCAGGGAATATGTGGCCAAACATTGGCTATAATTTTGCGAACAATACGGAAACGATCACGCCCGGGAATCATGGAACCCACGTGGCAGGAACTGTTGCGGCTGTCAGCAATAACTCCGTGGGTGTATCTGGTATTGCAGGAGGCGATGGCAGTAGCGACGGTGTACAGCTGATGTCACTTCAGGTCTTTTCTCCATCAGGCAACGGCGGATTTCATCTTGCACCGGTTTATGCGGCAGATAACGGAGCCGCTATTTCCCAAAACAGCTGGGGCTATACATCGCCCAACGTTTATGAGCAACCGGTTTTGGATGCCATTGACTATTTCAACACATACGGTGGTGGTAATGTGATGGAGGGTGGGGTAACAATTTTTGCTGCAGGAAACAGCAATAGCGAAAGTAATTGGTACCCGGCATATTATGAAGGTGCTATGGCCGTTGCGTCCACTACACACAAAGACGAAAAATCTTCATTTTCCAATTATGGAAGCTGGATTGACATTTCAGCGCCCGGTGGAGGAGATGGTGCGCCGATAATCAGCACTTACACAAACAATTCCTACGGTGGCAATCAGGGAACCTCTATGGCCTGCCCGCATGTTTCCGGTGTAGCCGCGCTGCTTCTTTCCAAGGCCCATCGCAACAATTTCTCATTGACCAGTGATGATGCCTGGAACCTGCTTGTGGATTACACCGACAACCACTATCATGCAAATCCCGACTACCAAAGCATACTTGGCTCGGGAAGGCTCAACGCCAACTTTTCGCTCAACGCTTTGGGAAGCATGCTCCATGGCATCCCAAACCCAACAGGGTTTTCAGCTACAGCCATCTCCACCAGTGAAATTGAACTCACATGGTTACCCAATGCCGACGAGCATGAGGTGATGATCGCATGGTCTGAGGAAAACAACTTCGGAATACCGGCAAACGAAACCGCCTATGCAATTGGTGATGTGCTGCCTTATGGCGGAGGAACAATTATTTATCAAGGTGACCTAAATAGCTTTATCCATAGTGGCCTGGATAAAAATACATTCTATTATTATAAAGCGTTTTCTGTAGACGAGCACCACACATACTCTTCCGGCAGAGTCACGTCCGCTAAAACACTGGGTCCAAATCTGCTGGTGACCGGTCTCAACCGAAAATATACACAAATCCCGCGAACGCAGCTACCGGACACGATTCTGCTGAAAGCACAGGTGGAGAATACCGGCACTGATCTTCACGAAGAAGTGAACCTGCTTTTTAATGTGCAGGAAGACAACTACACAGGCAGCGCAATGCTTCCTTCGCCCTTCAATGCCAATGACACCGCCACACTTACTTCCGACTCAAACTGGTTAACCTCCGGGCTCGGTTACGGCTCCTATGCTGTTGAATATGAAGCCGACCACGAGGGCAGTGACCTGGCAGACAAAAGAGATGTGTTTAACCTTACCGTGAGCAACAACCTGTATTCGCATGATATTGGCGAAATATCGGGAGGAGTTGGCGGAGAATCGGCTACGCTTATGGGCATGAAATATGAGGTCCGTGAGGCAGCGCTACTGACGTCTGTTCAAGTGCAATGGTCAGCTTTTTCAACAGGCTCCATTCAATTTCAAATTGCCCTTTATGAGGTAGACGAAAACAACGAAGTCATACAGACCGTCATCCCAGGGAATACGTTTACCCGACATGATGGCATGTCACTCCAGACAATGAACTTCAGGCTTAACAACCCGGTTGTCCTGGAGCCGGGAACGTACATGCTCGGGATTCGTCAGCTGGGCAGTGAAAATATCGCGATTGGTTATGATGACACTTCCTGGGGTTATTTCTATCTTGCAGATAACAGCTCCTCCCCACAAACATTCATAAAACACGAATCTTTTGGCAACATTACTTTGCGAATGAGGCTTTTTGAGCTTGAAGCCACGACCTGGGCTGGGACGGAAAACGAGGATTGGCACGAGGAGAACAACTGGAGCTCCGGTGCCCCAAATAGTCAAATGGGAGCAAGCATCATAACGGACACCCCCCATGGCCTGAGTATAAATGATCCTGCAGGGGTTTATCACCTCACCATGGAAAGCGGCAGCTCGCTCATTGACAATGAAAACCTTACAATACATGGGCGCTTTAGGATGGAAAGATATATTGACGCTTCCAGTGGATGGGGTGGAAATGGCCCAGCAACCGACTGGCAGCTGGTTGCTGCTCCCGTGGAAAACCAAAGCATCGAAAACGAATGGACGCCATCCGGTGCCGTCGGTGGGTATGACTTCTATGCCTACCAGGAGAATCCCCCAGCGTGGTTAAACCAAAAGCAGCCGGACAATAACCTCACCCATTTTATCCCAGGAAAAGGATACCTTGTAGCTTATGAAAATGCAGGCACAAAATCCTTCGAGGGCCCGCCTAACACAGGAGACATTGAGGTATCCCTTTCAAAAGAACATGACGGATGGAACCTCCTTGGAAACCCCTACCCGTCGGCCATTGACTGGAATAAGGTATTGGATCATGCAGATTATTTTGAGGATGTGTATGCCTACAGGTATGACAAAGACAAAGAGGGGGGTGCTGGTTATGTAACCGTTGACGGAAGCGAAAGTCAAGCCTTAATACCCGTCAACGAAGGCTTCTTTGTCAAGGCAAAAGAAGATGGCCTTACCTTCACCTTTACCAACGAAATGCGTGCTCATGAAAACGGCATCCAGAAAGATGAAATAACACAGCCGGGAGAGCTGGTGTTCAGGCTTTCAAATGCGGATCATCATGACCAAACCATTTTGCGCACCCGCGGAAACGCCAGTTTTGACCGCGATCCGCTGGATGCAATAAAGCTGCGCAGCTTTGATGAAAACGTGCCGCAACTCTTTAGTATAACCGGGGACAAAGTAGAGGTTGCTGTAAACAGCATCCCTTATGTTGATGATAACCTGTCCATTCCACTTGGCATGTACTTTCCGCAAGAAGGAGAGTATACGTTCTCCATTGAAGATAAAGGAGATGCTTTTAATGCGTATGAAATCCTGCTAGTGGACACACAAGAAGACATCATCCAGGATCTTCAGCATGAACCCCAATACCACTTTTATGCCAGCAATGCAGACGACACAGATCGCTTTGTGCTCCATTTCAACGAGTCCGCAGTGAATGTAATTGAACCCAAGGCCAAGGGTAGCGTAAGGGCGTGGTATCACAACCAGACCCTTTATGTAGTCAGCACCAAAGAAGACACCCAAGTGGTTGTGTACGATGACATCGGCAGACAATTGCAAACTTTCCAAACTGGCAAGGGTGAGCACGCATACTTGCTTTCATTGGGACCAGGTGTGTACATTGCAGAAGTATATAATTCCGGTGAAGTAAGCAACTTACGCTTTATTGTGGAATAAGCCATTGCACCCCTTTTCTCAAAGTCACTATGCTTCTGTCTTTGCTTTCAGGCTAGCTGAAAACCACCCGCGCTGCTATATATGTATTGCTAAAAACTTACAACGCGCCAGATGGCCCTCACAGCAGATTACGCAATGCTTATATAAGGCATCAATGGGCCAATTAGCATGTGACTTACGGTAGGATAACTGATCAGCAGCTGGTCAGAAAGAGCCGAACAACGCTTCCATCGCCTTTTTCCTGTAGGAAAAAATCTGGTTGAGCTTCCGGCGGATGATCACCGCGTTGGCGATGGCCCCGATAAAGCCAAATGGCGGCTGGTAACTCACCACGTCCTCCATCAGCA